>NZ_CP035951.1:1200000-1500000 GCF_013376875.1 Acidovorax sp. JMULE5
CCCAAGGTGGAAGGCAAGGACGACGTGACGGGCGAAGAGCTGATCCAGCGCGAAGACGACAAGGAAGAAACCGTCAAGAAGCGCCTGCAGGTCTACAGCGACCAGACGCGCCCCCTGGTGGACTATTACAGCAATTGGGCCCAGGCCGAACCCGAGCTGGCCCCCAAGTACCGCGCCATCAGCGGCACGGGCAGCGTGGACGAGATCACGGCACGCGCACTGCAGGCACTGGCCAGTTAAGGCATGGGGCTTTCGCCCCCGGCAACCAGCGACGCCGTGGCAGCAGGGCGTCGCTTTTTTTATGCGGCGCAGGGAACCCGCTTCCAGCCTTTCGCGTGGCTATACCCGTGCCATACCGGTGGGTCAGGCTGGGCTGGAGCGTAAGCCGTAGGCTTTGCCATCCACAAACAGGTATTCCGCCCGCAGCACCGCGTCACCCTTCTCTTCGCGCAGGGTAAAGCCCACCACCGATACCGCAGTGCCGGGTTTGATCTCCTGCACCTGCCAGGCCTGCATGCGGGTCAGGGGCGCCAGCTCCACCTCCCAGCGGCGGTCTTTGCGGGTGGGCAAAACCGTCTTGGCCAGCAAGGCCTTGCCATCCACGGGGGACGCCTGCGCAGGCACCGCACGCTGGGCCAGATCCGCCGGCAGCTTCAGTTCGGCAGGTGTCTCCAGCTCCAGCTCGGCGTGTGGGTTTTGCCAGCGCACTTTGCGCACGGTGCCTTCCAGGTAGATGGGACGGTCGGGGTCAAAACTGCTCCACCCATGGTGGGCACGCGCGCCCCAGGGAATGGCCGTGGCGGCCAGGAGCACGTGGCGGCGTTGCAGGCTCATCGGTTTTCTCCTTGTCATGTCGATCAGAGGTAAGCAATCCAGCGGCCACACACCACCACAGCCAGCCAGATCACGGTGGAACCCAGCATCTGTACCCGGGCCAGGGCATCCAGGCGAGCCAGCGAACCCCGCCCATGGAACCACGCTGCGTTGCAACCTGCAAGCATTAACAGCAGCATCTTCAAGGTGAATGCGCGGCTGGCGAGCAGTTCGGCAGGCTGCGTGGCAAACATCAAGAGGCCCGACGCCGCTGCCAGGCCAAAACCACACAACGCCAGCGACAGGCTGAGCCGCGCCAAGTCCTTGACAGGCAGCGCCGCCCCACGGCCAAACACCCGCAACTCCAGCAAGACCAAATTGCCCAGCAGCAAGGCAATGCCCACGATGTGCACCACCTCCAGCGCGGGGTAAGCCCACGCATGGGACTTAAGAGCTGCAAAAAACATCGGGCGGCCTTGTTGCTCAGTGCAGCAGTTCGAGCATCAGCGAGATCCTGGCCTTCAAGGGAGATAGACCCTGGGAGTCCGGCAATGCGTCCCCCGGCTTGGGCAGCACCTGCCCCTCGGGGCAGCGTGTGGATCGCACCACGCGCACACCCGCCTCCTGGGCACGCAGCAATGCGGCCTCCAGAGCATGGTGGATGGTGCCATTGCCCGTGCAGGCCACCACCAGCCCCTGGACCCCATCCCGCACCAGTGCGTCCACCATGGTTCCCGATGCGCCAGCGTGGCTGATGACCACTTCCACGCGGGGCCAGGCTGCGGCATTCACTACATTTTCAATAGCATTCAATGCTGGAACACCAAGCGCCAAGGGCCAATCCTGCACAAGGCGGACAGCCCCCTCCTCCACCCAACCCAAAGGCCCGGCCTCGCCCGAGTTGAACGCATTCACCCGGTAGGGGTGCACCTTCTGAACCTGCCGTGCCCCATGAATTTCGCCAGCGGCGACCGCCAGCACACCCCGTGCGCCGGGCGTGACCGCCACAGCAACAGCGTCCAGAAGATTCTGAGGCCCATCGGGCGTGAGCGCCGTGGCCGGGCGCATGGCACAGGTCAGCACCACGGGTTTCGCGCGGGTGTCCAGCACTTCGTGCAGAAACCACGCCGTCTCTTCCAGCGTGTCGGTTCCGTGGGTAATGACTACACCACGCACCTCGGGATCTTCCAGGTGGTGCGCACAGCGCAGCGCCAGCGCCTGCCACACCTGGCCATCCATGTCCTTGCTGTCGATCTGGGCCACCTGCTCCGCCACCAGCACGCCCCGCGCGGCCTGCTGCAATCCGGGAACAGCTGCAAGCAGTTGCCCGACCCCTACCTGCGCAGCGGTGTAGCCGATGTTGTCGCCAGCCTGCGCGGACGTGCCTGCAATGGTGCCTCCGGTGCCCAAAACCACAATTTTTTGCCCACTCACTTGCGTACTCCGAAAAACTGGTGAAAAATACAGTTACTGGATTAAAAAACAGTTGTCCATCACTGTAGCCGCCTCCACCGGAAACCACCATGCTCGACAACCCGAAACTCACTGCCCGCCAGCAACAGATTCTGGATCTCATCCAGACGGCCATTGCACGCACCGGGGCGCCCCCCACCCGTGCAGAGATCGCTGCCGAACTGGGGTTCAAGTCGGCCAACGCGGCAGAAGAACATCTCCAGGCGCTGGCGCGCAAAGGCGTAATCGAGCTGGTCAGTGGCACATCCCGTGGCATCCGGTTGCGCGGTGACACCGTGCGCTCCATCAACGCAGCGCGCGGCAACCAGTTCAGCCTGCCGATTCCCGGGCTCTCACAACTGGTGCTACCCCTGGTGGGACGTGTGGCGGCAGGGTCGCCCATTCTCGCGCAGGAACACGTTGACCAAACCTACAGTGTGGAAAACAGCCTGTTCCATCACAAGCCCGATTACCTGCTCAAAGTGCGCGGTATGTCGATGCGCGATGCCGGAATCATGGATGGCGATCTGCTGGCCGTGCAGTCCACCCGCGAAGCCCGCAACGGCCAGATCATCGTGGCCCGTCTGGGAGACGATGTGACGGTCAAGCGCCTGCGCCGTACTGCGACCGCCATCGAACTGCTGCCCGAGAACCCGGATTACCCGGTCATCGTAGTACAGCCCGGCGAACCCTTTGAGATTGAAGGGCTCGCCGTCGGCCTCATCCGCAACACCATGCTGATGTAGCCACAGCGCTCCATCGCATGCACTTATGAATTAGTTCGTTAGCTGCCGCGCTGCAGGTGGCGGGCGTTTGGCGCACTGGTAAAACCGGTACGCCAGCCCTGCGGTGCCGGTTTACTTTGCAATCCTGCCTATGTCCAACCCCCGACCCTCGGAGTTTTCACATGGGAATTGCCTTGACCACCTTTTCTGCGCTCTCCAGCACTCTGCGTACCTTGACCCATTGGCTCCACACCTTCAAGGAGCCGTCTGCAGCAGACCTGCCTGCGCCCCGCTCCCATCCCGATGACGCGGACCCGGGCCGCAGGAGCAGATCAGAAGGCGCTGACAAGCCCCGCCGTTCATCCAACATCCCCAGTCAACGTCCACCGCGAGGCAACTGGCCCTTTACGGTCAGCCCACAGACACCACCCACCGGTGCCACCACGCGGTTTGTGGCCACCAATACCGATGCCCGGGCGTCCATACCGCCGCCTGCCGCTACCCGCGTTGCCTGTGGATCATCCAGATTGGCAGACGGCTTAGGCGGCAGGGCTGCCAAGGTCCTGCGCAGGGTCCCCACATCGGGCGGCTCAGGCCGACTGGTGATCGCCGGCCGCATGGCCGATGTGTGCGCCGAGCTGGACCGCCTGGCTGCATCCGAGGCGGCGCTGCACGCCTGTTGAGCCCAAGGCATGCACCACCCAGCGATCCATTGACTGCTTTGTATATGGAGGATGCTGCCTGATCGCTGTGGACGGCGCTTGTCGAGGTCGCCAACACTCCGTCACCAAAAGCCCCATCCTTTCCTGTGCCAGGAGGCGGTCCGGTATGAAACGGCCGGCGTGGCCAAGGCACAATGTCGGAATGAACATTGTGATTCTCGACGACTACCAGGACGCAGTCCGCAAGCTTCACTGCGCATCCCGGCTCGACGCGTACACCGCCAAGGTCTACACCAACACCGTCAAGGGGCTGGGCCAGCTGTCCGTCCGCCTCAAAGACGCTGACATCATCGTGCTCGTGCGGGAGCGCACCCAGATCACCCGTCAACTGGTGGAGAAACTTCCCCGCCTCAAGCTCATCGCGCAAACCGGCAAGATCGGCAGTCACATTGATGTAGCTGCCTGTACGGAACGTGGGATTGCAGTGGCAGAAGGCATAGGCTCACCCGTGGCCCCCGCAGAGCTGACGTGGGCACTTGTCATGGCCGCAATGCGCCGACTGCCGCAGTACATCTCCAACCTCAAGCATGGCGCCTGGCAACAATCAGGGCTGAAGACGGCATCCATGCCTCCCAATTTTGGCCTTGGCAGCGTGCTGCGGGGCAAAACGCTGGGTATCTGGGGTTATGGCCGCATTGGCCAATTGGTGGCGGGCTACGGGCGTGCTTTTGGAATGAACGTCCGCATTTGGGGGCGTGAAGCATCACGCGCCCAGGCCTTGACGGATGGGTACCAGGCTGCCACCACGTGCGAGGAGTTTTTCTCGCAATGCGATGTGATCTCGCTCCACCTTCGGCTCAACGACGAAACGCGCGGCATCGTCTCACTCGAAGATCTGTCTTGCATGAAGCCCACCTCCCTGCTGGTCAACACTTCGCGTGCCGAGCTGATTGAGACCGATGCCCTGATTGCAGCCCTGAACCGGGGCCGCCCCGGCATGGCCGCAGTCGATGTATTCGAGAGCGAACCCATCCTTCAGGGCCATGCTCTGCTGCGGCTGGAGAACTGCATTTGCACGCCCCACATTGGCTATGTCGAGCAAGACAGCTATGAGCTTTATTTTGGTGCAGCGTTCGACAATGTGGTGAATTTCATCAAAGGCACTCCCACCAACATCGTGAATCCAGGCGCACTGCAGGTGAGGCGTTAATCTGGCACAAAAATCGGGCAAATCCATCCTCGCTACCGGGGGAACCAGCAAGATTGGAAGCGCCTGACCCCAGTACGGTTGCACCCTCTGCTGCGCCTAGCGCCGGTTTTGGTCATCGCTCCTGTCTTCAACAAACTCCTGCTGCGGGGCATTGAGCAGCCAAGCAGAACACCCCAACCCAGCTGCATTTCAACAATAAAAAAGGGCTTCCCAAAGGAAGCCCTTTTGTTTGGAGCTCTCCAAAGCCAAAAAGACCTTGAAGAGCGAGACCACTCCGATTACAGAGGGGTCTTCTTGCCGTCCTTGTAGACGTACAGAGTGATGGCGGGGTTCTTCATTTCGCCATTGGGTTCAAAAGCGATGGTGGAGGTCACACCCTTGAAGCTGGACTTGGCCAGTTCGTTCACATAGACCTTGGGGTCCACGGAATTGGCGCGCTTCATGGCGTCCACCAGCAGGAACGTGGCGTCGTAGGTGTAAGGGCTGTAAACCTGGAATTGGTTGGGGTACTTGGCATCGTACTTGGCCTTCCAGGCCGTGCCGCCGGGCATCTTGGCCAGCGAAGAGCCGCCTTCAGCACAGATCACGTTGCCCAGGGTCTTGGCACCCGCTGCGAGCTTGGCGATTTCAGACGTGCAGACGCCGTCACCACCGAAGTACTTGACGTTGCCCATGCCCAGTTGTTCCATCTGGCGCAGCATGGGGCCGGCTTGAGGGTCCATACCGCCGTAGAACACGGCATCAGGGTTCTTGGACTTGATGGCCGTCAGGATGGCCATGAAGTCGGTAGCCTTGTCGGTCGTGAACTGCTCGTCCACCACTTTCATGCCCTTGGCAGTGGCAGTCTTCTTGAACACGTCTGCCACACCTTGGCCGTAAGCGGTACGGTCGTCGATGATGGCAACGGTCTTCAGCTTGAGCGTATCCACAGCATAGAACGCCAGGCCAGCGCCCAGGGCGTTGTCATTGGCGATGATACGGAAGGTGGTCTTGTAGCCAGGCTTGGTGAGGTTGGGGTTGGTCGCAGCGCCCGTCACCATCGGGATGCCGCAGTCGTTGTAGACCTTGGAAGCAGGAATGGTGGTACCGGAGTTGAGGTGGCCGACAACGCCTGCAACTTTGGAGTCGCACAGCTTTTGTGCAGCGGCCGTGCCCTGCTTTGGATCGGCAGCGTCATCTTCAGCTTGAAGTTCGAACTTGATCTTCTTGCCGCCGATGGTGATGCCTTGAGCGTTCAGCTCTTCAATGGCCATGCGGGCGCCATTTTCGTTGTCCTTGCCGTAGTGGGCTTGAGCGCCGGAAACCGGAGCCACATGGCCGATCTTGACCACCTGCTCTTGTGCAGAGGCCACACCAGCAACAGCCGCGATAGCAGCAACCACGGTCAGTTTCAACTTCAATTGCATATCAAATCTCCAGTAAAGATAAACGCTGAGAATCTTCTTGTGTCTCAACGCAGGCGAACATATCGCAATTTACGGGCCAGATCATTAGGGAACACGATTAAACGCGAGAGAAACCACAGGGGAATACCCTGTCATCCCTTTGGCACCGAGGCCGCGCCACTGGCCAGCTCGTCCGCCACCGCCTCGTACACGGCATGCCGGACCACGGATTCAATCTCTTCACGCAGTCGCGGCAGCACCGATCGTGTCTGCTCCTGCACCACGGTGGCGATGGCTTCGCGCAAACGTTGATCCAGCACAACGTCCACACGCTGCATGACTCTGTGCACCATGTACTCCTCCATGCCTTCAGGCAGTGGCCGGGTGAGCTGCGGTCTGGGCGTCTTTGAAGACCCGAGGGTGGATGCGAGAGATGCAGGCGAAGACGAAGACGTGGGAGCCGCTACCGCCGCAACGGGAGCCCGGTGAACCACTGGGGCGGGGGCGGGCGCGGCCTGCATAGGCGCTGGTGCAGCAGGGCGTGGCGCCATCACGGCAGGCGGGCGGGCACTGGGCAAAGGTGGGCTCAGCGGGCGTGCCGCAGGCTGCGCTGCTGTCGGGCTGGGTCTTGCAGCGGGCAACGCGGACGGAGACATGACCGTGGTGCGCAATGGTGCAGAGGACGCTGGCGGCAGAGGCGCGGAGTCCGGCACCTGCACCACTTCGGTGAGGGTGGGAACAAAGCGCGGGGGCGTTTTGGGAGGAGGCAGCGCCATCAGCCAGCTTTCAGCACCAAGTCGTGGCGGGTGATGGCATAGCCGCGCGATGCATAGTGGCGCCAGCGCGCCCGGGCCTCGCCGCGATCCAACTCGTCCTGCGCACTCACCACTTCCACCAACCGATCAAACCGGCCAAATCCCTCCGGCACCTCGGCGTGCAGGTTCAGCAGCACGTCATGGTGCGGGGCAGAGCGGGCATCGGCCGTCAGCAGCACAGGAGATGCCTGGACCAGTTCTTCATCGGCATCGCCCAGGCAATGGGCTACAAAGTCTTGCGGAGCAAGGGTCCAGAGCATGCGATCCAGTGCCGCCAGCGTGTCGGGCGGAGCCGCAATCACCAAGCGGGCCCCGCTGCGCTGCACCTTGCGCGCAAAGCGGCATGCGTAGGCCAGCTTGTCCGGCGCATTGAAATGAAACGCAACCTCGGTCATGGCACGCTCAGGCCGTCTTGGTGCGCACGGAGCGTTTTGCCGCCGCAGGCTTGGAAACCGGCTTGGCACGGGCCTGGCCCATCAGATAGTGCACCAGAAGTCCCACCGGCCGCCCTGTGGCACCTTTGGCGGCGCCACCCTTCCAGGCCGTGCCAGCAATATCCAGGTGCGCCCATGGCACGTCGCCCACGTACTTTTGCAGGAACTTCGCGGCGGTGATGGAGCCCCCCGCACGGCCGGCTACATTGCCCATGTCGGCGAAATTGCTCTTGAGACCATCGGCATAGTCGTCGTCCAGCGGCATGCGCCAGCAAGGGTCCTGGGCAGACTCGCCAGCCTGCTGCAATGCGGATGCCAGGGGATCGTTGTTGGCGAACAGACCACTGCGCACACCACCGAGCGCAATCACGCAGGCGCCGGTCAGGGTGGCGATGTCCACCACGGCGGCAGGCTTGAAGCGGGCGGCGTAGGTGAGCGCATCGCAAAGCACCAGACGGCCTTCGGCGTCGGTGTTCAGGATTTCGATGGTCTGACCGCTCATGCTCGTGACCACGTCACCCGGCTTGACGGCACGGCCATCGGGCATGTTCTCGCAGGCGGGTATCAGCCCCACCACATTGATCGAGGGCTGCAACTCTCCCAGAGCGCGAAAGGTGCCCAGCACGCTGGCAGCGCCGCACATGTCGAACTTCATCTCGTCCATCTCCGGGGCAGGCTTGATGGAGATGCCCCCGGTATCGAACGTAATGCCCTTGCCCACCAGCACGACGGGAGCCTGGTCCTTGGCCGCGCCGTTGTAGCGCAATTCGATGAATCTCAGGGGTTCCTCGGAACCCCTTGCCACAGCGAGGAAGGCGCCCATGCCCAACCGGGCAACTTCGGCCGGGCCGTGGACCTTGCACTGGATGCGGGGCAGCTTGCTCAGGGTCTTGGCGGCATCGGCGAGCAGGGTGGGGGTGGCATGGTTGGCGGGGCGGTTGCCCCATTCCCGCGCAAACTCCACCCCAGCCACCAGCGCCACACCGGCGTCGAAGTCCTCGCGCACATCCGGGGCGGTGGGTACACCCACCACGCAGCGGCTCAGGCTGCGCGCCTCCACCTTGGTCTTGGTGGTGGTGTAGACATAGCTCACTTCGGCCACGGCCTGCACAGCGGCGCTGACAGAAGCGGCTTGCACGGCTCCGGCAAAACACAACACTACCCGTTTGGTCTGCGGCGCCTTGACCGCCCCCCCCACCGCCTGCAGCGCCTGGCGGGTGGCACGGGCAGATCCGTCACCCTGCCCCACCAACACTACGCGACGGGCGGCAACGGCAGGCACCTGGTACAGCTGCAGGTGCTTGCCCGCCTTGGTGGCCAGATCCCCGTTCTTGAGCGCCAGGGCCGCCAGGGCGGACAGCGCATCCTTGCCGGGCTTGAAGCCCTCAGGAAGCAGCACAACCAGCAGGTCGCATTTCTCTGAAGCTGCCGCAGCAAGGTCAAGGGTCTTGAGATCAAAGTTCATAATCGGTGTTTTCCTTTTGAGCGTGCTATGCACTTTGATATGCACGCAAAAGTGCATAGCGCGCTCCTAGCCAATGTTATTCGATTCATCCATCCGCAAGGAGCTGGCGCGCAGCTTTGGCGCGACGCTCGTGGTGCTGGTGACCGTGGTCATGACCATGATGCTCATCCGCACCCTGGGACAGGCATCCAAGGGCAGCGTGAGCCCTTCCGATGTGATGCTGGTCATGGGCTTCACCGTGCTGGGGCAGTTGCCCACCATCTTGAGCCTGAGCCTCTTCATCGCTGTGGTCGGCACACTTTCGCGCATGTACCGTGACAGCGAAATGGTCATCTGGTTTGCCAGCGGCCGTGGCCTCATCAGCCTGCTGCGGCCCTTGCTGCGTTTTGCGTGGCCGGTCATGGTGGTCATTGCTGTGCTGTCGCTGCTGGTGTGGCCCTGGGCCAACTCCCAGATTCAGGAGCTCAAGACGCGCTACGAACAACGCAGCGACATCGACCGCATCGCGCCCGGCGAATTCCAGGAATCCTCCAACGGCAGCCGGGTGTTCTTCATCGACAAGGACAGCCCCGACACGCAGGCTGGCAACAACATCTTCATCGCCGCCACCGACGGCGCCCGCGAATCCGTGACCTCTGCGCGCAGCGCCCGCCTGGAGACACGGGGCGGCGAGCGCATGGCCGTGCTGAGCGAGGGCCAACGGCTGGAGACCTCGCGCGACAAACCCGGCGTCAAGATCAGCGAGTTCGCTGAATACGGCACCCGCATTGGGTCGGCACCCGCAGGCTCGGCGGAAGAACTGTCTGTGAAGACCCGCGCCACGCACGAGCTGCTGATGCAACCCTTGCCCGCCTACCGCGCCGAGCTGGGCTGGCGCCTGGGGCTGGCGCTGGCCGCCATCAACTTCGTCGTACTGGGCCTGGCCGTGGCCAGCGTCAACCCGCGCGCTGCGCGCAGCACCAGCCTGGTGTTCGCGCTTTTTGCCTTCATCGTGTACTACAACCTCATGACGCTGGGGCAAAGCTGGGTGGGTGCGGGCCGGTTGGGCCTGCTGAGCTTCATGGTGCTGCTGCATGGCGGCATGCTGACCATGTCGCTGCTGATCCTGGCTGCGCGCCACAACCACTGGACCGTGCGGCGGCTCTGGCAGCCCCGTCCGACCAGGAGCCCCGCATGAAAACCATTCGCCGCCTGATCCACCGCGAAGCCCTGTTCGCCGTGGCCTTTGTCACCGCCGGATTTCTGGCGCTGTTTTTCTTTTTTGACTTGGTGGACGAACTGCGCTGGGTGGGCCGCACCGGCGCCGAGGGCTACCAGCTCTCGCACGCATTCCTGTTCGTGGTGCTGAGCATTCCCAGCCACCTGTACGAATTGCTGCCCATTACCGTGCTCATCGGAACCATCTTCGTGATGGCGCGGCTCGCCCAAAGCTCCGAGTTCACCATCATGCGCACCAGCGGCATGGGCCCGTGGCGCGCCTTGCGCACCTTGGTGGCGCTGGGGGGCTTCTTTGTACTGTTGACCTTTGCGGTAGGCGACTACATTGCGCCGCTGACCGACCGCGCCGCCCAACTCGTCAAGGTGCGGTACCTGGGGCGCCTGACCACTGGCGCCACGGGCGCCTGGCTCAAAGAGCGCCAGGACGACCACTCCTATGCCGTGAACGTGCGCGCCCTCACACCCAATGGCGGCATGCTGGACGTGCGTATCTTTGAATTCGATGCCAAGGGCCGACTCGCCTCGCAGACGCGGGCCGCATCCGGCCAGTTTGGGCCGGACGGTGCCTGGAACCTGGAGAAGGTGCAGCGCAGCCGCTTCGAACAACGCGGCAACGACGAGGCGCGCGTGGAGCACCTGGATGCCCCCACCCTGCAGTGGCCCACGCGCATCAGCGCCGACATGGTGGCCGCCTCGCTGCTCAAGCCCGACCGCATGGCCACCATCGACCTGTTCCAGTACATCCGCCATCTGGACGCCAACGGCCAGTCTGCCCAGCGGTATGAAATCGAGTTCTGGCGCAAGGTCTTCTACCCCCTCAGCTGCCTGGTGATGGTGGTGCTGGCCCTGCCCTTTGCCTACCTGCATTTCCGCTCGGGCGGCATTGCAGGCTATGTTTTTGGCGGCGTCATGGCGGGCATCAGCTTCTTCCTGCTGAACAACGTATTCGGCTACGCAGGCAACCTCCAGAACTGGTCGCCCTGGCTCACCGCCGCCGCGCCGGGGCTCATCTATTCCGTGCTATCGCTGGCGGCCTTTGGCTGGCTGGTGCTTCGCCGGTAAAACTTTTTAAAGCCTTTTTGGCCTCTACCGCTTATGCAGCAAGCGCAAGCCGCTATCATTTTATTCGCACACGGTTCGCGGGACCCCATGTGGCGCATGCCGCTGGAGGCCGTTGCTGCGCGCATCACCGCGCAGCAGCCCGGCCGGCCGGTTCTGTGCGCCTACCTGGAACTGTGCACACCATCGCTGGCAGATGCCGCCCAGCAACTCGCCACACAGGGCGCCACGCAGGTCACCGTGGTGCCCATGTTCCTGGGCACCGGCAAACATGCGCGCGAAGATCTGCCCCTTTTGGTGCAGGACCTGCACGCCGCCCACCCGGGCGTCCAATTCCATGTGCAGACCGCCATCGGCGAAGATCCGCGGATGACCGCATTGATGGCAGAAATCGCCTGCGAGACGCCCCAAAACTGACGGGTTCCGTTGAAACGCCTTAGATGCTTGCAGCATAATGATGCAACCCTTTAGGTGATATCAGATATGAACCTGCACCAATTCCGCTTCGTTCAAGAGGCCGCCCGCCGCAACCTCAACCTGACCGAAGCCGCCAAGGCGCTCCACACCTCCCAGCCAGGCGTTTCCAAGGCCATCATCGAGCTGGAAGAAGAACTGGGCGTGGACATCTTTGCCCGCCACGGCAAACGCCTCAAGCGCATCACCGAGCCCGGCCAGCACGTGCTCAAAAGCATCGAAGTCATCATGCGCGAGGTGGGTAACTTGAAGCGCATTGGCGAGCAGTTCAGCGCACAAGACAGCGGCACGCTCAGCATCGCCACCACCCACACCCAGGCCCGGTATGTGCTGCCCGTGCCCGTGGCCCGGCTGCGCGAGGCCTACCCGAAGGTCAACATCAGCCTGCACCAGGCCACGCCGCACGAGGTGGCGCGCATGGTGATCGACGAAGTGGCCGAGATCGGCATGGCCACCGAATCGCTGGCTGACTACCCTGAACTCGTGACCCTGCCCTGCTACGAATGGCAGCACGTGCTGGTGGTGCCCAACGACCACCCGCTGGCGCAGAAGGAACGCATCGGCCTAGACGACCTCGCACATGAGGCGCTGATTACCTACCACCCCTCCTTCACCGGCCGGGGCAAGATCGACCAGGCCTTTGCCGCCCGCAAGCTGCAGCCGCGCATCGTGCTCGAAGCCATTGACTCCGACGTGATCAAGACCTACGTGCGCCTGGGCCTGGGCATCGGCATCGTGGCCGAGATGGCCATGCGCGACGACCCGGTGGGCGACCTGGCCGTGCGCCCTGTGGGCCACCTTTTCGGGCAGAGCGTGGCACGCGTTGCCTTCAAGCGCAGCGCCTACCTGCGCAACTTCGTCTACAAATTTGCCGAACTGCTGAGCGACCGGCTGAGCCGCGACCTTATCGCACGTGCGATGACGGGGCACGTCAACGACTACGAACTTTGAAACACCCCCTGAGCCGCTTCGCGTCTTCCCCCTCCAGGGGACGCCGCCCGTGGCCTGGCAAAGCCAGTTCCACGGCGTCTGCTGGCTTGGCCTGCTCCGCGGCCTTCAGGTCGATAAACGCTGCGCCGATTTCCAATGATTGACACTACGCAATGAGCACTCCTTCATTCCCCAGCAAGCTGCCCCATGTCGGCACCACCATCTTCACCGTGATGTCGGCCCTGGCCACCGAGCACAAGGCCGTCAACCTGGGCCAGGGCTTCCCAGACTTTGAATGCGCCCCCGAGCTGGTGAACGCCGTCACCGCTGCCATGCAGGCCGGGCACAACCAGTACCCGCCCATGCCCGGCATCCCCGCGCTGCGCGAGGCCGTGGCCCGCAAGATCGAGGCGCTGCACGGCCGCGCCTACAACCCCAATACCGAAATCACCATCACCGCTGGCGCCACGCAGGCCATCATCACCGCCATCCTGGCCATCGTGCACCCGGGTGATGAGGTGATCGTGCTCGACCCCTGCTACGACAGCTACGTGCCCAACATCGAGTTGGCGGGAGGCAAGGCGGTGCGCGTGCCGCTCACGCCCGGCACCTTCCGCCCTGACTTTGCCAAGATCAGCGCTGCCACCACGCCGCGCACCCGCGCCATCCTCATCAACAGCCCGCACAACCCCAGCGCCACCATCTGGACGGCCGAGGAAATGCGCCAGCTCGAAGCACTGCTCGCCCCCACCGACATCCTGCTCATCAGCGATGAGGTGTACGAGCACATGGTGTTCGACGGCGCCGAGCACCAGAGCGCAGCGCGCTTTGCGGGCCTGGCCGCCCGCGCCTTCATCGTGTCGAGCTTTGGCAAGACCTTCCACGTCACGGGCTGGAAAGTCGGCACCGTGGCCGCGCCCGCGGCGCTGACGGCCGAGTTCCGCAAGGTGCACCAGTTCAACGTGTTCACCGTCAACACGCCCATGCAGCACGGGCTGGCCGCCTACCTGCAGGACCCCGCGCCCTACCTGCAACTGCCCGCGTTCTACCAGGCCAAGCGCGACCTGTTCCGCCAGGGCTTGGAGGGCTCGCGCTTCAAGCTGCTGCCCAGTACCGGGAGCTACTTCCAGTGCGTGGACATCTCGGCGATCAGCGACTTGAACGAGGCCGATTTCTGCCAGTGGCTCACCCGCGAGGTGGGCGTCGCCGCGATTCCGCTGTCAGCGTTCTACGGTGACGGGTTTGACCAGCGCGTGGTGCGGTTCTGCTTTGCCAAGAAGGACGAAACTCTGCGCGCCGCGCTGGAGCGACTGCGCAAGCTGTGATCTGCAGGGCCTATTGAGGCCCTACCTCGTCTGCCGCGCCAGCCACACCCCCGCCACTGCCAACGCCATCCCCACCAGCGCCCAGCCGCTGAGCGTCTCGCCAAACATGGCCCAGGCGATCAGCGCGGTGGTGGGCGGGGTCAGGTAGAACAGACTGGCCACATTCACTGCGCCGCCCCGGCGAATGAGCAGGTTCAGCAGGCTCACGGCCCCCAGCGAGAGCACCAGCACGAGCCAGCCCAGCGCAAACACAAATTCGCCGGTCCACGATATGGCCATGGATTCGGTGGCGTAGGCGACGGCGGCCATGGCCACGGCACAGGGCAGGTACTGAATCACCGAGCCCGTGCGCAAGTCGAACGAGGGGCAAAACCGTTTCTGGTACAGCGTGCCGGCCGTGATGCCCAGCAGCGCGACCACAGCGGGCAGCAGCATGCCCATCAGTGCATTGGCTGGCACGGTGGCCACCTTGCCGGCCACCACCAGCGCCACGCCGGTAAAGCCCAGGGCCAGGCCCGCCCACTGTGCAGGCCGCACTTTCTCGCCCAGCAAAGCCCCGGCCACCAGGGCGGTCAGCAGTGGCTGCAACCCCACCACCAGCGCCGTGATGCCCGACGGCAGCCCGTGCCCGATGGCCATGAACACCCCGCCCAGGTACACGCCGTGCACCAGCAGGCCCGACACCCCAATGTGCAGCCAGGCCCTTCCCGTTGGCGGCCACGGCGCACGCGCCACGGCGACCACCGCGAGCATGAGCACGATGACGATGGCAAACCGCAGCGCCAGAAAGGTCAGTGGCTCCACATACGGCAGCCCCAGCTTGGCGCCGATAAAGCCGGTGCTCCAGAGCGCCACAAACAGCAGAGGGACGAGGGAATCGAGCGGACTGGAAGCGCTGGGACGGAGTGGAGTGGCCTGGGTCATGAAGAAAAGAAACGAAAACCGGGGTGGGGATGATCTCACCTTGCGAGCGCCTTGGCTCCGGGCTCGCGTCCAAGCACTGCTCTGACCCGGCTCCCTTGCTAGAAAGCCTCAGCGTGTGCCCCAGCAAGGCGTGCAGCAGCAGACACACCCAACGCCTGCACCACCACCAGCCAACCCGTGCCCCGCACAAAGGTGAATCAGAGCAAAAACAGCCTATAGCGCAGGAAGATAAAGCGCCAACAGCTATCAACTGGATAGCACACCACCACACACCTGTTTGATAGTCCGGCCGCGCGCCCGCGCATCTTGATGCGATCTTGATACCCCACCCCGCACTCTTGCGCTCGTCTTGATGCGGCCATTCCTAGCATCGGTCCATGTCTCAAGGAGAACGCTATGGACTGGATATTTTTGCCGACAGCAGGCCTGCTCTGGCTGGCTGTCTATGGGCTGGCCCAGGGTTGCGCGCGGCTGCAACAGCAAGCGCAAGGGGGGCGGTCATGACCAGCGGCTGGATGATTCTGGCGGCCGTGCTGGCTGCTGCCCTGTTGGTGTACCTGGTCGCTGTGCTGCTGCGGCCGGAGGACTTTTCATGAGCACCGGTGCCTGGCTGCAATTGGCAGTGTTTATCGCACTGCTGCTGGCGCTGGCTTGGCCGCTGGCGCGCTGGATTGACGCCGTCATGGCAGGCCGCTTTGCCCTGGGGCGGCGGCTGGAGGGGCCGCTGTTCAAACTGGCTGGCGTGCGGCCCGACGAAGAAACTGGCTGGCTGCGCTACGCGCTGGGCCTGCTGGTGTTCAACGGCCTGGGCGTGCTGGCCGTGTATGCGCTGCAACGCTGGCAGGCGGTGTTGCCCCTCAACCCGCAAGGCATGGCTGCCGTGTCGCCGGACTCGGCCTTCAACACGGCCATCAGCTTTGTCACCAACACCAACTGGCAAGGCTATGGTGGCGAGAGCACCATGAGCTACCTCACGCAGATGCTGGCGCTGACGGTGCAGAACTTTCTGTCTGCCGCCACAGGTCTTGTGGTGGTCATTGCACTGGTGCGTGGTTTTTCAAGGCACTCTGCACAATCCATCGGCAACGTATGGGCCGACCTGACCCGTGCCACGCTGTGGGTGCTGCTCCCTCTGTCGCTGGTGCTGGCCGTAGTGTTTGCAGGCCAGGGCGTGATCCAGAACCTGTCACCCTATACCGAGGCACAGACGCTGGAGCCCGTCCACTACGACGCCCCCAAGCTCGATAGCGCAGGCCATCCCGTGCTCGACGCACAAGGCGCCCCGGTCACCGAGCCCGCCACACAAACCACCCAGACGCTGGCCATGGGCCCCGTGGCCTCACAGCTAGCCATCAAGATGCTGGGCACCAACGGCGGTGGCTTCTTCAACGCCAACTCGGCCCACCCGTTCGAGAACCCATCGGCCGCCAGCAACCTGCTGCAGATGCTGGCGATCTTCCTCATCCCCGCCGCGCTGTGCCTGGTGTTTGGCCGCATGGTGGGCGATGAGCGCCAGGGCTGGACGATTCTGGCAACGATGAGTCTCCTCTTCGTGGTCGCAGTAGCAGCAGCCACCGCCTTCGAGCAGCAAGGCAACCCGCTACTGGCCTCACTGGGCGTGGACCAGGCCGCCAGCGCCCTGCAGGCGGGCGGCAACATGGAAGGCAAGGAAACGCGCTTTGGCATTGCCACCTCGGCCCTGTTCGCCGTCATCACCACGGCCGCTAGCTGCGGCGCGGTGATTGCCATGCACGACAGCTTCACGCCCCTGGGCGGCATGGTGCCCATGGTGCTCATGCAGATGGGCGAGGTGGTATTTGGCGGCGTGGGCTCGGGCCTGTACGGCATGCTGGTGTTCGCCATCATGGCCGTGTTCATTGCCGGGCTGATGATTGGCCGCACGCCCGAATACCTGGGCAAGAAGATCGAGGCGCACGAGATGAAGCTTGTGTCCATCGCGATCCTCATCACCCCGCTGCTGGTGCTGCTGGGCACTGCCGTAGCGGTGATGAGCGAGGCGGGCCGCGCTGGCCTGGCCAACCCGGGCGCGCATGGGTTCAGCGAGGTGCTGTATGCGCTGTCTTCCGCCGCCAACAACAACGGCAGCGCCTTTGCAGGCCTGTCGGCCAACACCCCGTTCTACAACACGCTGCTGGCCGTGGCCATGTGGCTGGGGCGGTTTGGCGTGATCGTGCCCGTGCTGGCCATG
Organism: Acidovorax sp. JMULE5; assembly: GCF_013376875.1. Taxonomy (GTDB): domain Bacteria; phylum Pseudomonadota; class Gammaproteobacteria; order Burkholderiales; family Burkholderiaceae_C; genus Acidovorax; species Acidovorax facilis. Next base: position 1,217,101 of record NZ_CP035951.1, read on the forward strand.
GCCGGTGCCCTGGCCGCCAAGAAGCGCGCCACCGCCACCGACGGCACCCTGCCCACGCACGGCCCGCTGTTTGTGGCACTGCTGGCTGGCGTGGTGCTGCTGGTGGGTTTGCTGAACTATGTACCTGCGCTGGCGCTGGGCCCGGTGGTCGAGCACTTAGGCGTCATGCATCGGGCATTCGTTGAATAAATCACCCGAATATCGATGCCATGCGGCGTTGCAAATCCTCGCCATAGCGGTGCTATGGCTGTGGTTTGCGCCTAGCCTGACACCGATCTCGGTCGATTTATCGATCAACGAACACCCAATGCATGACGCCCGCTCTGGCACCGTTAACGAGATATCTGGGAGATTGTGATGAGTCGCAAGACATTGACCCTATTCGACCCCGCCCTGGTACGCCCCGCGCTGCTGGAGGCTTTCAAGAAGCTGGACCCGCGCGTGCAATGGCGCAACCCGGTGATGTTTGTGGTGTACGTGGGCAGCGCCTTCACCACCGCACTGGCCGCCAGCAAACCCGAGGGCTTCACCGCTGCCGTGGCGCTATGGCTGTGGTTCACGGTGCTGTTTGCCAACTTTGCCGAGGCGATGGCCGAGGGCCGCAGCAAGGCCCAGGCGGCATCGCTGCGTGGCCTGAAAAAACAGACCTGGGCGAAAAAGCTCGATGGCCAGTTTGACCGCAACACCCCACGCACTGCCATGACCTGGCTGCCGCTGGAGGCCGGCAACCTGCGCAAGGGCGACGTGGTGCTCATTGAAGCGGGCGACGTCATACCGGCCGACGGCGAGGTGATCGACGGCGTCGCCTCGGTGGACGAGAGCGCCATCACCGGCGAATCCGCCCCGGTGATCCGCGAATCGGGCGGCGACTTCTCAGCCGTGACCGGCGGCACCCGCGTGCTGTCGGACTGGATGGTGGTGCGCGTGGCCGTGAACCCCGGCGAGACCTTTGTGGACCGCATGATCGCCATGGTCGAGAACGCCAAGCGCCACAAGACGCCCAACGAAATCGCGCTGACCATCCTGCTGGTGGCGCTGACCATCGTGTTCCTGGGCGTGGTGGTCACGCTGCTGCCGTTCTCGCTGTTCAGCGTGCAGGCCAGCGGCGCGGGCGAGCCTGTGAGCCTGGTCGTGCTGGTGGCGCTGCTGGTGTGCCTGATCCCCACCACGATTGCTGGCCTGCTCAGCGCCATTGGCGTGGCGGGCATGAGCCGCATGATGCAGGCCAATGTGATTGCGACCTCGGGCCGTGCGGTCGAGGCCGCGGGCGACGTGGACGTGCTGCTGCTGGACAAGACCGGCACGATCACCCTGGGCAACCGGCAGGCCAGCCAGTTCGTGTCCGCGCCCGGCGTGACCGATGCGGCCCTGGCCGATGCAGCGCAGCTTGCATCGCTGGCCGACGAAACGCCCGAAGGCCGCAGCATCGTGGTGCTGGCCAAGCAGAAGTTCAACCTGCGCGAACGTGACCTCTCCAGCCTGCAAGCCACGTTCGTGCCGTTCACTGCGCAAACGCGCATGAGCGGTGTGGACCTGCCCGGCCCCCGCCTGCTGCGCAAGGGCGCGGCCGATGCCATCCGCAAGCATGTGGAGGCCCTGGGCGGTCGCTTTCCGACCGCCGTGCAGACGGCGGTGGACGATGTATCGCGCCGTGGCAGCACCCCGCTGGTGGTGGCCGATGGCGCCCACGTGCTGGGCGTGGTGGAACTCAAAGACGTGGTCAAGGGCGGCATCAAGGAGCGATTTGCCGAGCTGCGCCGCATGGGCATCAAGACCGTGATGGTGACGGGCGACAACCGCCTCACTGCCGCCGCCATTGCGGCTGAGGCAGGTGTGGACGACTTTCTGGCCGAGGCCACCCCCGAGGCCAAGCTGCAGCTCATCCGCAGCTACCAGGCCGCCGGCCAGCTGGTGGCCATGACGGGCGACGGCACCAACGACGCCCCCGCTCTGGCACAAGCCGACGTGGCCGTGGCCATGAACACCGGCACCCAGGCCGCCAAGGAGGCAGGCAACATGGTAGACCTGGACAGCAACCCCACCAAGCTCATCGAGATCGTGGAGACCGGCAAGCAGATGCTGATGACGCGCGGCTCGCTCACCACCTTCAGCATTGCCAACGACATTGCCAAGTACTTCGCCATCATCCCGGCGGCATTTGTCACCACCTATCCACAGTTGTCGGCGCTGAACTTCATGCACCTGGCCAGCCCCTCGTCGGCCATCCTGTCCGCCGTGGTGTTCAACGCGCTGATCATCATCTTTTTGATCCCACTGGCCTTGAAGGGCGTGCCCTACCGCGCCGTGGGCGCTGCCGCGCTGCTGCGCCGCAACCTGGCCATTTACGGGCTGGGGGGCATGGTGGTGCCGTTCATTGGCATCAAGTTGATTGACATGGTGCTGGCGGCAGCCGGGTTGAGTTGAATAAGGACCTCCCCCTGTGTCGCTTCGCGCCTTCCCCCTCCTCTCGCATCGCTGCGCTACGCGGGGAGGAGGACGACACCCTCGCTGCGGGGCGGCCCTTGCTCGGTGTCCCCTGGCCCGGACCGCGCCAGTCTGATGCGCAGCTCCCGGAATTTCATTGAAAGGAAAATCGTATGCCTATCCGTATCCCCCGCGACGACGCGCCCGCCAGCCCAGGCGGCCTGCTGCGCCCTGCCCTCACGCTGTTTGTCGTGCTGTCCATCGTCACCGGCCTGCTGTACCCGCTGGCAGTGACCGGGCTGGCGCAAACGGCCTTCCCGCACCAGGCCAACGGCAGCCTCATCACCCAGGGTGGCAAGGCAGTAGGCTCCGAGCTGATCGGCCAGGCCTTCACCGAGCCCGGCCACTTCTGGGGCCGCCCCTCGGCCACGGCACCCATGCCCTACAACGCACCGGCGTCCGGCGGCTCCAACCTGGGCCCCACCAACCCGGCGTTGACCGATGACGTCAAGGCGCGCATTGAAGCGCTCCGCGCTGCCGACCCGGGCAACACCCGCCCCGTGCCTGTGGACCTGGTCACCGCGTCGGCCAGCGGGCTGGACCCACACATCAGCCCGGCAGCCGCCGCCTACCAGGCCGAACGCGTGGCCCGCGCCCGGGGCCTGCCCGTTGCGCAAGTGGAGACGCTGGTGCAGCAGCACACCGACACCCCCTGGCTGGGCCTGCTGGGCGAGCCGCGTGTGAACGTGCTGGCCTTGAACCTGGCGCTTGATTCGCTACCAAAACCATAGCTGCTTGCGCTTGATAGATAAGCGCTAGAGGTCTATTTGACTCCAAATTGACGAGTACACTGTGCCCATGCAGGATCGCCCCGACCCCGACGCGCTGCTGCAGCGCATCCAGCAAGAGCAGGCCCAGCAGCAGCGCGGGCGGCTCAAGGTGTTTTTTGGCGCCTGCGCGGGGGTGGGCAAGACCTTTGCCATGCTGTCTGCCGCGCGGGCGGCGCAGGCGCAGGGCCTGCCCGTCACCATTGGCGTGGTCGAGACGCATGGCCGCGCCGACACCGACGCACAGACGGCCCACCTGCCCCGCCTGCCACTGCGCGCCCTGCCCTACAAAGACCGCACCCTGCCCGAATTTGACCTGGACGCCGCCCTGGCCTGGGGGGCCGCGAACCCCGAGGGCCTGGTGCTGCTCGATGAGCTGGCCCACAGCAACGCACCGGGCTCGCGCCACCCCAAGCGCTGGCAAGACGCCGAAGAACTGCTGGCCGCAGGCATCGACGTGTGGTCCACCATGAACGTGCAGCACCTGGAGAGCCTGAACGACATCGTGAGCGGCATCACCGGCATCCGCGTGTGGGAGACGGTGCCCGACCAGTTTTTTGACGCCGCCGACGAAGTGGTGGTGGTAGACCTGCCGCCCGACGAGCTGCTAGCGCGCCTGAAGGCTGGCAAGGTCTACCTGCCCCAACAGGCCGAGCGCGCCGCCGCCAACTTCTTTCGCAAAGGCAACCTGCTGGCCCTGCGCGAGCTGGCCCTTCGCCGCACCGCCGACCGGGTGGACGACGAAATGCGCGCCTACCGCCGCGCCAGCACCACCACGCCTGCCGCCGTGTGGCCCAACCGCGAGGCCCTGCTGGCCTGCGTGGGCACCGGCGACAACGCCGAAAAAGTGGTGCGCAGCTGCGCCCGCCTGGCCGCCCAGCTCGACCTGCCCTGGCACGCCGTGCATGTGGAAACACCCGAACAGCAAGGCCAGTCGGCCACCCTGCACCCGCAGGTGGAGCGCACGCTGAAAATCGCGCAGCAACTGGGCGCCGCCGCCTGCGCCGTGCTGCCCGCCGCCCAGCCTGCACAGGCCCTGGTGCGCTATGCGCGCGAACACAACCTGGTGCGCGTGGTGATGGGCCGCAGCGCCCGCCGCTGGCCGTGGCAAGCCACGTTGGCCGAACAGATCGGCCAACGCGCCAGCGACCTGGACCTGCTGCAGGTGGGCACACTGCCCAGTCGATCCGACAACACAGACCGCAAAGCCACCCGCGCCCGCACCGCAGCCCCACGCACACCGTTCTGGCCCGGCTACATTGCTGCGGCGCTGGCCTGCTGCCTGGCCGCCGTCTTGGCCACGCCGCTGGCCAATGTGCTGGAGCTGACCAACATCGTCATGCTGTTTTTGCTGGTGGTGGTGGGCGTGGCGCTGCGCTTTGGGCGCGGCCCAGCCATCATGGCGGCGTTCCTGGGGGTGGGGTTCTTTGACTTTTTCTTTGTGCCGCCCCGCTTCAACTTTGCGGTGAGCGATGCGCAATACGTCGTCACCTTCGCCGTCATGTTGGTGGTGGCCCTGGTGGTGGGCCAGCTCACCGCCGGGCTCAAGGTGCAGGCCGAGGCCGCCACCGAGCGCGAACACCGCGTGCGCAGCCTGTACGACATGGCACGGGACCTGTCTGCCGCGCTGCTGCCCGAACAGGTGGCCGAGATCGGGGCCCGTTTCATCACGGGCGAATTCAGTGCGGGCAGCACGCTGGTGGTTGCCGACGACGATAACCGCCTGCAGGTGCTGCCCGGAGGCACCGCCCCCGTGGACATGGCCGTGGCGCAATGGGCATTTGAGCGCGGCGAGCCCGCAGGCCGGGGCACGGACACCTTGCACTCCAGCCCCACGCTGGTGCTGCCCCTGAAGGCGCCTATGCGCATCCGTGGCGTGCTTGTCGTTGCGATGCCACAGTGCCAGGTGCCCGGTGTAGAGCCACGCCGCCTGCTGCAGACCTGCGCCTCGCTGCTGGCCATTTCGCTCGAACGCATCCACTACATCGACGTGGCGCAAAAGAGCACGGTGCAGATCGAGTCCGAGCGGCTGCGCAATTCGCTGCTCTCGGCCATCTCGCACGATTTGCGCACCCCGCTGGCCTCACTGGTGGGCCTGGCCGAATCGCTGGCCATGGTGCAGCCGCCCCTGCCTGCCCATCAACAAGAGCTGACCGGCGCCATCCAACAATCCGCCCAGCGCATGAGCGCGCTGGTCAACAACCTGCTGGACATGGCCCGCCTGGAGGCTGGAGCCGTGCAGCTCAACAAGGCCTGGCAGCCGCTGGAAGAAGTGGTGGGCAGCGCCCTGGCCGCCAGCGCCCCGGCCATTGCAGCGCACCGTGTGGAAGTGACTCTGCCCGACGACCTGCCCCTGCTGCAGATCGACGCCGTGCTGATGGAGCGCGTGCTGGTCAACCTGCTGGAGAACGCCGCCAAGTACACGCCCGCAGGCACGGCCATCCGCATCAGCGCCCAGGCGCAAAGTGATGCGGTGGCCTTGAGCATCACCGACGAAGGCCCGGGCCTGCCCAAAGGCCGCGAAGAGCTGCTGTTTGAAAAGTTCGAGCGCGGCGCCCGCGAAAGCGCCACGCCGGGTGTGGGCCTGGGGCTGGCGATTTGCCGCGCCATCGTGCAGGCGCATGGTGGCAGCATCCGGGGCGATACGATCCTCAACGCCCAAGGCCAGCCAGCCGGAGCGCGCTTTACGCTGCTGCTGCCACGCGGCACACCGCCCACCGACCTGGGTACCGATGTCCCCTATGCATGATTCGCAAGGGTTCTCAGGTGCCGCCATCCCATCCGCTCGGGCTGAGCTTGTCGAAGCCGGGGCGCTGAGCGTCAGCAGCCCTTCGACAGGTTCAGGGCGAACGGAGCTATTTTTTCGGCCTCGCTGTCCTACCAAGCACGCACCATGACCGACCTGCCCACGCACATCCTCATCGTTGAAGACGAAGCCGATATCCGCCGCTTTGTGCGCCTGACGCTGGAAACCGAAGGCCACACCGTGCACGAGGCCGCCACGCTGCAGCGCGGCCTGATCGAGGCGGGCACCCGCCGCCCCGACCTGGTGGTGCTGGACCTGGGCCTGCCCGATGGCGACGGCGTGGACTTGATCCGCGACCTGCGCACCTGGTCGGCCATGCCCATCATCGTGCTCTCAGCCCGCAGCGCCGAGGCCAGCAAGATCGCGGCACTGGACGCGGGGGCCGACGACTACCTCGTCAAGCCCTTTGGCTCGGGCGAGCTGATGGCCCGCGTGCGCGCCCAACTGCGGCGCAGCCAGCGGGCATCCAGCGCCGAGGCCACACCCGTCATCCAGTTCGGGGACATCACCGTAGACCTGGCCCGCCGCACCGTGGCGCGCCGCACGGGGGAGGATGGCAGCGAGGCCCTGCACCTCACGCCCATCGAGTACAAGCTGCTCACGCACCTGGCATCCCAGCCCGACCGCGTGATCACGCACCAGCAGTTGCTCAAGGCGGTATGGGGGCCAGGCCATGCCGAAGACACGCACTACGTGCGCGTGCACATGGCCAACCTGCGCAAGAAGGTGGAACTCAATGCCTCCATGCCCCAGCATTTGCGGACCGAGGCGGGCATCGGGTACCGTTTCGTGCCTTGAGCACTCATACCCATTTGCTTTCAAAAATATGAAACCGTAGTTGTCCGTTGCGTTGTGCACCGCCCGCGATGCATGAAACTGGCGCAGCCCAAACCCAGTGCCGCCGCGCAAGGGCCGCCCCGCCGCGCTGGGGGCATCCCCCTCACAGATGGCGAAGCAACGTGAGAGAGGGGGAAGGCGCGAAGCGACTCAGGGGATGTTTCACTTCAGGCGCAGCGCAAGGCCCGCTCCCCCGCCACGCGCAAGCGCTCCTTCAACGAAACGGGTACAAGCACTTCGAACTCCACATCGAGCGCCATCAGCCAGTACACCAGCGAATCGTTGGCGCCGCATTCCAGCTGGCACCGCTGCCCCTCATCGAGCGCCGACACCACACCTGCCGACTGCGGAATGCGTCTGGCCATCTCTTGATACGGTGCATGCAACACAATGCGCGCCTGTTCGGCATGGGGCGCCACTGCAATCGAACGTGAAACGTATGCCTTCAGATCCCCGCCATCGGGCGACACCCGGGGCGCGAAATGGGCACCCACCGTGGGTGCTCCCACGATGCGGTCGATGCGGAAGGTGCGCCAGTCCTCCCGCACCCGGTCCCACGCCACCAGATACCAGCGGTGGCCGGTATGGGCCAGGCCCTGGGGCTCCACGCTGCGTTCGGCGCTGCGGCCCTTGCTGTCGCCGTAGGTGAACGCCAGGCGCAACTGGTCACGGCAGGCCGACGCCAGTGTGGCCAGCAGCGAGGCATCCACCACCGGCCCGACACGGTCCATGGGCAGGATGGTGGAGCGCAGCGCATCCACCTGCTGCCGCAGTCGGGCGGGCATGGCCTGCTCCAGCTTGACCAGGGCTCGAAGTGCGGGCTCTTCGATGCCGCCGACCGCGCCGGCCGTGGCAGTGCGCAGGGCAATCGACACCGCCAGCGCTTCGTCGTCGTCCAGCAGCAAGGGCGGCAGCGCCTGACCGGCCCGAAAGGCATAGCCGCCCGCCACGCCGCTGCTGGCATGCACGGGGTAGCCCAGCTGGCGCAGGCGGTCGATGTCGCGCCGCAAGGTGCGCGGGTGCACTTCCAGGCGCTCGGCCAGTTCCGAGCCCATCCAGTGGTTGCGTGTCTGCAGCAGGGAGAGCAGACGCAACAGGCGGGTGGATGACGTGAGCATGGCGCGACTGTACTGCGCATTGAGGGCCAAAACTGTCCGCAATGGTTCTTACAGTGGCACCACCTTTTTTTCCACCACCCCAAGGAGCTTCTTATGTCCGTCGTCCTCTACTGGTACCCCCAGTCCAGCGCCACCCCCATCGCCTGCGCTCTCGCCGAGCTGGGCGTGCCGCACGAACGCGTGAAGATCGATATCCTCACCGGCGAGCAGCGCCGCCCGGAATACCTGGCCCTGAACCCCAACGGCAAGGTGCCCACCTTGACCGTGGACGGCGCCCCCATGTTCGAGGCCCTGGCCATCCACCTTTGGCTGGGCCATCGCTTTGGCATTGAGCGCGGACTGTGGCCCGCTGCGGGCACGCCCGAGGCGCTGCAGGCCCTGTCGTGGTGCACCTGGGCGTATGTGACCTATGGTGCGCTCGTGGGACGCCTGCATGTGGCAACCCAAGGCGAAGAGGTTTGGCGCAACGCCGCCCAAGCAGAAGCCCTCCTGCGTCAACTGAGCGAGTTGCTGGCGGTGCTGGACGCGCGGCTGGCTGCGCAGCCCTGGATGCTGGGTGCCGACTATTCGCTGGTGGATTTAGTAGTGGGCTCGGTGCTCGGCTACAGCCTGTACCTGGGCGCCCCCGTCAACGCGCACCCGCATGTGCAGGCCTGGCTGGCGCGGGTGCAGGCACGCCCGGCGATGCAGATCGACGCTTGAAGACGGCGCGCAGAACGATGGGCGCTACAGCAGCACGATGTCGTACTGCTCCTGCCCCATCGCGCTCTCGGATTGCAGCGAGATCGGCTTCTTGATGAAGTCCGAGAGACCAGCCAGGTGCTGGCTTTCCTCGTCCAGGAACAGCTCCACCACGCGGGGCGACGCCACCACGCGGAACTCGCGCGGGTTGAACTGGCGGGCTTCGCGCAGGATCTCGCGCAGGATGTCGTAGCACACGCTGCGCGCGGTCTTCACGCTGCCCTTGCCCTGGCAGGCTTCGCAGGGCTCGCACAGCATATGGGCGAGGGATTCGCGCGTGCGCTTGCGCGTCATCTCGACCAAACCCAGTTGCGAGAAGCCACCTGCCATGGTCTTCACGCGGTCGCGGGCGAGTTGCTTTTTGAACTCCGCCAGCACGGCCTGCTGGTGGTCGTCCCGCACCATGTCGATGAAGTCCACGATGATGATGCCGCCCAGGTTGCGCAGGCGCAGCTGGCGGGCAATGGCCTGGGCGGCTTCCAGGTTGGTCTTGAAGATGGTGTCGTCGAAGTTGCGCGCACCCACATAACCACCGGTGTTCACGTCGATGGTGGTGAGCGCCTCGGTCTGATCCACGATGAGGTAGCCGCCGGATTTGAGATCGACCCGACGGCCCAGGGCCTTGGCGACCTCTTCGTCGATGGAGTACAGGTCAAAAATCGGCCGTTCGCCCTTATAGTGCTGCAGCTTGCCAGCGGCGGCCGGCATGAATTCCACGCCAAACGCGCGCAAGCGCTGGAACTGCTCCATCGAATCGAGCCGGATGGTCTGGGTGTGGTCGCCCGCCAGGTCACGCAGCACGCGCTGCAGCAAATCCAGGTCCTGGTGCAGCAGCGACATGGCGGGCAGCTTGAGCGATGCCTCCTTGATACGCGCCCAGGTCTTGCGCAGGTAGGCGATGTCTTCGGCCAGCTCGGCATCGGTCGAATCTTCGCCGTTGGTGCGCAGGATGAAGCCGCCGCCACCGCCGGTGGATTTAACGCCCACCAGCGCCTGCAGCCGCGCACGCAGCGCATCGCGCTCGGCAGGCGGAATCTTCTGCGACACGCCCACATGGTCGTCCTGCGGCAAAAACACCAGCAGGCGGCCCGCCACACTGATCTGCGTGGACAGGCGTGCGCCCTTGGTGCCAATCGGGTCCTTGATGACCTGCACCATGAGCGCCTGGCCTTCGAACACCTGCTTTTCGATGGGCACCTGCGGCTCGTTCTTGCGGGCGAATGCGGGCGGCTCGCCATCGGGCTGGCGCTGCCACACGTCGGCCACATGCAAGAAGGCCGCGCGCTCCAGGCCGATGTCGATGAAGGCCGACTGCATGCCCGGCAGCACGCGCGACACCTTGCCCAGGTAGACATTGCCCACCAGGCCGCGCTCCAGCGTGCGCTCGATGTGCAGCTCCTGCACGGCGCCGTGCTCCACCACGGCCACGCGGGTTTCCTGGGGCGACCAGTTGATCAGGATGTCTTGTTGCATGGCGTTGTTGTTGTCTGTTGTTGCTGTCGCCTAGATGGCGAAACCTGCCGCGCGCAGCAGCTGTGCCGTCTCGTACATCGGCAGCCCCATGATGCCCGAATAGCTGCCAGCCAGGTGCTCCACATATGCAGCAGCCCGGCCCTGGATACCGTAAGCCCCGGCCTTGCCCAGTGGCTCACCCGTGGCCACGTAGGCCTCAATCTGCGCGGTGGTCATGGCTGCAAAGGTCACTCGGGATATGGACAGCGCGCTCAGGCGCTTGGGGCCCACCTGCAGCGCCACGGCGGTGAGCACGCGGTGCTCGTGGCCCGCCAGCTCGGCCAGCATGCGCGCGGCATGGAGCGCGTCGTCGGGCTTGCCGTAGATGGTGCGGCCGAGGGCCACGGTGGTGTCAGAGCACAGGATGGGCGCATCGGGCAAACCACGACGAGCGCGCCGGGCCACGGCAGCGTCGAGCTTGAGGCCCGTCACGCGCTCCACATAGGCCGTGGGCGCTTCGCCGGGCAGCACCACCTCGATGGCTTCGGCGTCTTCGGGCTCATCGCCGTCGACATTGGGCAGCAGCAGTTCGTGGCGCACTCCCAGCTGTTCGAGCAGCTGGCGCCGACGGGGGCTTTGGGAGGCAAGGTAGATGAAGTCAGGCATGAACAGATTTTGATTAAAAATCGGCTCTAGCGCTTACCCATCAAGCGCTAGCAGCTATAAAAAATATAGTATTCCACCCACACCCCGATCCAGGCCTCATTCTCGGTGGTAGGGGTGCCCGGCATTCACCGACCATGCGCGGTACAGCTGCTCGATGAGCAGCACCCGCACCATGGCGTGTGGCAAGGTCAGGTCCGAGAGGCGAATGCGCTCATGCGCGCCCTGGCGAAAGGCCGGGTCCAGCCCGTCGGGGCCGCCGATGACCAGGGCCACGTCGTCACCGCCCAGCTGCCAGCCCTTGAGGCGCTCGGCCAGGGCCTTGGTGGTGAGGTTGGTGCCGCGCTCATCCAGCGCCACCACGCGCGTGCCACGGGGGATGGCCGCCTCGATGCGCTCGCGCTCGGCCGCGTAGAGCGTCTCCAGCGTCTTGGAGCCGCGCGGTTCGGTCTTGACGGCTTTGAGTTCGACCTTGAGCTCCGGCGGAAACCGCTTGGCGTAGTCGTCGTACGCCGTCTGCGCCCAGTCGGGCACGCGCTGGCCCACGGCCACGATCAGCAGCTTCATGGCAACTCAGGCGCCGTGCGCGGGTGCAAATGCTCGTCGATAGGCCGAGGCTGCAATCACTTGCGGCCCGGTGCCCTCTTGGCGGCGGGCTTGGCGGCTGCTCCGCCGCGTGCGGGTGCGGGCTTGGCACCGGTCTTGGCTGCGGCAGCGGTCTTGCTGCGGGGGGCCGATGGCTTGACGACCACGGTCTTGACCGGTGCCTTGGTGGCTGCGGGCTTCTTGGCGGCAGTGGTTGGCTTTGCGGTTGCCTTGGCCGGTGCGGCCTTGGCAGTGCTGCTGCTTTTTGCGGGCGCCTTGGCTGGGGCTTTGGCGATGGTTTTGGCAGGTGCTTTTGCGGTCGTCTTGGCTGCGGGTTTGGCAGCAGATTTGGCAGGAGCGGCAGCGGACTTGGCAGCTGTTTTGGCAACGGCCTTGACCGTGGCTTTGCCCGACCGGGCGGGTACCGCAGGTGCTGCTGCCTTCTTGGCGGGTGCCTTGCCAGCGGCCTTGGCGTCGGACTTGGCAGCCTTCTGGGCTGACTTCTTCTCGGCCAGTTCGGTGGCGGCGCTGGAAACAGGCTTGGCGGCGCCCAGCTTCAGGCGCACAGGCGTATCGCCCCACAGCTCTTCCAGGCGGTAGTACTGGCGGATGGCGGGCTGCATGATGTGCGCCACGGCGGCGCCGCAGTCCACGATGATCCATTCGCCGTTGTCTTCGCCTTCGATGCGCGGCTTGGTAAAGCCAGCGTCCTTGACCGCGTCGCGCACGCTGGCGGCCAGGGCCTTGGTCTGGCGGTTGGAGGTGCCCGATGCCACGATCACCCGTTCAAACAGCGGCGAGAGATGCTCGGTGTTGAAGACCTGGATGTCTTGCGCCTTGACGTCCTCCAGTCCATCAACGATGGCGCGCTGGAGTTTGGTAACGTCTTTTTTGGCGGCGGTTTCCGATTTGGTGGAGGTGGTCATCAGGCGGTGATTAGAGAGGAAGTGGAATCAATATAGCGTGCAACGCAGCGCGCAACCAGTGGGGCTGCGCCTTGGGTGTTGCGCAGCTGTTGCGCGTTGGCGCTGCGTCAGTTTGAGGTGTTTTTGGCCTCTTGCGCTGGTGTGAAAAGCGCGGGCAGCTATTGAAATTATAGCTTTTGCGCTTTTCAAGGCTTTCAAACCGCTGCAGCAGACTCGCCAGCCAGCCAGTCGCGCCGCACCAGAAAGCGCTGCGTGAGATCAGCTTCGGCGGAATCGGCCGCATCAGAACGCTGGTACGACCACGCCACCAGCGGCGGCATGGACAGCAAAATGGACTCGGTGCGCCCACCCGACTGCAGGCCGAAATGCGTGCCCCGGTCCCAGACCAGGTTGAACTCGACATAACGGCCGCGGCGGTAGAGCTGGAAGTCCCGCTCGCGCTCGCCGTAGGGCGTGCCCTGGCGCTTTTCCACGATGGGCAGGTAGGCCTTAAGGAACGCGTCGCCCACCGACTGCGTCATCGCCAGGCTTTGCTCAAAGCCCAGCTCGGAGAAGTCGTCATAGAACACTCCACCCACGCCTCGCTGTTCATTGCGGTGCTTGAGGAAAAAATACTCGTCGCACCATTGCTTGAAGCGCGGGTACTTGTCGTCGCCGAAGGGTGCCAAGGCATCACGGCAGGTGCGGTGAAAGTGCACCGCGTCTTCCTCAAAGCCGTAGTACGGCGTGAGGTCCATGCCACCGCCAAACCAGCAGGTCGGCGCCTGGCCGGGGTGGCCGGCGGCGATCATGCGCACGTTCATGTGCACCGTCGGCACATAGGGGTTACGGGGGTGGAACACCAGCGACACGCCCATGGCCTCGAAGGGTGCGCCCGCCAGCTCGGGCCGGTGCTGCGTGGCCGAGGGTGGCAGCTGGGGGCCGCGCACATGGCTGAAGCCGCAACCCGCGCGCTCGAACACGCGGCCGCCTTCCATGATCTTGGTGATGCCGTCGCCTTGCAGTTGCTCCCCGGGAGGCTTGCTCCAGGCGTCGGCCAGAAAGCGTGCACCGCCCTCGCCTTCAACGGCTTCCAGCGCATCGGTGATGCGCGCCTGCAGACCCTGCAAGTAGCTGCGTACGGTCGCCACGGTAGTGGCCGGATTCAATCCAGGTTGTTGCATTTCAGTTATCCATTGCCATCGGCGCCATGCGCTGCCGGTAAAACTGGCGCGACACGGGCCAGGGACGCCAAGCAAGTGCCGCACCGCAGCGAGGGCGTCGTCCCCCTGTGGGGGAAGGCGCCGCAGGCGACTCAGGGGGGAGCTATTTCACCGCGCGGAAGCCAATGTCCCGGCGGTACTGCGCGCCATCAAACTGGATGCCGCGCGCCACGTCATAGGCACGCTGCTGCGCCTGCTTGACGCTGTCGGCCAGCACCGTCACGCACAACACTCGGCCGCCCGTCACGCTGACCACGCCATCTTTGAGCTGCGTGCCCGCGTGGAACACCACGGCATCGTCCGCCTCGGCTGGCAGGCCGGTGATGGGGTCGCCCTTGCGCGGGTTCTCAGGGTAGCCGTGGGCGGCCATGACCACGCCCAGTGCGGTGCGGCGGTCCCATTGCAGTTCCATCTGGTCGAGCTTACCGTCAGCGGCAGCGGCCATCACGTCGCTGAAGTCGCTTTTCAGGCGCATGAGGATGGGCTGCGTCTCGGGGTCGCCCATGCGGCAGTTGAATTCGAGCGTCTTGGGCTGGCCCTTGGCGTCGATCATCAGGCCGGCATACAGAAAACCGGTGTAGGGAATGCCATCCTTTTCCATGCCCCGGATGGTGGGCAGGATGATCTCGCGCATGGCGCGGGCATGTACATCGGCCGTGACCACTGGCGCGGGCGAATACGCACCCATGCCGCCGGTGTTGGGGCCTTCGTCGCCGTCCTTCAGGCGCTTGTGGTCCTGGCTGGTGGCCAGCGCCAGCACGTTCTTGCCATCGCACAGCACGATGAAACTGGCTTCTTCGCCTTCGAGGAACTGCTCGATCACCACGCGCGCGCCACCTTCGTTGTGCGTCACGCCGTATTTGTTGTCCACCAGCATGAAGTCCACGGCATCATGGGCCTCCTGCAGCGTCATGGCCACGACCACGCCCTTGCCCGCCGCCAAGCCGTCGGCCTTGATGACGATGGGGGCGCCCAGGCGGTCCACAAACGCGTGGGCCGCAGCGGGGTCGGTGAAGGTGTCGTAGTCGGCCGTGGGGATGCCATGGCGGCGCATGAAGGCCTTGGAAAAGGCCTTGGAGCTTTCGAGCTGGGCAGCAGCCTTGGTGGGGCCGAAGATGCGCAGGCCATTGGCACGGAACTCATCGACCACACCCGCCGCCAGTGGCGCTTCGGGGCCCACCACCGTCAGTGCGATCTTTTCGGCCTGCGCCCACACACGCAGTTCGCGCACGTCGGTGATGGCCACGTTCTCGAGCTTGGAATTCAGCGCGGTGCCGCCATTGCCAGGCGCCACATACACCTTGGTCACCTTGGGGGACTCGCTCAGTTTCCACGCCATCGCGTGTTCACGGCCGCCGCCACCAATCACAAGTACTTTCATAGGAACCTTTGGTGAACCTCTGCTTGGCACTACGCCACAGCTCAGGGGCTCGTAAAAAAAAACTCTATCGCGACTGATCGCGCTGCTCGCTACATACAAAACCGTTGAAACTGGCACGACCCAAGCCCGTGCCCCCGCGCAAGGGCCGCCCCGCCGCGCTGGGGGCGTCCCCCTCCCGCAAGCGCAGCGCAGCGAGAGAGGGGGAAGCGGCGCAGCCGCTCAGGGGGAGCTTCACAATGCAGCGTTGTGGTAGACCTCCTGGGTATCGTCCAGGTCCTCCAGCACATCCAGCAGCCGCTGCATGCGCGCCGCGTCGTCGCCCGTCAGTTCGATGGTGTTTTCAGGCCGCATGGTCACGCCCGCCACTTCGGGCGTCAGGCCTGCGGCTTCCAGGGCATTCTTCACGGCTTCAAAGTCGGCCGGGGCGGTCAACACCTCCACTGCGCCGTCGTCGTCGGTCACCACGTCTTCGGCCCCCGCCTCCAGCGCCACTTCCATCACCTTGTCTTCGCTGGTGCCGGGGGCAAAAATCAGTTGGCCGCAGTGCTTGAACTGGAAAACCACCGAGCCCTCGGTGCCCATGTTGCCACCGTGTTTGCTGAACGCGTGTCGTACTTCGGCCACGGTGCGCACGCGGTTGTCGGTCATGGTGTCGATCATGATGGCCGCGCCACCAATGCCATAGCCCTCGTAGCGGATTTCCTCGTAGGTCAATCCCTCGGCGTTGCCCGTGGCCTTGTCGATGTTGTATTTGATGCGGTCGGCGGGCATGTTGGCCGCCTTGGCCTTGTCCACCGCCAGGCGCAGGCGGGGGTTGGCTGACAGGTCGCCGCCGCCCGAGCGGGCAGCCACAGTGATTTCACGAATGATGCGGGTCCAGATCTTGCCGCGTTTTTCATCCTGCCGCCCTTTGCGGTGCTGGATATTCGCCCATTTGCTGTGTCCTGCCACGAGAAGTCCTTTTGTATTGATTTAATCTACTGACCGCGATTTTACTTTTGACTCCACCCGGAACCTCCGCCATGGCCGAACCCCTCCTGATTGCCAAGCACGACACCATCGAATGCCACCTGCTGCCCGGCCTGGCCAACCGCCACGGGCTCATCACCGGAGCTACCGGCACCGGCAAGACCGTAACCCTGCAAACCCTGGCAGAAAACTTCTCTCGCATTGGCGTGCCGGTGTTCATGGCCGACGTGAAAGGCGACCTGACCGGTGCCAGCCAGCCCGGCAAGATTGGCGACAAGCTGGCCGCCGTGCTCAAGGAGCGGGGTCTGGAGATACCCACGCCCCTGGCCTGCCCCACCACGTTGTGGGACGTGTTTGGCGAACAGGGCCACCCCGTGCGCGCCACGGTGTCGGACATGGGTCCGCTGCTGCTGGGCCGCATGCTCAACCTGAACGAGACCCAGTTGGGCGTGCTCAACCTGGTGTTCAAGATTGCCGACGACAACGGCATGCTGCTGCTGGACCTCAAAGACCTGCGCGCCATGCTGCAGTACGTGGGCGACAACGCCAAGGAGTTCACGACCGAATACGGCAACGTGAGCGCCGCCAGCGTGGGCGCCATCCAGCGCGGGCTGCTGCAGATTGAGCAGCAGGGCGGCACGCAGTTCTTTGGCGAGCCCATGCTCAACATCCAGGACTTCATGCAGACGGTGGATGGCCATGGTGTGGTCAACATCCTGGCCGCCGACAAGCTCATGAACTCGCCGCGTCTGTACGCCACCTTCCTCTTATGGATGCTGTCTGAGCTGTTCGAGCAACTGCCCGAAATTGGCGACCCAGAGCAACCCAAGCTCGTGTTCTTCTTCGACGAGGCCCACCTCTTGTTCAACGAGGCGCCCAAAGTGCTCATCGAGCGCATCGAGCTGGTGGTGCGCCTAGTGCGCTCCAAGGGCGTGGGCGTGTACTTCGTCACGCAGAACCCGCTCGACATCCCCGACAGCGTGCTGGCCCAGTTGGGCAACCGCGTGCAGCACGCGCTGCGCGCCTTCACCCCGCGCGATCAGAAGGCCGTCAAGGCCACGGCCACCACCATGCGGCAAAAGCCGGGCCTCGATATCGAGACCGCCATCACCGAATTGGCCGTGGGCGAGGCGCTGGTGAGCTTCTTGGATGCAAAGGGCCGCCCGAGCATCACCGAGCGCGTGTTCGTGCTGCCACCCGGCAGCCAGCTCGGCCCCATCACAGCGCAGCAGCGCCAGGTGCTGGTGGCCAACTCGCTGGTTGCGGGCGTGTACGAAAAGGTGGTGGACCGCGAGTCGGCTTACGAAAAACTCAAGGGCCGCGCCGCCGCAGCCAGTGCCCAGGCACCTGCCAATGGCAAAGGTGCACCCGCCAACACGGAAGACAGCGGCGGCGGCCTGATGGGCGGGCTCAATGACGTGCTGTTTGGCAGCACCGGCCCGCGCGGCGGCAAACGCGACGGCTTGGCCCAGACCATGGCCAAGTCAGCGGTGCGCACCATGGGCACCACCATTGGCAAGGAAATCCTGCGCGGGGTGCTGGGCAGCATCTTCGGAGGCAGCAAGCGCCGTTGAACACAGGGGAGCACAGATTCCGCCCCTCCCCTGCTCAGCGCCTCCAAGCGCGGCACCAACACGGCAGCTTCGGCATGCGATGGTGCTGCGGGTAACCCCCGCGTGACCATCTGGCGACACCACCCAAAGTGTCATCAATCAGTCACCAAACAGCCGTGAAATCGCCACACAACAACAAAAAAGGAGGGACGATGAAGCGCATCGAAAACGTTCTGCTGTGGTGGGGAAGCAAGGTCGTGCTGCTGGCGATTGCCGTGTGGGTGGCCGCCATCGTCGGGATCTTCGCGGGCGCCTGGCGCCTGCGGTGGCCCTGGATTCTGTATTTTTTGGCCACAGTCATCATCACCGCCCTGGTGATCCAGTGGACCAATGCGGTGCGCCAGCGCTATATCCGCGAGGCCCCCCTGCCCCGCTTTCTGCAGCGCAAGCTGCGCGAAACCTACCCCCACCTGAGCACCCGCGACTGCGAGCTGGTCGAACGCGGCCTGCGCCAGTTCTTCATGGCCTGCCTGCGCGGCAACAAACAGTTTGTGGCCATGCCCTCCAAGGCGGTCGATGCGCTGTGGCATGAGTTCATCCTGCACACCCAGGCCTACAAAGCCTGGTGCGACAACGCCCTGGGTTTCTTTTTGCACCACACCCCCGCCGAGGCGCTGGGTAAAAAGGCGCGCCACAACGATGGCCTGCGCCGCTGCTGGTACTGGGTATGCAAGGAGGAGTCCATCGACCCCAAGGCCCCCAGCCGCCTGCCCCTGCTGTTTGCGCTGGATGCCAAGTTCGCCATTGCCGGCGGCTTCTCCTACGTGCCCGACTGCTCCGACATCGCCCGCAAAAGCGACGCGGGTGGCAGCGGGGGCAACAGCTACTGCGGCACCAGCTTCTCGGACGGCAGCTACAGCGGCAGCTCGGGCGACTTTGGCGGCGCCGAAAGCTCGGATGGAGGTGGAAGCGACGGCGGAGGGGATGGCGGCGGCTGTGGTGGCGGGGGCGGCGATTGACAGACTTTGCCTGCAGAGACGTCCGCCGCCCGTTCTGCGCCTGCGCGCAAAAAACTCCTGTTTTTATAGCTTCCAACGCTTACCAGATAAGCGCTGGTAGCCAAAATCGCTCAAAGTCACCCAGGCGACGACCCGACCTGCATTCACCGGTCTACAGTGGCACCCCATGAACACCCTCACCTGCTTTTCCCTCAGCATCACCGACCACGTGGCCCATCTGGTGCTGAACCGTCCCGAGGCCATGAACACCATGCACCCCACCTTCTGGCGCGAGCTGGACGAGGTGCTGGCCCAGCTCAACAAGGCGGGCGAAGCGCGGGCGCTGGTCATCAGCAGCACCGGCAAACATTTCAGCGCAGGCATGGCACTGGAAACCTTTGGCGGCGCCATCACCATGGACGACCAGAGCCCCGAGGGCCGCGCCGCCATCTTTGACCTGCTGACCGACATGCAGGGCACCTTCACCCGCATCGAAAGCCTGCGCATCCCCGTCATCATGGCCATCCACGGCGGCTGCATCGGCGGCGCGGTGGACATGGTGACGGCCGCCTGCATCCGCTACGCCACGGCCGACGCGTTCTTCTGCATCCAGGAGATCAACATCGGCATGGTGGCCGACGTGGGCACGCTGCAGCGCCTGCCCAAGCTGATCCCGCTGGCTGTGGTGAAAGAGCTGGCCTACACCGGCCGCCGCCTGAGCGCAGCCAAGGCCCTGGGCTACGGCCTCATCAACGAAGTGTTCGAGACCCAAGAAGCAATGCTTGCCGCCGCGCTGCAGTGCGCGCAAGAGATCGCCAGCAAGCCGCCCGTGGCCATCTGGGGCACCAAACAGGCCGTGAACTACGCCCGCGACCATTCGGTGGAAGACAGCCTGCGCCAGATGGGCTGGCTGCAAGGCGCCATCTGGAGCAATCAGCATGTGCGCGAATCGGTCACGGCGATGAAGCAAAAGCGCGCGGGCGACTTCCCGGCACTGACGCCGCTGCAACGGTTCAGCGAGCTGGGCTGACCCGCCATCCACCATCAAAATCTATAGCTGCTCGCGCTTGCCACACAAGCGCGTAAGGCCATTTTGGCTTGAAACCACGCGGCAACCCGCTATCATCCGAGGGCTGAAGGGGCAAGCGTTTGCCCCGCCACCAGGGATGCCGCCATGACCTTGCCCAGCCTCACCCCGCCCACCTACGACGACGTGGCCGCCGCCGCGCACCGGCTCAAGGGCATGGCGCACCACACGCCGGTGCTGCGCTCCACCACCGCCGACGACCTCCTGGGTGCGCAACTGTTCTTCAAATGCGAGAACCTGCAGCGCACCGGCGCCTTCAAGTTCCGGGGCGCCTTCAACACCCTGGCCCAGTTCACCGATGAGCAGCGCGAGCGCGGCGTGCTGGCCTTTTCGGCCGGCAACCACGCGCAGGCCATCGCGCTGTCGGCCCGCATGCTGGACATGCCCGCCGTCATCGTCATGCCCGCAGACGCGCCCGCCTCCAAGATGGCGGCCACACGGGCCTACGGCGCCCAGGTCGTCACCTACGACCGCTACACCGAAGACCGCGAAGCCATCAGCCGCCACCTGGCGCTGGAGCGCGGCATGACGCTGGTGCCGCCGTTTGATCACCCGCACGTCATTGCGGGCCAGGGCACCGCCGCCAAAGAACTGTTTGAAGAAGTGCCCGACCTGGACTACCTGTTTGTCTGCGTGGGCGGTGGCGGCTTGCTGGCAGGCAGCCTGCTGGCCGCGCAGGCCCTGGCACCCCAGTGCCGCGTGGTGGGTGTCGAGCCCGAAACGGGCAACGACGCCCAGCAGTCACTGCGCGCCGGGCACATCGTGCGCATCCCCACGCCCCACACCATCGCCGACGGCGCGCAAACCCAGGCGCTGGGCGAGCTCACCTTCCCCATCATCCGCGACCATGCCGAAGACATCATCAGCGTGAGCGACGAACAGCTCATGCAATCCCTGCGCTTCTTTGCCGAGCGCATGAAGATCGTGGTGGAGCCCACCGGCGCCCTGGCCTATGCGGGTGCGCAGGCCTTCTCGGGCGCTGACAACGGAGGCAAGCTGCTGCACGGTGAGCGCGTGGGCGTTCTCATCAGCGGCGGCAACGTCGACCTGGCGCGCTATGCGCGGTTTCTGGCGGACTAGTGTGGTGTTGCACGCTTGACGGCACATTGAAAACCAATGGATTTTTGGTCAGGGCAAGGCGCAAACCACAGCGATACCCGTAGGTATCGCGAGGATTTGCAACGCAGCACTGGCCGAAAAGACGCGGTTTTAAGTGCCGGCTAGCGTGCAACACAACACTAGCCCCTCCTGAGTCGCCTGCGGCGCCCCAAGGAGTCGACGCCAGTTCCGAGGCAACTGCTGACCTGGGCCACACCGGCTTTTACGGGCCGTGGCACAAGTGCCGTCAAAATACGGCCACCGCTAATCATTCACCCCCCGAAGACCAAAGGCCGCGCCATGAGCACCGCTACCAACAACAACGTCACCGTCATCACCCACCCTCTCGTCCAGCACAAGCTCACGCTCATGCGCCGAAAGGACGCCAGCACCAACAGCTTTCGCCGCTTGCTGGGCGAGCTAAGTACGCTGATGGCGTATGAAGTCACGCGCGACATGCCGCTGCAGGACATCGAGATTGAAACCCCGCTGGAGACCATGACCGGCAAGGTCATCGACGGCAAGAAGCTGGTGCTGGTCTCCATCCTGCGCGCGGGCAACGGGTTCCTGGATGGCATGCTCAACGTGGTGCCCGGCGCCCGCGTGGGCCACATCGGCCTGTATCGCGACCCGGCCACGCTGCAGCCCGTGGAGTACTACTTCAAGATGCCGTCCGAAATGGACGAGCGCGACATCATCGTGGTGGACCCTATGCTGGCCACCGGCAACTCGGCCTCCGCCTGCGTAGACCGCCTGAAAAAGCTCAACCCCCGCTCCATCAAGTTCGTCTGCCTGCTGGCCGCCCCCGAAGGCATCGCCACCATGCAAAAGGCACACCCCGACGTACCGATTTTCACCGCAGCGATTGACCGCGAACTGAGCGACCACGGCTACATCCTGCCGGGCCTGGGCGATGCGGGCGACCGGATTTTTGGCACCAAATAGGCTGCGCACCCGCAAAAAAGCCCCGCATTTGCGGGGCTTTTTTGATACTGCGGGTACCGCAGTTCAGCAGATGGCTCCAGGGAGCTGCTGCATGCACTGGTGCGAGGTTGTGTTCGAACGGCCGGGCGCGGGTGCGTTTGCCTTTGCCGTAACCGAGCCAGCCGCTAGGCCTTTCACCACGGCATCCCCGGCCTGAAGCGAACGGTCGAACACCAGCGACTCGCCAAATACCAGCTCCACCCAGGTCGGGTAGGTGTAGGCTGTACCACGGTTATGGTCCACCACTGCGCCGATGACGCCGCCAAGGACGATATTCCCCGCCATCCCGCCATTGGGGCGGGATATCAAGCGTGCGTTGGCTGGCTGCTCTCCATTCTTCGTGCAGACGATCGTCATATCGCCCGCTGAACGGCGCAGTGCCTGCGTGCCGCCAGACTTGAAGCTTGTCGATCCATAGTCGTTCGTTGCCACACAGTCGGCGCCAGCTACCACCGCGCCACTCTTTTGCCTTGTATCCACGCGGACGCCGTGGGTGGTGTCGTTCGTTACCGAAGCACACCCGACCAACGTCATTGCGGTTGCCACTGCCATCAATGCTTTCACAAGAATCCCTCCCAAGTCATTTTGTAGTCACACACAAGCGCTTCGGGCGCATTCAGGGGAACCTCGCAAGGCCCCGTCTTCAGCGCCGCCCCCGGCATCCATCCAACGAATTCAAGGGACACCTGAAAACTCCCCGCGCCGTCTCGTACCAGCCAGCCGGTCCAGACGCCCTCATTCGAGCGCAGGATGGTAGTGCGAGAAATACGCTCGACAGCGATGGGCTTGCGAATTTCGGGGGCTACCGAAACACAATGTTTTAACGCTTGCATCTTGCAATCAAGATACCGCCATGCCCTTTGTGTGCATACTTATTGCTTGGACCCGAGCGCACATCCCCTTTTGTTGCATTTCACAAGGACCCCAACCATGACCACTCGCCGCATCTTCACTGGCAGCCTGCTCTGCATCTCCATGGCCCTGTCCACAGCCCTGACGCTCGCACCATCGCTGGCCGCAGCGCAGTCCAAGCTCAAGGTTGCGGCGATCTACACGGTGCCTTTTGAACAGCAATGGGTCAGCCGCATCCACAAGGCGCTTAAGGCGGCCGAAGCACGCGGCGAGATCGAATACAAAGCCAGCGAGAACGTCAGCAACGCCGACTACGAGCGGGTGATGCGCGAATACGCGACCGGCGGCAACCAGCTCATCCTGGGCGAAGCCTTTGCGGTGGAAGCCGCCGCCCGCAAGGTGGCCAAGGACTTCCCCAAGACGTCGTTTCTGCTGGGCTCGTCGGGCAAGCCGCAGGCGCCCAACTTCAGCGTGTTCGACAACTACATCCAGGAACCCGCGTACCTCAGCGGCATGGTCGCGGGCGGCATGACCAAGACGAACAAGATCGGCATGGTGGGTGGCTTCCCCATCCCCGAGGTCAACCGCCTGATGCACGCCTTCATGGCGGGCGCCAAAGAGACCAACCCCAAGGTCGAGTTCACCATCACCTTCATCAACAGCTGGTTTGACCCGCCCAAGGCCAAGGAAGCCACCTTTGCAATGATCGACAAAGGCGCCGACGTGCTCTACGCCGAGCGCTTTGGCGTGAGCGACGCGGCCAAGGAAAAAGGCAAGCTCGCCATCGGCAACGTGATCGACACCCAGCCGCAGTACCCCGACACGGTGGTGGCATCGGCCATCTGGCACATGGAGCCCAGCATCGACCGTGCGCTCAAGCTGGTCAAGGAAGGCAAGTTCACCGCCGAGGACTACGGCCCGTATTCGATGATGAAGCACAAGGGCTCTGAACTCGCGCCCCTGGGCACGTTCGAGAAGAAGGTGCCCGCCGACATCGTGGCCAAGGTCAAGGCCAAGGAGGCCGACATCCTGGCGGGCAAGTTCACCGTGAAGGTAGACGACAGCCAGCCCAAATCGACGGCCAAGTAAAAGGAGTGGATGACAAAACTCTTCTGGCGTTGTTGCTGTGTCTTGTCGTAGTTGCAGTACTGCCTGCGACACAGCGCCTAGCCATAACCGCTGCGCTGAGCTTTGTCAGCCACTCCCAATCCAGCACGAATCAACGGGATAAATAACTGGGCCACCACTCACTGCGGTGGCCCTTTCCGTTGTCTGTGCCCACCCTTCACTGTCACCACTCGGCAAGCCCATGACCACCACCTCGCCCACCCTATTTCGCCACTCCATCGCCTCTCATTTCACCCGGCTTCTGGGAGCACTGGCATTGGCTGGCGCGCTGGCCGGTTGTGCATCCAGCCCCGCAGGCAAGACCGTGCGGCTGGACGACACGCCCCGCATCGCCGTCATCTCCGCTTTTGCCCCCGAGCTGACCGTGCTGCTGCCCCAGGTGCAGCAGCCCGCCAAACACAGCATCAACGGCGTGGAGTTCACCACCGGCACGCTGGAGGGCAAGCCTGTAGTGGTATTCCTCTCCGGCATCAGCATGACCAACGCGGCCATGAACACGCAGTTGGTGCTGGACCGCTTCAATGTGAGCCATGTGGTCTTCAGCGGCATTGCGGGCGGCGTCAACCCCAGCCTGCACATTGGTGACGTCACGGTGCCCGCGCAGTGGGGCCAGTACATGGAATGGCTGATGGCGCGTGAAGACAAACCCGGCCAGTACAGCGCCCCCGCCTGGATGAAAAGCGAGCTCACGATGCCTGCCTTCGGCATGATGCACCCGCGCGCAGTCGAAGTGCGCTCGGCAGCCCAGTCCAAGCTCTCCAAAAAGTTCTGGTTCGAAGCCGACCCCAAGATGCTGGCCACCGCCCGCAGCCTGCAGAACGTGGGCCTGGAACACTGCCTGGCCGCCACCTGCCTGAAGCAGCGCCCACAACTGGTGGTGGGCGGTAACGGCGTATCGGGCCAGGCCTTTGTGGACAACAAGGCCTTCCGCGAATACGCCTTCAAGGCCTTCGAGGCCAACGTGCTCGACATGGAAACCGCCGCCACCGCCATGGTGGCGCACAGCAACGGCGTGCCCTACATCGCGTTCCGCTCGCTGAGCGATCTGGCGGGCGGCGGCGAGGGCGAAAACGAAATGGACACCTTCATGGGCCTGGCGGCAGCCAATTCGGCCAAGGTGTTGCGAGCGTTTTTAGCCAACTGGAAGTAAATGACAGAGTCCACCGCCACTGTCCTGCGCCTGTCGGGCATCACCAAGCGCTTCGGCAAGCTCGTCGCCAACGACGCCATCAGCCTGACCCTTGCGCGCGGCGAAGTGCTGGCCCTGCTGGGCGAGAACGGTGCGGGCAAGTCCACGCTGATGTCCATCCTGTTCGGGCACTACGTGGCCGACGAAGGCAGCATCGAAGTCTTCGGCCAGCCCCTGCCGCCCGGCCAACCGCGTGCGGCACTGGCAGCGGGCATTGGCATGGTGCACCAGCATTTCACGCTGGCCGACAACCTCACCGTGCTGGACAACGTGCTGCTGGGCAGCGAGCCACTGTGGCAGCCGTTTTCGCGCCGCAGCGAAGCACGGGCCAAGCTGCTGGCTGTGTCGCAGCAGTTTGGCCTGCCCGTCAGCCCCGATGCGCGCGTCGGAAACCTGTCGGTGGGCGAACGCCAACGCGTCGAAATCCTGAAAGCGCTCTACCGGGGCGCGCGCATCCTGATCCTGGACGAACCCACCGCCGTGCTCACCCCGCAGGAGAGCGAGGCACTGTTCGACACCCTCGCTCAGATGGTGGCGCAAGGCCTGTCCATCATCTTCATCAGCCACAAACTCGGCGAGGTGCTGCGCGTGTCCCACCGCGTGGCCGTGCTGCGCCAGGGCAAACTAGTGGCCGAGGCTCCTGCACAGGGCACCACGCAAGGGCAGCTGGCGCAGTGGATGGTGGGCCATGCGATTGAGGTGGCCGTGCGCCGCCCCGCACAAAACGTGGGCGAGCCGGTCTGCACGCTCAGCAACGTGAGCACCGCTCCCGCAGGGCGCGACCGGTTGAACCATGTGTCACTGACCCTGCGCGCAGGCGAGATCGTGGCGATTGCAGGCGTGAGCGGCAATGGCCAGGTGGCGCTGGCCGATGTGCTATGCGGCGTGCGCGCGGCCAGCGCAGGTCAGGTCACACTGCGTGGCGCGCCCCTGCAGGCCCATCCCGCCTGGCTGGTCAACCAGGGCGTGGCCCGCATCCCCGAAGACCGGCACGCCGTGGGCGTGGTGGGCGACCTGCCGGTGTGGGAGAACGCCGTGTCCGAACGCTTGCGCGGCCCCTGGTTTGCGCACCCGTGGTTCCGCGCGTTCTGGGTCAAGCGCCGCGCGGCGCGACAGCATGCGCAGCGGGTGACCGAGACCTTTGACGTGCGTGGCGGCGGGCCGGATGCGCCTGCGCGGTCGCTGTCGGGCGGCAACATGCAAAAGCTCATCCTGGGCCGGGCACTGATGCCACCGCAGGACGATGCGGGCAACACAGCGCCCGCACCCCAACTCATCGTGGCGCACCAGCCGACCTGGGGGCTAGACATTGGCGCGGTGATGTTTGTGCAGCAGCAGCTCATCAATGCGCGCGACGGCGGTGCGGCCGTGCTGCTGATTTCAGACGACCTTGATGAAGTGCTGGCCTTGGGCGACCGTGTGGCGGTGATGCATGACGGACGTTTGAGCGAAGCGCGACGCACCGAAGACTGGACGCGCAAGGAAATTGGTCTAGCTATGGCAGGGGCAGTTCAGTGACGAATCAAAAAACCATTCAATGGAATGCTCAGCGGACACGCAGCTTACTAAACAAGAAGTTTGGAGTCCCACATACCTTAGCAACAATAAAGCATTTCCAATCCGTCTTATATCGACTTAATTTTGCCGCCGACAGAATAAACCGGGCAAAACATGAGCTTGACAATGAGATCAAGACAGTCGCTGAACTTGATGATTTGCACGCAATCATGTTTAGCGCATCGGAACTTTCTGGCGACTTCGACAATTCAATGTATGTTATTAACAGAGAGCTGATAGCAGCGGTTCATGACATTCACTGTATACCGGACTGTCTCGCGCAAGGTCTTGCGATGTCTGCAAAAGTATCGACACTGACAAAAGAATATGCAAACGGAGTAGTAAAGTACTTTAAAAAAAATAACATCCCCCTAACCAAAGGACTGGAAAAAATAACTACCAGTCAAGCGTTCCTGCATCTGCGAGAAATCAGTAACAAATCAAAGCACTCCGCAATAATTTCCAGCCCGCTTTCAGCATCGAATGTGAGTTTCACGAATGGAATTCCGGACCATAAAATCATTTTTGATAGCCTGAATGGGTTTCCCCGAGTGAACGCAGTACCATTTATGGAATCTTTAATCGATTTCACGGTGGAAAACCTCAAAACAGTAGGTGAAGAGGTTGATACATACCTCGAGGGCTTACCCGATGCGGCTTGAAAAACGCAACCACACTTCCCCCGCCGCCTACGTGCTGGCGCCGGTGGGCGCCGTGGTGTTCACGCTGCTCATCAGCGGCCTGCTGGTGCTGTGGGCCGGTGCGCCGGTCGGCCGCACCTACGCGCTGCTGCTGCAGGGCGCCTTCGGTTCGGTGTTTGCGCTGACAGAAACCCTCACCCGCGCCACCCCGCTGATACTGACCGGGCTGGCGGCCGCTGTGGCCTTCCGCGCACGGTTGTTCAACATTGGGGCTGAGGGACAGCTCTATGCCGGAGCGCTCGCCGCTGTAGCCGTGGGCGGCATGCACGGCGGCACGGGGCTGGAGTGGTCGCCCTACCTGCTCTTCCCGCTCATGATGCTGGCGGCAGCCCTTGCCGGGGCCGCGCTGCTGCTGGGCCCCGCGCTGATGAAGGCGCGGCTGGGTGTGGACGAAGTGGTGACCACGCTGCTGCTCAACTTCATCATGCTGTTGCTGGTGTCGGCACTGCTCGATGGGCCGATGAAAGACCCGCTCTCCATGGGCTGGCCGCAAAGCGTGGCGCTGCAGGGCGACCTGGAGCTGTCCAAGCTGGTGCCACAAACTCGTCTGCACACCGGCCTGCTGTGGGCCGTGTCGCTGGCCGTGATGCTGTGGGCGCTGCTGGCACGCACGGTGCCGGGGTTTGACATCCGCGCCGCCGGGGCCAATGCGCGGGCGGCGGCTTTTGCGGGTGTGCCCATCACGCGCACTGTCGTACTGGTCGCTCTGCTCTCGGGCGGTCTGGCGGGGCTGGCGGGGGCCATTGAGGTGGCGGGCCGCACCAGCTATGTGACGCTGGACATGTCGCCCGGCTACGGCTACAGCGGCATCGTGATTGCCATGCTGGCCGGGCTGCACCCGCTGGGCGTGATCGCGGCGGGCACCTTTGTGGCGGGCGTGCTGGTGGGCGCCGACAGCATGAGCCGGGCGGTGGGTGTGCCCACCTACATTGCCGATGTGATCGTGGCGACCTCATTGATTGCGGTGCTGGTGGCGGGGTTGCTGACCCAATACCGCGTGAAGAAATGAGACACCCCCTGAGCCGCTTCGCGTCTTCCCCCTCTCCTTCGGGAGGGGGACGCCACCCGTGGCCTGGCAAAGCCAGTTCCACGGTGGCACTGGCTTTGGCCGCGCCAGTTGCGTCATGCAGAGGTCGAAGGAAAGCACCACACGCAGCCAAGATGACTCTCTGCTTCGTTCAGAAATTCAAGCCAAATTGGCCTCTAGCGCTTATCTATCAAGCGCTAGCAGCTATCAAAATCAAAGTAACCAGCACCGAGGCGGGCACATGACCGAACTGCTCGACATCCTCGCCAACCCCGCGTTCTGGATCGCCACCCTGCGCGTGGCCACGCCGCTCATCCTGGGCACGCTGGGGGTTCTGCTGTGCGAACGCGCTGGCGTGCTCAACCTGGGCATTGAAGGGATCATGGTCGCTGGCGCCTTCACCGGCTGGCTCACGGTGTATGCGGGCTACGGGCTGTGGACGGGGGTGTTGGTGGCGGCACTGACCGGCGCAATGTTCGGGCTGCTGCATGCGTGGCTCACCGTGGGGCTGGCGCTGTCGCAGCATGTGTCGGGCCTGGGCATCACGCTGCTGGCCACGGCGCTCAGCTACTACGGCTACCGCGTGAGCTTCCCCAAGGTAAACACGCCCCCCACCATCGAACCGTTTGCGCCCATGGAATGGCTGGGCATTCCCATCCTGTCGGCACAGACGCCGCTTACGCTGCTGGCGCTGCTGCTGGTGCCACTGCTGGCCTGGGTGCTGCTGCGCACGCCACTGGGCTTGGCGGTGCGCATGGTGGGCGAGAACCCACAGGCGGCCGAGGGCCAGGGCATTTCGGTGGCAGCCACGCGCACCGGCGCCATCGTGGCGGGGTCGGCGCTAATGGGCGTGGCAGGGTCGTTTCTCACGCTGTCGGCCTTCAACGCGTTTTTCTTCAACATGATCAACGGCCGCGGCTGGATCTGCGTGGCGCTGGTGGTGTTTGCCTCGTGGCGGCCCGGCAAGGCGTTGCTGGGTGCGCTGCTGTTTGCGTTTTTTGATGCACTGCAGTTGCGGCTGCAGCAGGCGGGCGATGCGTGGCTGCCCTACCAGGTGTATTTGATGCTGCCCTATCTGCTGTCCATCCTTGCGCTGGTGCTGGTGGCGCGCAAGGCGGCGTATCCGCAGGCGCTGATGAAGCCGTATCGCAAAGGGGAGCGATGACAAAAACAAGTAAGCCCGTCGCACGTTGGCTGGCAGGTGCACTTCTGGCCTTCACCGGTCAGGCCCACGCGCTGGGGATGGATCTGCCCTATGAATCCTTCGCCACCGCGCCCGATGTGGACTGGATCAAAGTCTGCGGCGACTGGCCCGCGCCCGCGCATTCCGGCGAAGGCCGCGGCGTGTACCGCATCGTGCACGCCACGCGTTATGCGCAGTCGTTCTTGTACCTGCAGTGGATCGTGCGTGATGGAAGCGACAGCGCCAGCGAGGTGCATACCGCGACCTTTGAACAGATCAACAACGACCATGCCGAAATCACCCTGAGCCAGATGAACTGCCAGCTCACGCGCAGGGGTATTCGATTTACCGCGCGGGCGCAGTCCGGCTACGACGACACCGTGTTCCGCATCACCATCGACGCGGGGCACAAGCCGGGCGAGGTGCGTTTTCGCACCAACAAGAGGCGGTGATGCGTTGCCCCCCTGACTCAGGCACCGGGGGCGCCCATGGGCGTGCACAGCTCCACCAGCGCCCCGTTGATATCCGCCACATAGGCCACTGTCTGGCCCCAGGACATTTGCTCCGGCGCCTGCACCAGTTGCGCACCGGCGCCCACTGCGCGTTGCACGGCGGCGGGTACGTCGGGGGTTGTGAACGCGATCTCGAAGCTTGGTGCGTCGGCCGATGCGCGCTGCGGGTTCTTGCCCAGTTCGGCCATCAGCCGCAGCGACGAGAAAGCGAGCGCGGTGGCGCCCGTGTCCAGCTCGCCATAGTCGCCCGCCTCGTGCACAAAACGGCGGACAAAGCCGAAAGCAGCCTCGTAAAAAGCGATGGTTTTTGGAACGTCTTCGACGTAGAGAATCGTGTAGCCAAAATGCATGAGAGCTGCCTTTGTAAGAATGGATGCGCTGAAACCTTGATGCGCACAGCGAGACCCAGAGCTTAGGCACAGAGCCCGCTCACGTCTTGAAAAAACCCGACACCACCACCCTAACAGCCCACGCCATGCTCGACCTGCTCATCACACACGCCACCCTGCCCGATGGCCGCCAGAACATGTCCATCGCCGTGCAGGACGGCCGCATTACCGAAGTGACCGAAGGCCTGCAAGCTCCAGCGCACGAAACGGTGGATGCTGCAGGCCTGCTGGTCAGCCCCCCGTTTGTGGACGCGCATTTCCACATGGATTCCACCCTGAGCTACGGCCAGCCGCGCGTGAACGAGAGCGGCACGCTGCTCGAAGGCATCGCGCTGTGGGGCGAGCTCAAGCCCACGCTGACGCACGACGCCATCGTGCAGCGCGCACTGCAGTACTGCGACATGGCCGTGGCGCGCGGGCTGCTGGCCATCCGCAGCCATGTGGACACGAGCCACCCCAGCCTGCTGCCGGTGCAGGCCCTGCTGGATGTGAAGCAGCGCGTGGCGCCATACCTGGATTTGCAACTGGTGGCGTTCCCGCAAGACGGCGTGCTGCGCGCGCCCGGCGGGCTGGACAACCTGAAACGGGCTCTGGACATGGGCGTGGACGTGGTGGGTGGCATTCCCCACTTTGAGCGCACCATGGCCCAAGGCGCCGAGAGCGTGAAGATCCTCTGCGAACTGGCCGCCGAACGTGGCAAACGCGTGGACATGCACTGCGATGAGTCCGACGACCCGCACTCGCGCCATGTCGAAACACTGGCGCATGAAACCCAGCGCCTGGGCCTGCACGGCCGCGTGACGGGCTCACACCTCACCTCCATGCACAGCATGGACAACTACTACGTGAGCAAGCTCATCCCCCTCATGGCCGAAGCCGACCTGGGCGTGGTGGCCAACCCGCTCATCAACATCACGCTGCAGGGCCGCCACGACACCTACCCCAAACGCCGGGGCATGACCCGCGTGCCCGAGCTGATGGCCGCAGGCCTCACGGTCGCGTTCGGCCACGACTGCGTGCTGGACCCCTGGTACAGCGGCGGCAGCGCCGACATGCTGGAGGCCGCGCACATGGGCCTGCATGTGGGGCAGATGACCAGCCAGGCGGCCATGCGCCAGTGCTTTGACGCAGTGACGGTGAACCCGGCACGCCTGCTGGGGCTGGAGGGCTATGGCATTGCGCCCGGCTGCCATGCCGACTTGGTGCTGCTGCACGCCCGCAACCCGGTGGAGGCCATCCGCCTGCGCGCCACGCGCCTCGGAGTGTGGCGGCGTGGCCAGCGGCTGGCCAGCAGCCCGGCGCCTGTGGCGCAACTGCACCTGCCGGGGCGGCCCGGCAACGTGAATTTCACGTCAAATTAGCCTCTAGCGCTTATCCAATAAGCGCGACCAGCTACATATTCAATAGCATTGCAAGCATCTACGCCATCCGCGCAATCGTCTTGCGAAACCGCGCCAGCGCCAGGCTGAACAGCACCGCGCCAATCCCCAGCAGCCACACCAGCGACGGCCACACCACCGCCCAGCCGGCACCCCGGTAGAGGATGGCCTGGGCCAGCTCGGTGAAGTGCGTCGTGGGCGCCAGCGCCATGCCGTACTGCACCCACAGCGGCATGCTCTCGCGCGGGGTGACGCCGCCCGACAGCATCTGCAGGGGCATCATCACCAGCACCATCAGTAAGCCAAACTGCGGCATGCTGCGCGCCACCGTGGCCATGAAGATGCCCATGGACGTGGTAGCAAACAGGTGCAGCGTGGCGCCCAGCAGAAAAAGCGGCACCGAGCCCTCGATGGGCACCCCAATCGCCCAGCGGATCACCGCCGTGAGCGACACCCAGGTAGCGACCAGCACCACCAGCGCCATGGCCCAGACCTTGGCCAGCATGATCTCGCCCGGGGTGACGGGCATCACCAGCAGATGCTCCACCGTGCCGTGCTCGCGCTCGCGGATCAGCGCAGCGCCGGTGAGGATGATGGAGAGCATGGTCACGATGTTGATCAGCTCCATGAGCGAGCCGAACCACGCAGGGTTCAGCGCCGGGTTGAAGCGTGCGCGCACCGTCAGTTCGATGGGCTGGGCCGCCACGGCGCGGTCGCGCTGCACAAACTCCGTCACCTCCAGCTGCACGATCTGCTGCACCGCCCCATTGGCCGCAAACGCCTGCCCCATGCGCGTGGCGTCGATGTTGAGCTGCACCTGCGGCACCCGGCCCGCCAGCACGTCGCGCTGGAAGTGCGCTGGGATGTGCAGCACTAGCGTGAAGCGGCCAGCGTCCAGCCCCGGGTCCACCTCGCGCATGCTGATCATGGCCGGGCGTGTGAACTGGGGCGCATAGAACGCGGTGGCGATGCGCTGGGACAAGGCCGAATCGTCCTCGTCCACGATGGCAATGGGCACGTGGTACAGCGTCTCGGGCTGCGCCATGCCCGCCGAGTACACCGCCAGCGTGGTGGTGTAGACGATGAGGAACAGCATGGCCGGGTCACGCCAGAGGCTCCATAGCTCCTTGATGCCCAAGCGAAAGATGTTGGACCAGCGGCCGCGCAGCGCCATATCAGGTCTCCTGCTTTCGTAACAGCAAGATCGCAGTACCGATGATGACCGGCACAGCCACCAGCATGGGCCAGAACTCCTCCTGCAGGTCTTGCAGGCCCAGCGCCTTGTTGAACACGCCCCGGCTGATGGTGAACATGTGGCTGGCCGGGTAGGCCTCTCCGAACCAGCGCGCAAAGCCGGTCATGGACGACACGGGGTTGATGAGCCCCGCAAACTGCACGGCTGGGATGAGCGTGCCCACCATGGCAAAAAACATGGCCGCAATCTGGCTGCGCGTGACGGTGGAGGCCAAGAGGCCCATGCCCGTGGAGCACAGGCAAAACAGCACGGCACCCAGCGTCAGCGTGGCAAAGCTGCCGGTGATGGGCACGCCAAACACCGTCACCGCCGCCAGGCACATCAAGCCAAAATTGAACAGCGCCAACAGCACATAGGGCAGCTGCTTGCCCAGCATGAATTCGGTGCGCGTGGTGGGCGTGACATACAGGTTGATGATGGAGCCCAGCTCCTTCTCGCGCACCACGGCCAACGCGGTAAGCATGGCGGGCAGCATGAGCAACAGCAGCGGGATCACGGCGGGCACCATGGACGGCAGGCTGCGCACGTCGGGGTTGTAGCGGTAGCGTGGCTCCACCTCCAGCAGGCCCCGGAGCACGGTGCCCGTGCGGCTGCGGCTTTGCTCCACCAGCCACTGCTGGTGCAGGCCCTGGGCGTAGCCGATGACGGTTTCGGCGCGCTGGGGCATGGCGCCATCCACCCAGGCGCCGATCTGCACGGGCTGGCCGCGCGCCACATCGCGCGCAAAGCCGGGCGGGATCTCCAGCGCCAGCGATATCTCGGCGGAGCGCATGCGCGCATCCAGCTCGGCGTAGGTGGTGATGGGCGGCTGCTCGGTGAAGTAGCGCGAGCCCGCCAGGTTCAGGGTGTAGGCCCGGCTCAGCGCGGTCTGGTCGCGGTCCAGCACGGCAAAGCGCAGGTTCTCCACATCCATGCTGATGCCGTAGCCCATCACGAACATCAGGATCAGCGAGCCCAGCAGCGCCATGGCGCCACGCACCGGGTCGCGGCGCAGCTCCAGCGCTTCGCGCCACTGGGTGCTGTGGATGCGGGCCAGACTTTGGCGCAGGCGGGTGGGCAAGGTAGGCGGATTGGGGGTGTGCACAGGGGATGGGGCGGGTGGTGCCGAAGCCGCAGCAGGCTCCTGGGCCGGTGCGGTGCCTGCGGCGTCTTCCAGGTAGCCAATGAAGGCCTCTTCCAAGGTGGCCGCTCCCCGCTTGGCAACGATGTCCTGCGGCGCCGCGCTCTCCAGCACCCTTCCTGCGTGCATCAGCGAGATGCGGTCGCAGCGCTCGGCCTCGTTCATGAAGTGGGTGGAGATGAAAATCGTGACTTTGTCGCGCCGCGCCAGCTCCACCATCAGGCGCCAGAAGTTGTCGCGCGCCATGGGGTCCACACCCGATGTGGGCTCGTCCAGGATCAGCAGCTCGGGCTGGTGCACCATGGCCACGGCCAGCGACAGGCGCTGGCGCATGCCCAGCGGCAGTTTCATGGGCAGTGCGCTGCGAGCGGTCTGCAGGTCAAAGCGCTCCAGCATGGCCGTCACACGCGCGGGCACCTCGGCCTCGGGCACGTGGAATAGCCGGGCGTGGAGCACCAGGTTCTGCTCCACCGAGAGTTCGCTGTACAGCGAAAACGCCTGCGACATGTAGCCCACGCGCCGCCGCGTGGCCATGTCTTTGGGGTCCACCGGCTGGCCGAACAGCCAGGCCTGCCCGTCGCTGGCGGGCAGCAGGCCGGTGAGCATCTTCATGGTGGTGGACTTGCCGCAGCCGTTGCTGCCCAAAAAACCAAAGATCTCGCCGCGCTGGATGCGAAAGCTCACATGGTCCACCGCCACGAAGTCGCCAAAGCGCATGGTCAGGTCGCGCGCCTCGATGGCGACGTTGGCAGCGTCGTCTGCCTGCGAGCGGTCCAGCGGCGGAATCTGCACCGCCTGGTGGCCCCGGCGCTTGGCCTCGGGCAGCAGGGCCACAAAAGCCTGTTCCAGCGCATCGTGCCCGGTGCGGGCCATCAGCTCGGCAGGGGTACCGGTGGCCAGAATGCGCCCTTCATCCATGGCCACCAGCCATTCAAAACGCTGCGCCTCTTCCATGTAGGCGGTGGCCACGATCACGCTCATGCCGGGCCGCGCGGCGCGGATGCGGCCGATCAAATCCCAGAACTGCGCACGCGCCAGCGGGTCCACACCGGTGGTGGGTTCGTCCAGGATGAGCAGGTCAGGATCGTGGATGAGCGCGCAACACAGGGCCAGCTTCTGCTTCATGCCGCCCGAGAGCTTGCCCGCAGGCCGCGCGAGGAAAGGGTACAGCCCCGTGCTGCGCGTGAGTTCGTCAATGCGGCGGCGCCGCTCGGCCGCGTCGTGCCCAAACAAGCGGCCAAAGAACTGCAGGTTCTCTTCCACCGACAGCGTGGGGTACAGGTTCTTGCCCAGGCCCTGGGGCATGTAGGCAATGCGGGGGCACACCCGGCTGCGGTGGCGGCTTTGGGCCATGTCGCCGCCCAGTACCTCCACCGTGCCCTGCTGCACCGCCCGTGCGCCCGCCACCAGGGCCAGCAGGCTGGACTTGCCCACGCCGTCCGGCCCGATCAGGCCCACCATGCGGCCGGCGGCCACCTCCAGGTCGATGCCATCGAGCGCCACCGTGCGCCCGTAGCGCTGGCCCACGCCGCGCAGGCGGGCCACGGGTGCAGCGCTGGCAGATAGATTCACTGACCGGCCTTGACGGCGAGTTCTGCGGGCCACTCCACCGCAGGGTCTACCCGCAGCCAGGCCACGCCGGGTAGGCCGGTCTTGACCTGCTCCTGGTGGCGCAGCAGCAGCGCCTTGTCGATCTGCGCGCGCACGCGGAACATGAGCTTCTGGCGCTCGCTGGCGGTCTCCACCGTCTTGGGGGTGAACTGCGCGGTGCTGGCGACAAACGAGACTTCTGCAGGAATCACAAAACCCGGCGCGGCATCGAGCACGATGCGCACCTCGCTGCCCAGCGCCACGCGACCCGCCACGGTTTCGGGCAAGAAGAAAGTCATGTACACATCGCTCAGGTCCACCAGCTGCAGCACCCGTGCGCCCGCGCCCACCACCTCGCCGGGCTGCACCACGCGAAACTGCACGCGGCCGTCGCGCGGGGCCTTGAGTTCGCTGTCGGCCAGCTCCACATCGATGCGCGCCAGCGTGGCCTGCAGCGCGCGCACGTTGGCCTCTGCACTGGTCACCTGCGTGCGGGCGGCGCCAATGCCCGCCTGCGCGGCCTTGGCCTGGGCGCGTGCGGCGGTGAGTGCTGCCAGCAGGCTGTGCACCTTGGCGCGATCGTCGTCGAGCAACTGGCTGGAGAAGAAGCCTTCGCGCGCCAGCTTTTCCGAGCGCGGCAGGCGCCGCTGTGCGGTGTCCAGGTCACTCTCGCGCTGTGCCACCACAGCCAGGGCGGCCTGGTGATCGCTTTCGCGCTGGGCCACCTGCACCTGGGCGCTGCTGATGGCCAGCTGTGCCTGCTGCAGCCGGGCCACGGCTTCTTCACGCTGGGCCTGCAGGCCGTCGATCTGCATGCGGGCCAGGGGTTGGCCGGCTTTTACGAAATCGCCCTCGGCCACCAGCACCTCCAGCACGCGGCCCGCCAGCTTGGTGGCCACGGCGATCTCGGTGGCCTCGATGCGGCCGTTGCCGCTCACAAAACCGGGGCCTGGCCCCTGGGCCTGCCAGGGCGCCCAGCGCAGCAGCAGCCAGCCCCCCAGCAGCACCACGGCCAGGGCCGCGGCGATCTTCCATTGCTTGCTCATGGTCCATCCTTGTGGGCACATGGGCCCATCGGGGGATGGTAGCTTTGCACTCCACGTTACCCCAAGCTGCAGCACGCCCTCTCTTGACCTGCATCAATCGTCCCCCCAACATCCGGCCTGCACCGGCCGCGCGTGGCTCTCACAACCGAAACCCATGACTGCCTTCACCCCCCCGCCCCTTTCCGACACCCTGGCCTGGCTGCTGGGCCGTCCTGTCAGCGCCGAAGACGGGCTGCCGGAAGATGAACTGACTGCCGCAAGCCATCGCCTGGGGTGCCAGGTGCCCCCTGCCCTACACGCTTACTACGCCGCCGTGGGCAGGCGTGCCGATTTGATGGCCGGTTTTCAGCGGTTTGCGCCGCTGCAGGATTTGGAGTGCCTGGGCGACAAGCTGCTGTTTCTGGAAGAAAACCAGGCCGTGTGCTGGTGGGCCACCGATACGCAGCAGCGGGTATGGCAAACCACCGACCTGGACGCTCCCGACTGGCACGAGGAAGACGTGGGCCTGGATGCGTTTTTGCACACCATCGCCTACTACCAGATGGCCCAGGGTGGCTACCCGTTCTGCGGCATGCGCGCGTGCCATGGGTTCTCAACGCATGGGGACCTGGCAGCGCTGCTGCACGCCATGCAGGCGCAGGCCGTGGTGAATGTAGCGGGGCTGCGCATCTTGACCGTGGGGCCGCAGGCGCTGGTGTGGTACCTGCATGCCGAGGGGGAGCTTGCAGAGCCGGGCTTGTTCCTGAGCGCCCTGGACGCCGATCGCTTTGAGGCGCTGTGCGCCCAGTGGGACTTTGACGATCTGGGCTGATCTGACAATCAGAAAATGTTAAGAAAAATGGCTCCAGCGCTTATTGAACAAGCGCTAATAGCTATATTGTTTGCAGCAAACAATCTCAGTCAGGGTTGAATTCCGCGGCCCACGCCGCACGGTTGTACCAGCCCTCCGCTCATCCCCGCACATCAAACGCCGACAGGTGATTGGCCAGGTGCATGGCGTGCGCCTGCTCGTACTGCGCGCGGCTCAACGCCCCGTAGGCAAAGTGCGGCTGCAGCGGCCCGGCATGGGCGGCAAAGTCCTGCACGGCCTTGCGCAGCCGGGCCAGGGCCGCTGACGCGTCGGGCGTGGACGCATCCAGCGCGGGCGCGCCGGGAATGGGTTCTGCCAGGTTGTGGCTCATGCGGCCGCGCAGGGCAAACACGTTGAAAGCTGCTGCACCCAGCGTGTTCTGGAACAGCGCCGACTTGGGGGCCGGAAAACCCTGCAGCGAGAACTCGATGCTCTGCGCGCAGTGCTCCAGCGTCTGCGACCAGTTCCAGGCCGTGGCGGGTGCCAGCGGCTGGACCGCCGCGCCTGCAAGGCGTTCTACCTCTTGCATGGCGCCCGCCAGGGTGCCAAAGACGAGTTGCCGATCGTTTCCGGGCCGGTAAAGCAGATAACCAGCACCAGAGACCGCCACCACACCCAGGGTGGCCAACCCCGTACCCGAACGGAGGAACGCCCTGCGCGGTGCAGCGGGTGGTGTGGGCAACACATCGAACGGGGCGCCCGGATTGCTGCCGTGGGGATTGCTTGCCATGGGATGGTGGTCAGGTTGTTGTGGGCCGAAGGGGTGCCCACCATTTTGCCGCCAGCAAATGCTGCAGCGGCGCAGCGAAGGTCGGGCAGCCGACACAGGCGGTGCGTACGGCGGCTCAAGCAGCAGTCGCTGCTGGCGCCACCGGAGTGCCCACGATTTTTTCAGACACTTCCACGCGGTTGCGGCCGCGCTCCTTGGCCAGGTACATGGCCTCGTCGGCGCGCTGCAGCGCAGCGCCCGCCGCGTCGCCGTGGGCACACAGGGTGACGCCCACACTCACGGTCAGCGGGATGGACTGCGGGCCCGTGGCCACTGGCTGGGCTTCGACCAGCGCGCGCAGGCGTTCAGCCACGGCCAAGGCGCCAGCGGCGCTCGCGTTGGGCAGGAAGATGGCGAACTCTTCGCCCCCCAGGCGCCCCATCACGTCTTCCTTGCGCAGGCAGCGGTGGGCCAGCATCACAAAATGGCGCAGCACATCGTCACCCGCCCGGTGACCCCAGGTGTCGTTGATGTTCTTGAAGTGGTCCAGATCCATCACCAGCACGGGCACAGCCGTCCCGGTGCGCTGGGCGGCGCTGATGGCCTTGTCCAGCAGCGTGAGAAACGCGCGGCGGTTGAACACGTTGGTCAGCGGGTCCATCTCGGCCAGGTGCCGCAGCTCGCTGGTGATGAACTCGTTGGCCAGCATCAGCGCACCAAACCCCAGCAACACCACGGCCACAATGGCCTCCAGCAGAACAAACTGCGATACCAGCGTCACCAGTCCTGCGTCTGGCAAGCCGCCGGGCGCAACGGGAGCGAGCTTGAACAGTGCCGGACGCAGCAACAAAAACAGGCCATGCAGACCCGCCACCAACGCAAACAGGTAGCGCGCGGGCACGCGGCGCACGCCACCATCGGCCATCGTGCGCGCCGTGAGCAAAAAGCAGATGCCCGCACCCAGCCCCACAAAAACAAACCGCATGCCCAGATGGGGCTGCACCACGGTGAAATACACCGACGCGACCATCAGGGCACCGATACCCACGACCGCATACCAATGAGAAAACGGGCGTCGCCCCATGTACATGCGGCTGGCCATCAGGCACAGGTAGGCTGCCAGCGACACCGAACCTTGCGAGATCGCCACCGCCACCACCTCGGGAAACCAGTCCCGCACCAGCAGACTCACGCTGAACACCGACCCCAGCAGGAACGACACCATCCACAGGCGCAGGCCGGGGATGTTCCGGTTGAACGACCACACGGCATACAACACCGTGGTGACGAGCGCAGTCAGAAGCGCTGCAATGATGAGGAGTGTGGGGCTGTGCACTTTGAGGGCGGGCTGGCGGGCGGCTGGAATGTTAACCGGACCGCCGCCGGGCACCGTGTCGCGCGGCACCTTTCCTTGACCTGTGTAAAGGTGCCGCCTGGTGCAAATGGGATAAATAGGATGGATGACGGCGCCAAGCCCGCAGCGTGCCGTTCGCGGCTAGGAGGCTGCGCGGCAGAAGGCATCGAAGCGAGACGTGCGAAAACCGAGGATCGCGTGATGCTACCGACAAGCCAAGGGTGGGCCCCTGGGCGCAGGAGGTGGTACCGCGCGAGACCAGTTTATCGCGCGTTGCAGCCGATGTTCCTTCTGCCGCGCAGCCTCCTAGCCCACCACATTGCATTCCCGGCGCAGCAGGGCCAGGGCATCGTGCATCTGGTAGTCCATGTCGCTGAGCAAGGTTTTTTCTGCGTCCTGCACAAAGCTGGTCCACAGCGCGATGTAGTCCTGCTGGTGCACACCCGGCGCGTGGGTGCGGATGAACTCGGTGGCCAATGCGGGCTGCAGGCCGGATTTGCGCAGTTTGCGCACCAGGCTGGCGGCGGTCTTTTCGGTCAGCAGGGTTTTCTTGGGCACACCCGAAGCCAGGCACAGGAACAGCGTGAGCAGCGAATGCTCGTCATCGTTGCCCTGGGTGGTTTTTGTCCAGGTCTTGCTGGCGGGCAGCGGGGGTTCCTCGCCCTCCTCCAGCGCATCCAGGCTGCGGTGAAAGTTGTCCACCTCGGCCAGCGGGTCGTCCAGCAGAAAGTAGCGCGCGCGGAAAGCGCCGGTGGGCCGCAGCAGCGTACGCACCAGTGTGGCGGAATCCAGCAGCCTGGGCAGGTCGGCCAGCACACTGGCGCAGTGCGCCAACACCACCTCGCGCAGTTCAGCAGGCAAGCCGGGGGGCAGGCGCAGCTGTGAAGGCGGCGCCAGCTTCTTCTTGCGCTGTGCCATCAGCATTTTTTCGAACGCGACGGTGTTCGGCCATTCGCCCAGGTCCATGGCCCTGGGCGCCAGGGCCAGCATGAGCAGGCCGGTGCGGATGACGGCTTCAGCATCGGCACCCGCAGCTTCGAGCTCGTCCGGGTCCAGGTCGAACTGCTCGGCCAGCCACTGGGCGGCATGGATGGCCTGCGCAATCTGCGTACGGCGCGCCAGCTCAGCCCGGTAGTCAGCATGGCTGCGCAGTGACCACACGGCCAGCAGCGGGGTCTCGGCATCGGCATAGCCCGCCATGCCAAAGTTGCTGCTCTCGGGCATGCCAATCAGGCGCTTGAGCATGTCTGAGCCGCCCTTGGAGCGCGACAGCAACGAATGGTCGCGCAGCGAGATGGCGGCCTGGTGCAGGTCGCCCTCAGTGGTATCGAGCAGGTACAGGCTGATGAGGTTGACCATGCGGTCACGCGCCTTCTCCAGCTCGGGCCGCAAAAACTCGCTGCCAAAGTAGCGGGCAATCTGCACCATGCCCTTGGGCGCATCGGCATTGATGGCGGCCAGCTTGTCGGCACCAATCACGCCATGCTGGACGCCATAGGCCAGCGCCTTTTCAAAGAATGGGCG
The DNA here is from genome assembly GCF_013376875.1 of Acidovorax sp. JMULE5. Lineage (GTDB taxonomy): Bacteria > Pseudomonadota > Gammaproteobacteria > Burkholderiales > Burkholderiaceae_C > Acidovorax > Acidovorax facilis. Next base: position 1,258,117 of record NZ_CP035951.1, read on the forward strand.
GGCGTCGTGCAGTTGCAGGGTGTTCGCGACTGCAACCGGATGGGCATCAGGGGAAGGCGTATCGGGCAGGGTCATGTGGGTATCCATCGCGCTAGGTGTTGCTCACGGGCCCGGCAACTGGTGCGGCCCCAGGCCAGGACCGCCGAGCAAGGGCCGCCCCGCAGCGAGGGCGGTGTCCCCCGTCCCGAATGGCGCAGCCATTCGAGAGAAGGGGGAAGGCGCAAAGCGCCTCAGGGGGTTGTTCTCTAAATCGCCGATTCCTCATCCGACGTACGTGCGGCGGGCGTGGCCTTGCCGCGATCCGTCTCGCTGGTCTCGAATTTGCCGTCGTCTTCCTCGGCGGGTGATTCGTCGCCCTCTTCCAGGCCCAAGTCAAAGGCACGTGCCTTGGCGCGCAGCACCAGCAAGGTTTCGATGAACAGGTCACGGCACTCGTAGCGCAGCAGCCAGGCCATCTGCATCCAGTCACGGTCGGCCACCTCGTCCAGATCGATGCGCGGCTGCACGTAGCCCGAGGCGAGCAGCTCGTCGTCGGTCAGCGTGGGGCCATAGTCTTCCACCGCGTCAAACGTGCCGGTGCGGGCAAAGGCTTCGATGCGGCTCCACTTTTCGGCAAAGTAGTTGGCCAAGGCCTCGGCGCCACCGTCCAGATCGCCAATGGCAGTAAGAAACTCCACCGGGTCGGCATCGTCGCGGAAGATGACCGCGTTGACCATGCTGCGCAGGTGCGTGTGGGTGAGGTCCTTGTACTGCTTTTCAAGCACCATTGCGCGCGCGAACTGCTCAGGCGTCACCAGCATGTTGACCACAGAGGCCTTGGACTCGTCGTACTCGCGCATCACGGCCAGAATGTCCTTGGGGGCCAGCTGGTCCAGCACCACCATCAAGGCGTTGTCGCCCTCGGCATCCGCCAGCTCCGACAAGGCCGATTCGGCGCCCACGATGTCGCCAGCCGCGATCAGGCTAGTGGTCTTGGTGATAAGGGCGAGGTGTTGGTTGTTGCTGCTCATGGTCGTCACTCCTTGCGGTCAAAACCCGCGTCGGCCAGCCAGTTGGAGCTGGCCTCTTCGCGGCTGCGGCTGTTTTGTGGGTCCGCAGCGTCATCGGCGCTCAGTGCGTTGTAGTCGTCATCATGCTCTGCGGCGTCTTCACCGTCATCGGCGTCGCTGTCACCCTCGGCCGACGAGGCCGCATGGTGCGCCAGGCGGGCGTGCTGCTGCAGGTATTCCAGCCCTGCAGCCACAGCCATGAAGCGGGCGCCCTGCGGTTCGCGCAGCACGGTTTGCGCCAGGCTGCTGGCCCAGGGCTCCAGCGCGATGGCAGGCGAGAGGCTGTGCCAGTCGGGCAGTTCGTCCACCGGCAGGCTCAGCAGATGTTCCACCACAGCCGGCTTGGTGAAGCGAAAACCCTGGTGGAACACCACGGCCACCATTTCGGGGGCCAACTCCATCATCTGGACCAGAAAGGCAATCTCGTTGCGCTTTTCGGCCAGCCGCTTGCGCAGCACATCCTTGCCTTCGGAGTCGGAAACCAGGTCGTCCAGCTCGGCCTGGTAGGCAGAGCGCAGGTCATAAAAATAAGGGGAAAGTTTCACGGAGTGGTCGTTGTCAAAATGCGCGAGGAATAGGCTTGCCAGATCTCTTGGGCGGTGTGCAGCGGGTTGTCCAGCAGGTTGCGGCGGCGGTTGTCGTCGTAGGCCTGGCGGGCGGTGTCGTCCGACAGCACTTCATAGGCTTTTTGCACAGCCTGAAAGCGCTGGGCAGCGTCGGGGGCGTCGTTGCGGTCCGGGTGGTAGAACGACGCCTTCTGGCGAAAGGCTTTCTTGATGTCGGCCAGCGATGCGTTGGCCGCAAGCCCGAGGGCGGCGTAGTGGTCTGCGGTCATGGATGATTCAATGGAGCGGGGGCGGGATGAAACTGGCACCGGCGACCAGGCCAGCGGGCCACCACCATCAGCCGCCCAGGCTCACAAACACGTTCTGCACGTCGTCGTTGGAATCGATGGCGGCCAGGAAGTTCTCCACCTCTTCGAGCTGTTCGGCGGTCAGGTTGGCGGGGTTTACCGGGTTTTTAGGCTTGTAGCCCAGCTTGACCGACAGCACATTGAAGCCGTGGGCGGGCAGCGCACGGCTCACCAGATCGAGGTCGGTGGGGTCGGTCCAGAAGGTGGTGGTGCCTTCTTCGTCGCCTGCTTCAAAATCTTGTGCACCGGCTTCGATGGCGGCCAATTCGGGGTCGGCGTCGGGGTTGGCGGGCTCGGCCTCGATCATGCCGACATGGTTGAAGTCCCAGGCCACCGAGCCCGAGGTGCCCAGCTGGCCCTTGCGGAACAGCACGCGCATTTCGGGCGCGGTGCGGTTGACGTTGTCGGTCAGGCATTCGACCATCACGGCGACCTGGTGGGGCGCAAAGCCTTCGTAGATCACGCGCTCGTAGTTCACGGCATCAGCACCGGTGCCCGAGCCCTTTTTGATGGCACGCTCCAGCGTATCTTTGGGCATCGAGGCCTTGCGGGCCTGCTCTACCACCAAGCGCAGGCGCGCATTGCTGGCCGGGTCGGCACCGCCGCGCGCGGCCACGGTGATTTCCTTGACCAGCTTGCCAAACAGCTTGCCCTTGGCGTCGGCCACCTGTGCCTTGCCTTTTGCTTTCCACTGCGCGCCCATGGTGATGTCTTTCTTGGAGTTGTGGCGCGCCAGGGCGCCTGTCGATGTGATGGAGGCCCATTCGAGCACCAAAAGCCCGAAATAAGCCCCTGTGCAGGTTGGAACCGAACCCTATAGGGTACCACCGAGCCACCCGTTGCCTTGCCGCCACGCCCAAGCCTGCGCCCAGCCTGGGGACAGGTAACCTCAGCACCATGCAGGCCCTTCGCTTCCCCGTCATTCAGGACCACTGATGCTCAACACCTTGTGGCTGGGCTTTTTTCTGACCGCTGCCGTGGCCGCACTGGCCCAGTGGCTGGTGGGCGGCAATGCTGAGATCTTTTCGTCGATGGTGCAGGCCCTGTTCCAGATGGCCAAGCTGTCGGTCGAGGTGATGGTGCTGCTGTTTGGCACGCTCACGCTGTGGCTGGGTTTCTTACGCATTGCCGAAAAGGCGGGCATTGTGGACGCTCTAGCGCGCTGGCTGGCACCGCTGTTTGCCAAGCTCATGCCCGAGGTGCCGCGCGGCCACCCTTCGCTGGGGCTGATCACGATGAACTTTGCCGCCAACGCCCTGGGGCTGGACAACGCGGCCACCCCCATCGGTCTGAAGGCGATGAAAGCCCTGCAGGAGCTGAACCCCGAGCACGACACCGCCACCAACGCGCAGATCCTGTTCCTGGTGCTCAATGCCTCTTCGCTCACGCTGCTGCCGGTGACGGTCTTCATGTACCGCATGCAGCAGGGGGCGCCCGACCCGACGCTGGTTTTTTTGCCCATTCTGCTGGCCACATCAGCGTCCACGCTGGTGGGCCTGCTCAGCGTGGCAGTGGTGCAGCGCCTGCCGCTGTGGAGCCCCGTGGTGCTGGCCTATCTGCTGCCCGTCGCACTGGTTCTGAGCGGCTTCATGGCGCTGCTGACCACCTTGAGCGCCGCCGCGCTGGCCCAGTTGTCGTCCTTGCTGGGCAACCTCACGCTGTTTGCGCTGATCGTCCTGTTCGTGGGCATCGGCGCGTGGCGCAAGGTGCCCGTGTACGAAGCCTTCATCGAGGGCGCGCGCGAAGGCTTTGACGTGGCCAAGGGCCTGCTGCCCTATCTGGTGGCGATGCTGTGTGCCGTGGGGGTGTTCCGAGCATCGGGGGCGCTGGGCTATGTGCTCGATGGCATCCGCTGGTGCGTGCAGGTGCTGGGTGCAGACACCCGGTTTGTGGACGCCCTGCCCACTGCTCTCGTCAAGCCGTTCTCGGGCAGTGCCGCGCGCGCCATGCTGATCGAGACCATGCAGACGCAAGGGGTGGACAGCTTTGCGGCGCTGGCTGCAGCCACCATTCAGGGCAGTACCGAGACCACCTTTTATGTACTGGCCGTGTACTTCGGGGCGGTGGGCATTCAGCGTGCGCGGCACGCGGTGGGCTGCGCGCTGTTGGCCGAACTGGCGGGGGTGGTGGCGGCCGTTGTGGTGTGCTATCGGTTTTTTGGTTAAATATATTGAATAAAATGGCCCTATCGCTTATCTATCAAGCGCTAGCAGCTATAAATAAAATAGCAACTTGCTCCTACTCAATTCCGTCTTACTGGGGCCATTCCGACGCTCCCACCGGGGGGTTGCCCCTGAGCGCACCACGGATCCCAAAGACTTCGGGGTGGCTTGCACGGACCATCCAAAGCCAATTGGTGGTTTCCACCATGCGGGCGACTGAGGCGGTACCTATGCTCTGCCTCATGGGTGCGCAAGCGGCGCCACGGCAGCGATCGAGCACGTCGTCCCTTGCTCCAGGGCTCCCGGAAAACGCCCTTCACCACGTTCCATGACATTGCCCCCCAACCCCACAGCGCCCCACGACGCCGAAGAGCGCAGGCACTCCGAGGCCCTGCTCCAGCTGTGCAAACGCCTGGAACGCGCCTGGACCTTGTCCGACGTGCTCGATGCCGTCAAACCCATGGGAGAGAGTGTTTTTGACTACCGCCACATCTGGCTGGCCCTGATTGACGAATCCTCGGGGATGCTGGACTTCCTCACACACACCACCAGTGGTGAGGAGGGTGCCCTGAGCCGTCAGCTGCAGACCATGAAAATCCCCGTGAAGGGGGATGCGCTGCTCGAAGAAATCATGCAGGCCACCCACGTCGTGGTGGTGGAAGATGCCCGCACCGACCCACGCACCAACAAGGCCGTGGTCGCTGTGCTGCACAACCGTACCATCGTCAATGTGCCGCTCATCATGGCGGACCAGCGCATGGGTGCACTGGGCATGGGCACTTATGGCGACGAGGAGGGCGTGCGGCCCCCCAAGCCCTGGCAGATGGCACTGATGCAGGCCACCGCTGGGCATCTGGCCGTGGCACTGGACCGGGTGCGGTTCATGACCGCGCGGCACGAGGCCGAAGAAGCGCTGCTGCAGCAAAAGGAGCGCCTGCAGGTCACCCTGCACTCGATCAGCGACGCCGTGGTCACCACCGACGCCACTGGGCTGGTGCAGTACCTGAACCCCGCAGCCCAGACGCTGACAGGCTGGTCGCTGTCCGCCGCCTGCGGACGCAGGCACCAGGACGTGCTGGGCCTGGCCCCCGAACCTGGCACCCAGGCTGCCCCCGACCTGGTGGGCCGCGCACTGGCGCAAGGCAGCACCCAGTTGCATTCCAAGCTGCGGTCCACACCACTGGCAGGAGCCCCCCTGCTGATGGACCTGTCCGCCTCACCACTGCTGCGCCCCGGCGGGGATGCTGACGGTGTGGTGCTGGTGTTTCGCGACGTGACCGAGGCCAGCCGGCTGAGTCGCGAAATGGAGTTCCAGGCCCTGCACGACACGCTCACGAGCCTGGGCAACCGCCGCGCGTTCGAGCACCTGCTGGCCCAGGCCTTTGCCGCCACGCGGGAGGCCTCCGACCGCCACTGCGTGTGCTACCTCGATCTGGACAATTTCAAGGTGATCAACGACACCTGCGGCCATGCGGCAGGGGACGAACTGCTGCGGCAGGTGGCGCGCCTGTTCCTGGCCCACCTGCAGCCTCAGGATCTGCTGTGCCGCCTGGGAGGCGACGAGTTCGGCATCCTGCTGTGGCAGCAGGACCTGCAACAGACTTTGAAGGTCGCAGAGCGCATGCAGCAGGAACTGGCCGCATTCCGTTTTGGTTGGCGCGACCATGTGTTCAGTGTCAGTGTCAGCATTGGAGCCGTGGTGCTGGATGCCGCCACCGAAAGCGTGGGCGCCTTGCTGCAGGCGGCAGACAGCGCCTGCTACGTGGCCAAGGACAGGGGGCGCAATCGCATCCACGTCTATGCCGAGAACGACCCTGCCCTCGCGCAGCGCTATGGCGTCATGGAATGGGTCAGCCGCATCGAGCATGCGCTACAGCATGACCGGTTTGAGCTGTTTGGCCAGCCCATCGCCCGCCTGGGCACACTGCAGGGCAGCCCGCCGCACGGCCTGCATTGCGAGATCCTGCTGCGCATGCGCACGGCCGACGGCCAACGTGTCTCGCCGGGCGAATTCATGCCCGCCGTGGAGCGCTACCACCTGGCCGCGCGGGTGGACCGCTGGGTCATCAAAAAAGCCCTGGCCTGGATGGCCGAACACCAGGAGCGTGTGGAGCTGTGCTGCATCAACCTGTCGGGCCAGTCCGTGGGCGATGCCGCTTTTTTGGGCCAGGTGCTGCAGGCCATGGACCAGACCCCGGTGCGCTGCGACCGCCTGTGTTTCGAGATCACCGAAACCGCCGCCATGGGCGACCTGGCAGCGGCCAACCGTTTCATCCACGCACTGCGCGCGCGGGGCTGCCAGTTTGCGCTGGACGACTTTGGCAGCGGGTTATCGTCGTATGCCTACCTGCGCGAGCTGGCGGTGGATATGCTCAAGATCGACGGGCAGTTTGTGAAGAACATGGCCGACGACCCGGTGAGCTTCGCCATGGTGAAGTCCATCCACGAAATTGGCTGCCTGATGGGCAAGAAGACCGTGGCGGAGTTTGCCGAAAGCCAGGCCGTCGTGGACCTGCTGACCGGGCTGGGCGTGCACTTTGCCCAGGGATACGCCCTGGGCCGCCCTGCCCCGCTTGACGAGCTGCTACTGCAAACCGTGGTGCACTGACTCCCTGGTTGCCGCGCCAGCGGCGGGCGCAACGGAGGCGCTTCAGCCGCGCGGCGCGGAAGGCGATGCCGGTATTACCGGGGCGGGAGGGGCAGCCACCAGCTCCCACTCGGCCAGTTGCTCGTTGGTCGCAATCAACCGCCCCACCAGCAGCTTGATGAAGGCCTTGTCAAAACACGACTGCAGGTCTTCGGACGCCCCGCGCAGCGCGGGGTTGCGCACCTTGAGCACCAGCACTTCGGACTCGGCCACGGCGGTGGCGGTGCGCAGCCTGTTGTCGGGGCGCAGGTAGGTCATTTCACCCAGGGTAACGCCCGCACTCAGTGTGCTGAGATTCCAGCCCTGGCGACTCACGGCCACCTGGCCCTCGATCAGGATGCAGAACGAATCGCCGGGCGTGTTTTCGCGCATCAGCACCGTGCCCCGCTCCAGCCGCCGCCAGTTGCCCAGGCGCATCAGCTCCCACAGAGCCACGTCGTGAAAGTCGGCAAAAAACGGCAGCGCGCGCAGGCGCGCAAAACGCTCGGCCTCGGTGTCTTGGGATTTTTGGCGGGGCAGGCTCTGGTGGGCGGCCAGCAGCGCCCGTGCAAAATCGTCCCAGGTCGCAAAACGGTCGGAGGGCTGCTTGGCCAGGGCGCGCAGCAACACGTCGTCCACATGGGCTGGCAGCGACGCGCGCAGCAGGCTCGGTGGCGTGGGCGCCTCGTTGCTGATCTTGTAGAGCGTGGCGAAGTCGGTGTCGCCGTCAAACGGGCGGCGGCCCGTGAGCAGCTCGTACACAACAACAGCCAGCGAGAACATGTCGCTGTGGTGCGTGAGGTCGTGTTCACGCACCTGCTCGGGCGACATGTAGGACGGCGAGCCCACCAGGCCCGACAGTTGCGTGGCATCGCTGCGCAGTGACAGCGCCGCACCAAAATCGGTCAGCTTGATGTCGCCGTCTTTGGCCAGCATGAGGTTGGCGGGCTTGATGTCGCGGTGCACCAGGCCTTCGCGGCACGCGTACTCGAGCGCGTTGCAGCACTTGAAGGCAATGTCCAGCACCTGGGGCACGGGCAGCAGTGCATCCGGCGTGGCATAGGCTGACAGGGGCTGGCCATCCACATATTCCAGCACCAGGTAGGGGGGCAGCGCCTCCTCGTCCGCATCGAGCAGGCGCACGATGTTGGGGTGGCGCAGGCGGCCCGACAGCGCGGCCTCGTTGCGCAGCAGCTTGCGGTAGCGCTCGGCCTGCTCGGGTACTTTGAGCAGATGGGCATGCGTCTGCTTGATGGCCACCTTGCGCCCCCTAAAGCCGTCCAGGCCCAGAAACACGATGCCGCTGGCACCCCGGCCCAGTTCACGCTCGATGCGGTACTTGCCGATGCTGGCGGGGGGCGCCGAGGTTGCTGTGGCCATAAGGGACTCCAGGGCGGGTATTTGACAGGTCAGGCGCCTGCAAGGGCCTGCTCAAAGTCAGCGAGCAGGTCTTGTGGGTCTTCCAGGCCCACTGACAGGCGGATCATGCTGTCACCAATGTCCATGGCGGCACGCACGGCGGGGCCGGCCTCCCAGAAGATCGTGTGCGCCACGGGAATGATGAGCGTGCGCGTGTCGGCCAGCCCCGTGGCCTTGATGGGCAGCTGCAGGCGGTTGCACACGGGTAGGCACTGGGCCGGGTCACGCAGCTCGAACGACAGTAGCCAGGAACCCGCCTGGAGGAGCTTTTTGGCAAAGGCATGCTGGGGGTGCGAAGGCAGCATGGGGTACAGCACGCGCGAGACGGCCGGGTGTGCCTCCAGCCACTGCGCCAAGGCCAGGGCCGTGGCACTGGTGCGGTCCATGCGCAGCGACAGCGTTTCAGCCCCCAGCGCCAGCTGGTGCGCAGCATGGGACGACAGCGTGCCACCCATGTCGCGCAGGCCCTTTTTGCGCAGCTGCTGAAGCCCCCAGCCCTTGGGGTCGCCCTTGCGGTAGGGCGCAAAGATGTTGGGGTAGCCCGACCAGTCGTACAGCCCCGTATCGGTGATAGCGCCACCCAGCGCAGCGCCCTGCCCGCCGATGCTTTTGGTGAGCGAATTGACCACCAGGCCCGCGCCCACCGTGGCAGCGCGGAACAGATAGGGCGATGCCACGGTGTTGTCCACCACGTAAAGCACGCCACGTTGCTGGCACAGCGCGCCAATGCCTTCCAGGTCGGGGATCTGCGTGCCCGGGTTGGCAATGGTTTCGACAAACACCATGCGGGTGTTGGGGCGCAGGGCAGCGGCCACTTTGGCCGCGTCGGTCACGTCCACCGTGGTCACTTCAATGCCCAGATCGGCCAACGTGCCGAACACGCTATTGGTGTTGCCAAACACGAACTGGCTGGCCACCAGATGGTCACCCGCCTTGAGCAGGGTGAGGAACACCGAGCAAATGCCCGCCATGCCGGTGGAGAAAACGATGGAGCCGTGCCCGCGCTCCATCTGCGTGATCTTGGCCTCCAGCGCCGCCGTGGTGGGCGTGCCCTGGCGCGCATAGTTGAAGCCGCCCTTGCTCGTGCCCTGGAACACGGCGATCAGCTCTTCCATCTTCTCGTACCCGTACTGAACGGACGTATGGATCGGCTTGTGGATGGCCCCATGCTCGGCGCCGCCCAGGCGGTCGGCGTGCACGATCTGGGTGGTGAAACTGTGGTTCTGCGGTGTCGTCATAAAAATCTGCGCTGTTTCTGCGGGGCTACTTACAAGACGGGGCGATCACTACTGGCGCGCCCTGATGCCAGTGCACCCGTGGAACTGGCTCCGCCAGGCCACCGGGTGCGTCCCCCTCCGGGGGAAGGCGCGCAGCGCCTCAGGGGGGCTACCGTTCAGGTGCGATGTGCTCCGCGTAATCGTACAAGGCGCCCAGGATGTCCTGGGTACGGTCGTCATCGGCGGTTTCCGACATTTCATCGATCTCGGTGAACAGCTGCTCCACCGTGCGCGCCCCGCCCTGCCCGTCGAACAGGCAGGCAGCGCGGTGAGCCTCCCAGCGTTCCTGCTCATCGGGCGATAGCGTTTGCGGAAAATTGCGCGCCCGGTAGCGCCACAGCAGCTCGGCCAGGCGCGGGTCATCAAAGTTCGCACGCGCCTTGGCCAGCTTGTCGCCGTTCAGGGTGCGCAGGTCGTTCAGCAGGCGCCGGTCGTTGTTGCCCACAAAACCGCCGTACAGGTCCTGATCCACATCCTGCGCCGGCTCTTGCGGGCGGGCAAACACTGCGGGCCAGATCCCGCTCATGTCGGGCAGCGCGCGCGCCACCTCGGCGTGCTGCGCGGCCTGGGCCAGGTCGATGCCCCAGCGCTGGGCCAGCGCGGGCGTGAGCGTGTTCACATTGCCCACCACCATGGGTGACTTGTTCAGGTGGATGGTCTTGATGGGCAGGCGCGTCACGCCCTCGGGCAACGCGTCGGCCTTGCTGAACATGCGCAGGCGGATGTCATCCACATTCAGCGTGGCCAGCTCGCGCGGGTCGTGGGCCAGGTCCCAGGCGATCAGCTCGTTTTTGTTGGTAGGGTGGCTGGCCAGCGGCCACATCACGGCCAGGCAACCGCGCTCGGTGGGGAACATGCCGGACACATGCAGAAACGGCCGCGCCGTGCTGGTGGTGGCGGGCAGGCGCAGCTCGGCGGCCACGCGGTCTTTCTTGTGCAGGCTGAGTGCAAAGTCAAACAGCTTGGTGTTGTGCTGGCGGATCAGCCGAGCCAGCGCAATGGTGGCGCGCACGTCTGACAACGCATCGTGCGCGGCCTCGTGCAACAAGCCGTTGGCTTTGGACAGGTGCTCCAGTTTGAAGCTTGGCGAGCCGTCTTCCTTTTTGGGCCAGTTGATGCCGTCGGGCCGCAGCGCATAGGTCATGCGCACCACGTCCAGCAGGTCCCAGCGGCCGCACTGGTTTTGCCACTCGCGCGCATAGGGGTCAATGAGGTTGCGCCAGAACATGAAGCGCGTGATCTCGTCGTCAAACCGGATGGTGTTGTAGCCCACACCAATGGTGCCGGGCTGGGCAAACTCAGACTCGATGCGCGCAGCGAACGTGTGCTCGGGCACGCCCTTTTCCAGGCACAGCTGCGGCGTGATGCCGGTGATGAGGCACGACACCGGGTCGGGCAAGTAGTCGTTGGCAGGTTGGCAATAGAACATCAGCGGCTCGCCGATTTCGTTCAGCTCCGCGTCCGTGCGGATGGCCGCGAACTGCGCAGGCCGGTCGCGGCGCGTGTTGGCACCAAAGGTTTCGTAGTCGTGCCAGAGGAAGGTGTGGGGGGCCATGGTCGATGGGCAAACAGGGGGCGACAGAAGAACAGGGCGAGGGATACCGTGAACTGTAACCTGATTTACAAGCTTTTTAGGCCCCTAGCGCATACTGATAAAGCGCTAGCAGCTATAAAATATATAGCAAATACAAATACCTCATCGGATGCCGCTTCACGCCGTGATACACCTGCAGCGCAGCACCGCCGCTGCAGCGCGGGACAATGGCGCATGCAAAGCACCCACCCAGCCAATCCCTCCGTTTCGCGGCTCCGCCCTTCCCTTTTGTCCTCTTCGTCCCCACTTTCCCTCGCAGCATGTTGGGCAGCCCTGGCTCTGGCGGGCTGCGCCGCAGCGCCCCCCCATCGCCCGGACGCGGTGAAAACACCGCCGCCAGCCAGCGCCCCCCCTGCCACCACCAGCACACCGGCCCAAGATGCCGCTGCATCTACCGGCAGCCCCACCGCTGGCGTGGACCATGCGGCAGGCTTTGCCGCATGGCGCGACGCGTTTTCGGCGCAGGCCTTGCAGGCGGGCATCCAGCCCCGCACGGTGCGCGAAGTGCTGGGCCAGGCGCAATGGCAGCCGCGTGTGGTGGAGCTTGACCGGGCACAGCCTGAATTCACGCGCACACCCTGGGCCTACCTTGACAGTGCGGTGTCGCCGCAGCGCATTGCCCAAGGCCAGGCCAAGCTGGCCGAACACAGCGCCACGCTGGAAGCCGCCGCCGCCCGCTATGGCGTGCCTGCCACCGTGATCACCGCCATCTGGGGCATGGAGAGCAACTACGGCAGCAATTTCGGGACGTTCCGCACCGTGGACGCGCTGTCCACGCTGGCCTATGAAGGCCGCCGCCGCGCCTGGGCCCAGGCCGAACTGCTGGCCGCGCTCCGCATCGTGGACCAGGGCGACATCGCAGCAGACCGCATGCTCGGCTCCTGGGCCGGCGCCATGGGGCACACGCAGTTCCTGCCCTCGGTGTTTCTGGCCTACGCCGTGGATGCCGATGGCGATGGCCACCGCGACATCTGGGGCAGCATCCCGGACGTGACAGCGTCTACCGCGCATTTCCTGGCGCGTTCGGGCTGGCAGGCGGGCGAACCCTGGGGGGTGGAGGTGCAGTTGCCCGCGTCTTTCGACCACGCCCGCGCAGACCCTTCCGTACGGCAGACCACGGCCCAGTGGGACGCTGAAGGTGTGCGCGGCATCGACGGGCAGGCATTGCCCACCCTGGCCTCCGCGTCCATCGTCACGCCCGCAGGTGCCCGAGGCCCGGCCTTTCTGGTAGGGGGCAATTTCCGGGTCATCCTGCGCTACAACAACTCGGTCAACTACGCGCTGGGGGTGGCGCTGCTGGCGCGCCAGATTGGCGGTGGCGGGCCCGTGGTTGCCGCCTGGCCGCGCGACCTTGCACCCCTTTCACGCCAGCAATTGCAGGAGCTACAAGAGGCGCTCAACCGCAAGGGATTTGCAGCCGGCACCCCGGACGGCGTGATGGGCCCCGCCACCCGCGCAGGGCTGCGAGGCTACCAGCGCAGCATCGGCGTTGTGGCGGACGGCTATCCCACCGTGGAACTGCTGGAGCGGCTTACGGCGCGCCAGTAGACAGAGCCCTAAGGCCTGCCCAGTTGGCCGCCCCACGGAGTCATGGCGTCACCAGCCCGTCCATGCGCACGACCTCGAAGTCGCGGCCCAGCACTTGGCGCAGTTCAGACTTCAGGCGATCGTTGTTCCAGCGTTCGTCCGGCGCCCCGCTCAGGAACCAGTTGGAGCCGTTGTCGGCCACCATCATCCCGTGGGTCTTGAGGGCGGTGAGGATAGCCTGCGCTTCGGCAGAGAAGCCCGGCGGGATCGCATAGCCCGCCTTCAGGCGCACGCGCATGCCCATGGGGGGAAGGTTGGGGCTGGTATTGCTCGATGCCCAGTGGGTCGCGGGCGGCACATAGGCGCGGCGGGTCTGGCTGACGGTAAAGCGCAGCGCGTGGCGGATGCCACCGGCGCCCAGCGACGCCTCGTCGTACCGCACCAGGCCCGGAAAAATCGGCAGGCCCGCTGCGTCTGCGCTGGTCCATCGCGGCCTGGCGGTGGGACGCACGTTGTTGCCGTCCAGGTGAAAGACAGCACCACCCGACGCACGCCAGCTGCCGTCGGACTGCGGGTAGCTGTTGCCGGTTTCATACAAGCGGTTGTTGTCGCGGTCGATCACGATCACGTGGCGGTCACCCGCGCTGGAAGGACCGCCTTCAATAGGCGCGTTGGGCGGAATCGGGTACGGGCCTGCATCACTCTCGTCGCCGTAGTCGGTGAACTGCACCGCCACACGCGGCTGGGTACCTGCCACCACCACATAGGGAATGCCGATAGGCGCGCCGTCCCACAGGCCCGCGCCGAAATCCGGGAACAAACCCCGGGTGAGGCCAATGCCGGCGATGAGGTTGTCAGAGTTGGGATCGATGGGGAGCCCACTGATATCCGCGTTCCAGTCATTGTTGGCTGGGAACGGCACTGCGCCATTGAGCGGCGCGCCCACACCCAGGGTTGCGCCGCGCACATCGCCATACACATGGCCCCCGGGGGGCGGAGCTGGCGCTGGCGCGCCTGGCGCCGGGGAGCCCGGAGGCGGCGAAACCGGCGCCGCATCACCCCCGCCGCCACCACAAGCTGCCACCAGTGCACCAAAACTGGCAATGGCGAGGCACCTGCTGATCGCTCCCAGACGCCACTTGCGAGAGGAGGCACCGGGAAACATCGGGGCGGAAGGTGTGGGGGTCATGGTCATGGGGGCGTCTCCTCAATCAGCGCGCAGTATGCCGCCCCAAAGGTGCTGGTTCGCCGCGGAACTGTGCGAAAACGTTTCAATGATTTTGGGGCACCGGACGGCGTTCGCGCACACCAGTTCGGTGATCCAGCTCGTCAAAATCGCCGGTGCAGACTTCGCCACCACCACGCTGTAGACACCGCACTACGGACGAAAAAAAGCCAGCCATCGCAATGATGGCTGGCTTCGGGAGGGTGCCGGTGTGTGTCGGCAAAGCGCCAATGGCGCCAGTGCCCATCAGTCCGCTGTGGCTTCCTCGGGCTCGGCGGGCTCGGACTTGGCCGAGCGTTCCTTCTTGACCAGCGGCTGGATGTCCAGCAGCACCTCGGAGGTTTCCACGCCCTTGTCGTCGGTCTTCACCTCGATATCGACCGTCAGACGCCCACCGTCCGTCAGGCGACCGAACAGCAATTCGTCGGCCAGCGCACGGCGGATGGTGTCCTGGATCAGGCGCTGCATCGGGCGGGCGCCCATGAGCGGATCGAAGCCCTTCTTGGCCAGGTGCTTGCGCAGCGTGTCGGTGAAGGTAACCTCCACCTTCTTCTCGGCCAGCTGCGTCTCCAGCTGCAGCAGGAACTTGTCCACCACGCGCAGGATGATCTGCTCGTCGAGCGCCTTGAAGTTGACGATGGCGTCCAGCCGGTTGCGGAACTCGGGCGTAAAGAGGCGCTTGATGTCGCCCATTTCGTCGCCCGCCTGGCGCGGGTTGGTGAAGCCAATCGTCGCCTTGTTCATGGTCTCGGCGCCCGCATTCGTCGTCATGATGATCAGGACGTTGCGGAAGTCGGCCTTGCGCCCGTTGTTGTCGGTCAGCGTGCCATGGTCCATCACCTGCAGCAGCACGTTGAAGATGTCCGGGTGCGCCTTCTCGATTTCGTCGAGCAGCAGCACAGCGTGCGGCTTCTTGGTGATGGCTTCGGTCAACAGGCCACCCTGGTCGAACCCGACATAGCCCGGAGGCGCACCAATCAGGCGGCTGACCGCATGGCGCTCCATGTACTCCGACATGTCGAAGCGCAGCAGCTCGATGCCCATGATGTAGGCCAGCTGCTTGGCCGCCTCGGTCTTGCCCACGCCGGTGGGGCCGCTGAACAGGAACGAGCCGATGGGCTTGTCGCCCTTGCCCAGACCGGACCGCGCCATCTTGACCGCGCTGGCCAGCACTTCCAGAGCCTTGTCCTGGCCGAACACCACACTCTTCAGGTCGCGTTCCAGCGTCTGGAGCTTGCCACGGTCGTCATTGGACACATTCGCAGGCGGAATACGCGCAATCTTGGCCACGATCTCTTCGATCTCGGCCTTGCCGATGGTCTTCTTGCGCTTGCTCGGCACCATGATGCGCTGCGCAGCACCGGCTTCGTCAATGACGTCAATCGCCTTGTCAGGCAGATGGCGGTCATTGATGTACTTGGCGCTCAGCTCGGCTGCAGCCTGCAGGGCGGCCGCCGCGTACTTCACGCTGTGGTGCTCTTCAAAGCGCGACTTCAGGCCCTTGAGGATGTCGATGGTTTCGGCCACGCTGGGCTCCACCACGTCCACCTTCTGGAAACGGCGCGACAGCGCTGCATCTTTTTCGAAGATGCCACGGTATTCCGTGAAGGTCGTTGCGCCAATGCACTTGAGCTGGCCGCTCGAAAGCGCGGGCTTGAGCAGATTGGAGGCATCCAGCGTGCCGCCCGACGCGGCACCCGCACCGATCAGTGTATGGATCTCGTCGATGAACAAAATCGCATTGGGCTTGTCCTTCAGCGACTTGAGAACACCCTTGAGGCGCTGCTCAAAATCACCCCGGTACTTGGTGCCTGCCAGCAATGCACCCATGTCGAGCGAGTACACCGTGGCCTCTGCCAGGATTTCAGGCACATCGTTCTGGGTAATCCGCCAGGCCAGACCCTCGGCAATCGCCGTCTTGCCCACGCCAGCTTCACCCACCAGCAGTGGGTTGTTCTTGCGGCGCCGGCACAGGATCTGGATCGTGCGCTCCACCTCGTAGTGGCGCCCGATCAGCGGATCGATCTTGCCGTCTTTGGCGGCCTGGTTCAGGTTCTGGGTGAACTGTTCCAGCGGCGAGGCTTTTTCGTTGCGCTCAGAAGAACCACCCTCTTCACCTTCCGCCTGGTTGTCCGGCTTGGAAGGCTCTGGGGGTTCGCCCTTCTTGATACCGTGGGCAATGAAATTGACCACGTCCAGGCGCGTCACGCCCTGCTGGTGCAGGTAGTACACGGCATGCGAATCCTTCTCGCCAAAGATGGCCACGAGCACGTTGGCACCCGTGACTTCCTTCTTGCCATTGCCCGTAGACTGCACGTGCATGATGGCGCGCTGGATCACACGCTGGAATCCCAGCGTGGGCTGCGTGTCCACCTCATCGGTGCCTGCCACCTGGGGCGTGTTGTCTTTGATGAAGTTCGCCAGCGATGAGCGCAGATCATCGATATTGGCCGAACATGCGCGCAGCACCTCCGCTGCGCTGGGGTTATCGAGCAGTGCAAGCAACAGATGCTCCACGGTGATGAACTCGTGGCGCTGCTGACGGGCCTCTACAAAGGCCATGTGCAAGCTGACTTCCAGTTCCTGGGCAATCATGTGAACTCCTTTGTGCTTGCGTGGAAGGGATAACTGTAGATCGGGATCAAAAACCTGTTATTCAACAGGTTCACTGACACATTGGAGTGGGTGGCCCGCCTTGAGGGCGGCGTCAAGCACTTGTTCCACCTTGGTGGCAGCCACATCGCGGGAATAAACACCGCAGACGCCTTTGCCATCGAGATGGATCTTCAACATGATCTGGGTGGCTTGTTCACGGTCCTTGCTGAAAAACTCCTGCAAAACCACGATGACGAACTCCATGGGGGTGTAGTCGTCATTGAGCATGACCACCTGGTACATCTGCGGCGGCTGGGTCTTCTGGGTGCGTCTTTCGAGCACGACCGAACCGCCATCATCCCGCGCGGGCCGGGTCACGGGCAGCGCGGTTGGGGGTGAAGGTGGTTTTGTTGCCATGAAAATCATTCTAGCGATCCGCGCGGCATGCTGCCGTGAGAGAAATCTGACGTTGATCCGGTTTTTTTCAAGCTGTCGCCTTCACGATATTCGCCGGATGGCACCCAACACCTGATTTATTCGTAAACCACGGTGGCCGAACCACTGCCCGCCTGGGCGGTCCAGGCGGCCAGCGCAGCATCAGTGGGATAAAAACGGGCGCTCTCACCCAGTTGCAGTTCCGCCACAGCAGCCGCGTCCTGCGCCACACAGCGCACCCCCATGCGCACACGCAGACCGTGGAGCAATTCACCCTCGGCAAGCTCCTCTCTGCGCGGCGGGAACTCCTTGACCAGGCGGTGCACATCCGGGCCCTTGTCGCCGACGGTGACATGCAGGTATTTGCCAAAACGGCAACGCGCCCCTGCCAAGTCCCACACCTGTTGCACCTTCACGCGCAGGCCACCGCTGAAATGGTCCAGTTGCAAACGGCCCATCATCACCACGAACTCATCTTCCTTGAGCTGATTGCGGTACGTGTTGAGCAAGGCCTCATCGGCAGACGCCTCAATGACGGCAGACTTGTCGTCCAGTTTGAACAGGCCCAATTTGCCCCGCTGTCCATTGATGACCCGGAAATCACTGATGATCCCGGCCAAGACCTGGGGTTCGCGACTGTCCAGCAGCTCATCGATCTGGGTGCGCACAAAGCGGCGCACCTCCGTGGCCACTTCATCGAACAGATGGCCGGACAGATAGAAACCGACCGCCGTTTTCTCCAGGGTGAGTCGCTCCTTGATCCCCCAAGGAACAGCGTCCACCAGCTCGGGCTCCTGCGTACTGGAACCGTGGGCATCGTCGCCCATCATGTCGAACAATCCACCTTGGTTCACGTTAGCCAGCGTGGCGGCCGCAAAGTCAAAAGCCCGGTCGATGGACGCCACCATCGATGCCCGGTTCATGTTGATGGAATCAAATGCACCCGCCTTGATCAGCGCCTCCACCGTGCGCTTGTTCATGCGCGCCTTGTCCACACGCAGGCAGAAATCGAAAAGGCTCTTGAAAGGCCCGGTGGTGGCGCCGTGGGGCCCTTCGCCACGCCCCTCGCGCGCCGCCACCATGGCCTCGATGGCCTGCTGGCCCGTGCCCTTAACGGCGCCCAGGCCGTAGCGGATGATTTTGTCGGTCACGGGTTCGAACCGGTAGAAGCCACGGTTGACGTCCGGCGGCTCGAAAGAGAGCCCCATTTTTTGCGCGTCTTCGAACAACACCTTGAGCTTGTCGGTGTCATCCATTTCCACGGTCATGTTGGCGCAGAAGAACTCTGCGGTGAAGTGCACCTTGAGCCAACCCGTGTGGTAAGCCAACAGGGAATAAGCCGCCGCATGTGACTTGTTAAAGCCGTAGCCTGCAAACTTCTCCATCAAATCGAACACTTCGTCAGCCTTCTCCTGGCTGATGTTCTTTTCGGCCGCACCCTTTCGGAAGATCTCCCGGTGCTCGGCCATCTCCTCGGCCTTCTTCTTGCCCATGGCGCGGCGCAGCATGTCGGCGCCGCCCAGGCTGTAGCCCCCCAGAACCTGGGCGGTCTGCATCACCTGCTCCTGGTACACCATGATCCCGTAGGTCTCGGCCAGCACGGGCTCCACCAGCGGATGGGGGTACTCCACCACTTCCTTGCCGTGTTTGCGGTTCACGAAACTCGGGATCAGATCCATGGGACCCGGACGGTACAGCGCGTTCAGTGCAATCAGGTCTTCAAGCCGACTCGGCTTCGCTTCCTTGAGCATGCCCTGCATGCCACGGCTTTCAAACTGAAACACGGCCTCGGTCTTGCCGTCGGAAAACAGCCGGTAGGTGGGGCCATCGTCCAGCGGAATGTTCTCGAAGGCGAAGTTCTCCTGGCCTTTGTGGCGCTTGATGATGAACTCACGCGCGATTTCCAGAATGGTGAGAGTGGCGAGACCCAAGAAGTCGAACTTCACAAGGCCAATAGCTTCCACGTCGTCCTTGTCGTACTGGCTCACAGCCGATTCGCTGCCCGGCTGCTGGTAGAGCGGGCAGAAATCCGTGAGCTTGCCAGGCGCAATCAAAACCCCACCCGCGTGCATACCGATGTTGCGGGTCATGCCTTCGAGTTTTTGCGCCATCTCGATGATGGTCTTGACGTCTTCTTCCTTCTGCACGCGTTCGTACAGCAGCGGCTCCAGCTCCAGTGCGTAGTTGTTCTTGTCGCCTTCCTTTTTCACCTCGGGCGGATAGGCCAGCGTGTACGACATGCCGGGCTTGCCCGGTACCAGCTTGGAGATGCCGTCGCAGAACATGTAGCTCATGTCCATCACCCGGCCCACGTCGCGGATGGCGGCTTTGGCAGCCATGGTCCCGAAGGTGGCAATCTGGCTCACGGCATTCTTGCCGTACTTGTCCTTCACATAGTCGATCACCCGGTCACGATTGGACTGGCAAAAGTCAATGTCGAAGTCAGGCATGGAAACCCGCTCGGGATTCAGAAACCGCTCGAACAGCAGGTTGTATTGCAGCGGATCCAGGTCGGTGATCTTGAGGGCATATGCCACCAGCGAACCGGCACCCGATCCTCGCCCCGGCCCCACGGGGCACCCGTTGGCCTTGGCCCACTGGATGAAGTCCCCCACGATGAGGAAGTAGCCCGGAAAACCCATCTTGAGAATGGTTCCGATCTCGAACTCCAGGCGTTCCACATAGCGGGGACGCTGCTGGTCGCGGTCGGACTCCTTGGGGAAGAGAAGCTTCAGGCGCTCCTCCAGCCCCTCGAACGAGGCAAAACGAAAGAACTCATCAATCGGCATGCCATTGGGGGTGGGAAAGTCCGGCAACTGCGGCTTGCCAAGCACCAGCGTGAGGTTGCAACGTTGGGCGATTTCCACCGTGTTCGCGATGGCCGACGGAACATCAGCGAACAAGGCCTGCATTTCTGCAGACGACTTGAAATACTGGTCGCGCGTGAACTTGCGCACGCGGCGGGGGTTGGCCAGGATCTCCCCCTCTGCAATACAGACGCGCGCCTCGTGGGCCTCATAGTCGTCAGGAGTGGCGAACTGCACAGGATGTGTGGCCACCACGGGCAAGCTCAGGCGCGCCGCCAACTGCGCAGCAGCCACCACGTGGCCTTCATCGTCCACACGGCCCGCACGCTGCAACTCGATGTAAAACCGGTGTGGAAACAGCCCAGCCAGGCGCAAGGCAAGCTCTGCGGCGCCCGACTCGTCCCCCTTCAGGAGAGCTTGGCCCACGGGCCCAGCCTGTGCCCCGGCCAGGGCAATCAACCCTTCCGACAACTCTTCCAGCCAGGCCCAGGTGCACAGCGCCAGGTTCTTGACGACATTGCGCGTCCACGCGCGCGCGAGCAGTTCGGACAGATTGAGGTAGCCCTGGCGGTTCTGCACCAGGACGATCAGGCGTGAGGGGGCTGCGCCCGCTTCGCCTTCCAGAAAAATCTCGGCCCCCAGGATGGGCTTGACGCCCTTGCCCCGCGCCTCCTTGTAGAACTTGATCGCGCCAAAAAGGTTGTTGAGATCGGTGATGGCCAGTGCAGGCTGGCCGTCTTTGGCAGCCGCCTTGGCCACCTCATCGATTCGATTGGTACCGTCTACGACGGAGAACTCGGTGTGCAGGCGCAAGTGAACAAACATGGGGGCCATTGTAGAAAGCCCAGCACCTCCACCGAGAGAAAGCTGGCAGCGCAACGCCTCTTGACAGTTGCCACCCCCAGTACAATGCTTTTTCGTGCCCTGGATGCCAGCGGCGCCTGGCCCTCTGGACCGGGCCAGCTATCCTGCACCCCTGTTTCCTCTTTGCTGAAAGCTGTCTGCGATGCTGCGTGCCCCACTGCCCCTCGTTTCTGCCCTGCTGCTTGCCGGTCTGCTGGCGGGTTGCTCCAGCACAACCGAAGACAAAACGGCCAACTGGAGCCCCAATCGCATCCATTCGGAAGCGCAGGACGAAATGAACAGCGGCGCCTATGACAAGGCGGTTCCTCTGCTCGAAAAGCTGGAGGGGCGTGCAGCCGGCACCCCGCTGGCGCAGCAGGCCCAGATCGACAAGGCCTACGCGCACTACAAGGCTGGCGAAAAAGCCCAGGCCATTGCAACGTTGGACCGCTTCATGAAGCTCCATCCCGCTAGCCCTGCGCTTGACTATGCGCTTTACCTCAAGGGCCTGGTGAACTTCAACGACAACCTCGGTCTGTTCTCGTTCATCTCGCGCCAGGACCTTTCCGAGCGCGACCAGAAAGCAGCCAAGGACTCCTTCGAGGCCTTCAGTGAGTTGGCCACCCGCTTCCCGGAATCCCGCTACGCGCAGGATGCACGCCAGCGCATGACGTACATCGTGAACTCGCTTGCGCAGTACGAAGTACATGTGGCGCGCTACTACTTCCAGCGGGGCGCGTATGTGGCAGCCATCAGCCGTGCCCAGGTAGCCCTGGCGGACTACCAGGGCGTGCCCGCGCTCGAAGAAGCTCTGTACATCCTGATCCAGTCCTACGACGCACTGGGCATGACGCAGCTGCGCGACGATGCACGCCGCGTGATGGACACTTCGTACCCCCAAAGCGCCTATCTGCGCGGTGGCCTCAAGGAAAAGGCGGAGCCGTGGTGGAAGCTCTGGTAAGCGCCTGAAGAGCAGCTTCAAACTCTGGCTCTGACTCCAGGCGCCGCATCGGCGGCAAGGCCGCCAGCAGGCGCTTGCCATAGCCCATGGTGACAAGGCGGGTGTCACCCACCACCAGAATGCCCTGGTCGGACTCACGCCGTATCAACCGCCCCGCCCCCTGCTTGAGCGCAACGGCCGCCTCCGGCAGCGCGTAAGACTTGAACGCTTTCCCGCCAGATTTCTCAATACGCTGCGTACGCGCCTCCACCAAAGGATCGCCCGGGGGAGGAAAAGGAAGCTTGTCAATCACAACAAGCTGCAAGGCATCCCCGGGCACATCAAACCCTTCCCAGAACGTCGCGGAAGCCACCAGCACACAGCCTTGCTGCCCGTGCTCGCTCCCTTCGCGAAAACGCTCCATCAGCCGCCGTTTGGGCCACTCGCCCTGCACCAGCACCTCCAGGGCAGCGGAGCCCGCAAACTGCGCTTTCAACGCATCGCCAATGGTGCGCAAGGCCTTGAGCGTCGTGGTCAGCACCAGGGTGCGGCCACCCAGTTGCGCCGCAGCCTCGCCCACCCAGCGCGCAAGCGCCATGCTGTGCGAAGGATCGGCCGGAGACGGCAGGTGGCGTGGCACATACAGTGCTGCCTGCGCCCCGTAGTCAAACGGGCTCGCAACCCGCAGGATCTGCGCGTCTTGCAAACCCGCCCGCTCCGTGAACCAGCTCAGTTGCTCGTCATCGCCCAAGGTGGCCGAGGTGAAGACCCAGGCCCTGCCGGGTCCGGCAGCAGGCTCCCCGGGCCACCCATCGTCACCCACGTGTTCCGCAGGGGTGGCCAGCAGGCGTGTGCGCATGGCCTCGGCAATATCCAGGGGGGATTCCGTCAAGCGCAACTGCGGCCCCACATCGACCCAGCGCACCGCATCCGGATTGCCGGGGCCAGAAAAATGGGCCAGGCGCGCCAGCAGTTCAGTCCCGCGCTCATACAGGCGCACAAAGTCGGGCGCTATTTCGCTAACAGTGTCGAGCGCCTCCTGCGCCTGGGCGCAGGCGAGCGCCACGCGGCGCAGGGCAGCCTGCCATTCATCCGGCCTGACGCTCTCCGGCGTTTCATCGGTCCAGCGCAGCTTTGCGCTGCCCAGCATATCTCCCGCCGCCAAGCGCAAATCCCGGGCAGACAGATCCACCTGGCTCGCAAGCCCCGTCCAGTCCGCAAGGCCCCGCGCATGCTGCAGCCCTGCTGCCAGCAGGTCCCTGCCAAAATCCATCAGCTGGCCCGTGGACAGCGTAAGCCCCAGAAACTGCACGCCCGTCTCGTTGATCTGGTGCGCCTCATCGAACACCACCACACGCACGGACGGTAAGAGCTCGGCCATGCCCGACTCGCGCACAGCCACATCGGCGAAGAAAAGGTGGTGGTTGATGACCACGATGTCCGCCGCCAAGGCCTCGCGCCGCGCCAAATGCACGTGGCATTCGCGAAAGCGGGGGCACTGCGAGCCCAGGCAGTTCTCACGGGTGGAAGTGACCAGCGGTATCACGGGCGAGCGTTCGTCCAACCCCGTCAGCTCCGCCAAGTCGCCCGAGCGCGTGCCATGCGACCAACTCTCGACCTTGGCCAAAACCCGTGCCACGCCAGGCTCACGGGCAGACACGTCCTGGCGGGCCAGTTCCATGCGGTACAGGCACAGATAGCTCGCCCTGCCCTTCAGAAGCGCCATGCGCACCGGCAAGCCCAGGGTCTGCGCCAAGCGCGGAAGATCGCGCGCAAACAGCTGGTCCTGCAAGGCCTTGGTGGCAGTGGACAACAGCACCCGCTCGCCGCTCAGGAGTGCCGGGACCAGATAGGAAAAAGTCTTGCCCACCCCCGTGCCTGCCTCCACGACCAGCGCCCCGCCCGTTTCGATGGTGTGCGCCACGGCCATGGCCATTTGCGTCTGGCCTTCGCGCGGCTGGAAATGCGTGTCGGCCCGCGCCAGCACGCCGCCGGGGGCAAACACCTCCTGCACCATCTCCACCAGCGCCATCAAGCGGGCTCTTGGGGTTGAAGGTCCCGTTCCAGGCGATCCAGGGCATCACGCAGAGCGAGGCGGCGCTTTTTGAGGCGGCGCAGCGTGAATTCGTCGGCCACGCCGTCGGGGGCACACCGGTCGATCAGAGCGTCCAGATCGGCATGCTCGATGCGCAGCTCAATGAGTTGGCGTTGGGGGGAATGGAGGCTGGGGTTCAAGGCAAGGGGCCGTGGGATGGCAAAAATGCCACAGGCGGGCGGATAATACGCGCTTGCCCCCGTTTGCGCGATGGCCCTTTGCGTACGCGCCCCCACAATCACCAGCATGACCAAAGCGTTTCGCCTCACCGCGTCCACCGGCATCCACAAGGGTGACCGGGAGTACCAGCAAGACCAGGTGATCCTGATCTCCCACGAGCGGCACAATGGCTGCATACTGGGTGTCCTTGCCGATGGCATGGGCGGGCGCAGCGGCGGGCGCAAGGCGTCCGACCAGGTCATGATGACTGCGCGCCAGCTCTTCGAGCGCTATTCGCCCGACACCGACGACCCGGTGGCCATGCTCAAGAGCATGGTGGAAGAAGCTCACATCGTGATCCGGCTCACAGCCATTTCTGCCGAGCAGGAACCGCACAGCACCATTGCAGCGTTTCTCATCAACCCGCGTGGCGACTGCCACTGGGTGCATGCAGGCGATTCGCGCATCTACCACTTCCAAGGTGCGCGCATGGTGTTCCGCACCAGCGACCACTCCTATGTCCAGGCTCTCGTGGACCGGGGCGAGCTGACCGAAGCCGAGGCCAACAACCATCCACACTCGAACATTCTGGTGGGCTGCCTCGGCACTGAAAGCGACCCACCCATCACCACCCATGTGATCCCCCAGCTGCAGCCTGGCGATGTGCTCATGGCCTGCAGTGATGGGGTGTGGCACTACTTTTCGCCCACCGAACTCGGCTCCGTGGTTGATTCCCTCTCGCCACGGGAAGCCACGGAGTTTCTGATTGAAAAAGCCCGCTCCCGCGCGCGGGGTGGTGGCGACAACCTCTCGCTGGTCATCGTGAAGATGGAGGCGCTGGTGGAGGAAAAGAAGGTCGCTCGCCTGGTACCTGCTGACGCAGGGCGTCCCTGAAGCAGCGCCCCACCCGCTGATATGTGCGTGAGTGAGCGACCAAAAGGGTAAGTGCCTAGGCGGCCCTTAAATAAAGCGGCACTGACGCTGACCGAGCCTCTGCATCCGCTCGCCCGCTGCGCCTTTTGGGCGCCACGCGCACTCCCAGCACCTGGGGCTGCCACCCCAAATAAACCTGTTTCAGCGTGCTGCCGAACCCGCTGGCAACGGAGCCGCAGGGACCCGCCCCTGGGCTGCGGCCTCTGCCCGTGACTTTTCGACTCGGTCGCGGCGCTCCTGCGCCGCTTGGAGCGTTTGCGCGTGGCGTGCGCGCACCTCTGCGGCACGCTCGGCATTGCCACTGGTGCGCGCTGCCTGCTCCTGGGCCTGCTTTTGCACCTTAATTCGCTGCTGCTGTGCTCGCAGTTCAGCCTCGTGGTCACGCTGCGATTTCAGGCCCTGGGGGTCTTGCGACGGCTTGCGCACCACAGCGCTTGCAGCACCGCTGCCCGCCGAGGGGCTATCCGGCACGCCGCGCTGTTTTTCTTCAATGGATTTGAGACGCTCCGCCGCTTTTTCCTTGCGCTCGGCATCATTGAGCTCGATCTCCTGTGCACGCAAACGGGCTTCTGCATCGCGCACGCCCGCCCGCACACTGCGCAGACAGTCTTCTACGGAGAATCGCTGGTAACAGGCCGATTCGTCCTGTTGTCGCCTGGCCTTGATGGCCTCGCGTTCGTTGCGGATGCGGTCGTGTTCTGCTTTGCGATCGGCCGCCTTGGCGGCTGCCTGCTGGCCGTTGGCCTCCGCACTAGCGGCTGTCGGCTGCGCCATGGCCGAGGCAGACACCCCCCCGGCAAGCAAGGAAATAGCCACAGATACGAAGCGTCTGGAGATCATGTCAGCCCCGTATCGACAGTACGGCGCTCCAGCGCCAGGAACTCCTTGGACTGCATCTCGTTGAGCCGCGAAATCGTGCGCGGAAACTCGTGCGCCAAGGGGCCTTCGGTGTAGAGCTGCTCGGGGGGTACTGCGGCAGACAGGATGAGCTTGACGCGCCTGTCGTACAACACGTCCACAAGCCAGGTAAAACGCCGCGCAGGCGACGCCATGCTCACCGGCATGTAGGGCACATCGGACAGCAGCACAGTGTGGAACTGCGTCGCGATTTCCAGATAGTCGTTCTGCGACCGGGGGCCACCACACAGGGTCTTGAAATCAAACCACACCACACCACCGGCCTTGCGGCGTGCCCGGATCTCGCGGGCCTCGATGTGCAACACCGGGTCTTCGTCGTGCACTTCGGCCAGTTGGTCAAACGCCTGGCCCATTTCAGCATCTGCCTCGGGGCCCAGCGGCGTGTGGTACAGCTTCACATGCTCCAGAGTGCGCCGACGGTAATCGGTCCCGTTGTCCACATTGACCACTTCGAGCTTTTCATTGAGCAGGGCAATCGCGGGGAGAATGCGGTCGCGGTGCAGGCCGTCGGGGTACAGGTCGTCGGGCTTGAAATTCGAAGTGGTCACAAATCCCACGCCGTTATCGAACAGTGCCGCCAGCAGGCGGTGCAGGATCATGGCGTCGGTAATGTCCGCCACGTGAAACTCGTCAAAGCAGATGAGCTTGTAGCGCTTGGCAATGCGCGCGCCCAGCACGTCCAGCGGGTTGACCGTGCCCTGCAGGCCCGCCAGTTCGCGGTGCACTTCGCGCATGAACTCGTGAAAGTGAAGGCGCACCTTGCGCTTCAAGGGAACGGCGTCGAAAAAGCATTCCATCAGAAAGCTCTTGCCCCGCCCCACCCCACCATACATGTACACGCCGCGCGGCACATCAGGCCGGTTGATCAGCTTCTTGAGTGCGTTGGAACGCTGGGCCTTGTATGCGGCCCAGTCATCAGCGCAACGCTGAAGGGCATCCACTGCGCGCAATTGGGCAGGATCACTTTGGTAGCCTTTAGCGGCCAACTCGGCCAGGTAAGCCTGTTTAACAGTCACGTAGTGGATGCTCAGAAACTATGATTTTTATAGCTACTAGCGCTTATCAGATAAGCGCTAGAGCCCGATTTGACCCAAAAATCAGAAGTTCAGAGTGCGTTTATCCACGGCCAGGGCCGCTTCCTTGGTGGCTTCGCTCAGGCTGGGGTGTGCGTGGCAAATGCGAGCAATGTCTTCGCTGCTGGCCTTGAACTCCATGGCGACCACGGCTTCGGAGATCAGCTCGCTGGCCTGCGGGCCGACGATGTGCACGCCCAGGATCTCGTCGGTCTCGGCATCGGCCAGCATCTTGACCATGCCGGTGGTGTCGCCCAGTGCGCGTGCGCGGCCGTTGGCCAGGAACGGGAAGGTGCCTGCCTTGTACTTCACGCCGTCGGCCTTGAGCTGCTGCTCGGTGCGGCCCACCCACGCGATCTCGGGGCTGGTGTAGATGACCCAGGGAACGGTGTTGAAGTTCACGTGGCCATGCTGGCCGGCAATGCGCTCGGCCACGGCAACGCCCTCTTCCTCGGCCTTGTGCGCCAGCATCGGGCCGCGCACCACGTCACCCACCGCCCACACGCCGGGCAGGTTGGTCTTGCAGTCGGCATCGACGACGATGGCACCGCGCTCGTCCAGGGCGAGGCCCACGGCTTCGGTGTTCAGGCCGATGGTGTTGGGCACGCGGCCGATGGAGACGATGAGCTTGTCCACGTCCAGCGACTGGGCTTCGCCCTTGGCGTTGGTGTAGGCAATGCTCACGCCCTTCTTGCCGGTCTTGATCTCGCCGACCTTCACGCCCAGTTCGATCTTCAGACCTTGCTTGTCGAAGGCCTTCTTGGCTTCCTTGGCGATCTGCTCGTCCACCGCGCCCAGGAAGGTCGGCAGGCCTTCGAGGATGGTGACTTCAGCACCCAGGCGGCGCCACACCGAGCCCATTTCCAGGCCGATCACGCCCGAGCCGATCAGGCCGAGCTTCTTGGGCACAGCGCCCACGCGCAGCGCGCCGTCGTTGGACAGAACCAGTTCTTCGTCGAACGGCGTGCCGGGCAGCGCACGGGCATTGGAGCCGGTGGCAATGATGATCTGCTTGCCCGTCAGCGACTCTTCGGCGGCGCCAGCCACCTTGATCTCGTAGCCGCCTTCAGCAGCCTTCACGAACGAGCCGCGGCCATGGAAGAAGCTGACCTTGTTCTTCTTGAACAGGTACAGGATGCCGTCGTTGTTCTGCTTCACGACGGTGTCCTTGCGGGCAATCATCTTGACCACGTCCATCTTGACGCCCGTGGCCGTGATGCCGTGTTCGGCAAAGTGCTTGTTGGCGTGTTCGAAATGCTCGGACGACTGCAGCAGCGCCTTGGACGGAATGCAGCCCACGTTGGTGCAGGTGCCGCCCGGTGCGGGGCCACCCTTGTCGTTCTTCCACTCGTCGATACAGGCGACATTGAAGCCCAGCTGGGCTGCGCGGATGGCGGCAATGTAGCCGCCGGGGCCGCCACCGATGACGATCACGTCGAATTGTTTGCTCATTTGCTTTCTACCTTTATCAAATCGGCGATCAGCCCTTGACTTACGAAGACATAGCCGGTCCTAGATGAGATCGGAATATCACTCCCCACACCACTTAGAACCGGAGTGTTCAGGGGAACCTTGCAGAGAGCGACAAACGGTGCACCGATGCAAGCATTGCCTTCAAAAACCGTTCGTTTCCACTCTGAAAAATCGGAAAAAGGCTGATCGGCTAGGTTCATGACTGCCCATTGACCAGAATCATCTTGGCGAACTTTGATGCTGAATTTGTCCGCTTGGGAGTCACAGTCTTTCCGTAATCTGACCTCTGAATTGGCAGGCACGCGAATGGACTCACAATCCATGCGGTAGTCGCCGATCAGGCCAGCATCTGCTGCTTGCAAGGAAGGCCGTAGCGACCCACACGCTGCAAGCAACAGAACTGATGCCACAGTTGCACAGGCAGCCTGCAGCATGGTCACTATTCGCCTTAGATGTCGAACAGCAGGCGCGATGGGTCTTCCAGCGCATCCTTCATCGCCACCAGGCCCAGCACGGCTTCGCGGCCGTCGATGATGCGGTGGTCGTACGACATGGCTAGGTAGTTCATCGGGCGCACAACGATCTGGCCGTTCTCCACCACAGCGCGGTCCTTGGTGGCGTGTACGCCCAGGATGGCCGATTGGGGAGGGTTGATGATGGGCGTGGACATCATCGAGCCGAAGGTGCCACCGTTGGAAATCGAGAACGTGCCGCCCGTCATTTCTTCAATGCCCAGCTTGCCTTCAGCGGCCTTCTTGCCGAATTCGGCGATCTTCTTCTCGATGTCGGCAAAGCTCATCTGGTCGGCATTGCGCAGGATAGGCACCACCAGGCCACGGGGCGAGCCCACGGCGATGCCGATGTCGAAGTAGCCGTGGTAAACGATGTCGTTGCCATCGACCGAGGCGTTCAGCACGGGGTACTTCTTCAAGGCATGCACGGCAGCCTTCACGAAGAAGCTCATGAAGCCGATCTTCACGCCATGCTCCTTGGTGAACGTGTCCTGGAACTTCTTGCGCATGTCCATCACCGGCGCCATGTTCACTTCGTTGAACGTGGTCAGGATGGCGTTGGTCGATTGCGACTGCAGCAGGCGCTCGGCCACGCGGGCGCGCAGGCGGCTCATGGGCACGCGCTGCTCGGGGCGGTCGCCCAGGTCTTCCTTGGCGGCCGGGGCCGACACCTGGGGCAGTGCCTTGGTGGGCACGCCCGTGGGGATGGCGCTTGGGGCAGCAACAGCAGCCTTGGCGGCACCACCCGCCACAGCGCTGAGCACGTCACCCTTGGTCACGCGGCCATCCTTGCCGCTGCCGGCCACAGCCGATGCGGACAGGTTGTTCTCGGCCAGCAGCTTGGCGGCAGCGGGCATCGCCACGTCGCCCTTGGAGCCGCCAACAGCCGCTGGTGCGGGGGCAGGAGCCGACGCCGTGGCGGCAGCGGGTGCAGCAGCAGCGGCGGCAGGAGCGGCCGCGCCGGCCTTGCCTTCGGTATCGATCTTGGCAATGAGCTGCTCGGCCACCACGGTGGCGCCGTCGCCCTGGATGATTTCAGCCAGCACACCAGCCGAGGGGGCCGGCACTTCAAGCACCACCTTGTCGGTTTCGATCTCGATCAGGATCTCATCCACTGCCACAGCCTCACCGGCCTTTTTCTTCCACGTCAGCATGGTGGCCTCGGCCACGGATTCGGACAGCTGGGGGACTTTGACTTCTACGATAGCCATATCAATTCTTTCGGAATGGGGTTTTGTTCTGTTGTCGGGTCGCAGCTGGCCTTACTTGGTCAGGACAAAACCCTTGAGCTTGGCAAACGCGCCGTCCACCAGCGCCTTTTGTTGTTCCTGGTGCAGGTGCGAGTAGCCCACGGCAGGTGACGCGGAAGCCGCGCGGCCGGAATAGCCCAGCTTCTGGCCTTCGAGCATGTTCTCGTGGATGTAGTGCTGCACGAAGAACCAAGCGCCCTGGTTCTGCGGCTCGTCCTGGCACCACACCACGTCGGTGGCGTTGGGGTAGCGCTTGAGTTCAGCGGCAAATGCCTTGTGCGGGAAGGGGTAGAGCTGCTCCACGCGGATGATGGCCACATCGTCGTCTTCGCGCTCGGTGCGCTTCTTCACGAGGTCGTAGTACACCTTGCCGGAGCAGGCGATCACACGCTTGACCTTGGCGGCCTTCTTGACGATGGCTTCGTCCTGCTCGGGAATCACCGTCTGGAAGCTGCCCTTGGTGAACTCGGACAGCGGCGAAGTCGCATCCTTGTTCCGCAACAGCGACTTGGGCGTCATGATGATCAGCGGCTTGCGCAGATCACGCACCATCTGGCGACGCAGCACATGGAAGATCTGGCTGGCGGTGGTGGGCTGCACCACCTGCATGTTGGCGTCGGCCGACAGCTGCATGAAGCGTTCGAGGCGGGCAGAGCTGTGCTCAGGGCCCTGGCCTTCGTAGCCGTGTGGCAGCATCAGCGTGATGCCGTTGACGCGGCCCCACTTCACTTCACCCGAGGCGATGAACTGGTCGATCACGACCTGCGCACCGTTGGCAAAGTCGCCGAATTGCGCTTCCCAGATCACCAGGGTGTTGGGGTCGTTGGAGGCGTAGCCGTATTCAAAACCCAGCACAGCTTCTTCCGACAGGATCGAGTCGATCACGACGAACGGAGCCTGATTCTCGGCCACATTCTGCAGGGGCACATAGGTGCCGATGTCCCACTTCTCGCGCTTCTGGTCATGAATCACCGAGTGGCGGTGCGTGAACGTGCCTCGGCCACAGTCTTCGCCCGACAGGCGCACCGGGTAGCCGCTGGCCACCAGCGACGCGAACGCCATGTGCTCGCCCATACCCCAGTCCACAGGGATCTCGCCACGGCCCATCGCAGCGCGGTCGTCATACACCTTCTTGACCAACTGGTGCGGCGTCACGCTTTCAGGAATGGTCGTGATCTTCTCGGCCAGGCGCTTCCACTCAGCCAGAGGAATGGCGGTGTCGCCAGCGTCCGTCCACTTCTTGCCCAGGAACGGGCTCCAGTCCACGGCGTACTTGCTCTTGAAGTTGGTCAGGACGGGATCGACCGTGTGCTTGCCGGCATCCATGGCGGCACGATAGGCCTTGACCATATCGTCGCCCAGCGACTCACCCAGGCCCTGTGCCGCCAGCTTGTCGGCATAGAGCTTGCGCGTGCCAGGGTGCTGGCCGATCTTCTTGTACATCAGCGGCTGGGTCAGAGCCGGGGTGTCCTGCTCGTTGTGGCCCAGTTTGCGGAAGCAGATGATGTCCACCACCACGTCCTTCTTGAATTCCATGCGGAACTCCAGGGCGAGCTGGGTGGCCAGCACCACGGCTTCGGGGTCATCACCGTTCACGTGCAGCACGGGCGACTCGATCATCTTGACGATGTCGGTGCAATACAGCGTGGAGCGCGTATCACGCGGGTCGGAGGTGGTGAAACCGATCTGGTTGTTGATGATGATGTGCACCGTGCCACCCGTGTAGTAGCCACGGGTCTGGGCCAGCGCCAGGGTTTCCTGGTTCACACCCTGGCCGGCAAAGGCCGCATCACCATGCACCAGCACCGGCAGCACCTGCTTGCCGTGCGGGTCGGCGCGGCGGTCCATGCGGGCACGCACGGAGCCTTCGACCACGGGGTTCACGATTTCCAGGTGGGAAGGATTAAATGCCAGCGACAGGTGGACCGGGCCGCCAGGGGTGGTCACATCCGAGCTGAAGCCCTGGTGGTATTTCACGTCACCGGCAGGCAGGTCTTCAGGGGCCGTGTGGTCAAACTCGGCGAACAAGTCCTTGGGCATCTTGCCCAGCGAGTTGACCAGCACATTGAGGCGACCCCGGTGGGCCATGCCGATCACGATTTCCTGGACGCCCTTGGCACCGGCGGACTGGATCAGCTCGTCCATGGCGGCGATGAAGCTTTCACCCCCTTCCAGGGAGAAACGCTTCTGGCCGACGTACTTGGTGTGCAGGAAACGCTCCAGACCTTCGGCGGCCGTCAGGCGGTCCAGGATCTGCTTTTTTTTGTCCACACCAAAGCTGGGTTTGCTGCGGATCTTTTCCAGCTTTTCCTGCCACCAGCGCTTCTGGTTCTGGTCAGTGGCATACATATACTCGGCGCCGATGGAGCCGCAGTATGTTTCGCGCAGCGCATTGATCAACTCGCGCAGCGGCATCGACTCTTTGCCGAAGAACGTGTTGCTCGTGTTGAACACCGTTTCCTGGTCAGCGTCGCTGAAACCATAGAAAGAGGGCTCGAGTTCAGGAATGGCGGGGCGCTCGGTGCGCTTGAGGGGATCCAGATCAGCCCAGCGTTGGCCCACGTTGCGGTAGGCTGCGATCAGTTGCTGGACGGCAGTGCGCTTGCGGCCCAGCTCAGAGTCCGCACCCGTTGCCACAACAACCTTGGTGCCGCCCTGTTTGGCGCGTTCGGCAAAAGCGTTGATGACGGGGAGGTGGGGGACGTCTTTGGCATTGCTGCCATCCACCGCAGGCACATGTTGAAGTGCATCAAAGTACTCGCGCCAATTGTCTGGCACGCTACCTGGGTTGGCGAGGTAGTTCTCGTACATCTCTTCGACATAGGGCGCATTGCCGCCGAAGAGGTAAGTGTTGCCTTGGTAGGCTTGATAGACGGACGTCGTATCGCTCATATTCCGCTGACCTCCGCTTTCCTTGGGAAAGCATTAGCTGGTTGAGAAACCTTCCGCGACACGGCTGAACCGATTGGCGGATGCGACTGTGGCTGGGGAAGGGCCTTGGTACGGGCGCCATTGTGCCACCGAATGGCCGACCGCCCTACGGAAATGGTGGGGCCGGTGCTGACACGCTGGCGCAACAAGCGGCTACAAACCTGGCTCGCGTACATTCCGGGTATCTCATTGCCACCTACCCTCATGACGCCACCCACCCTCCAGAACAAAGTCTTTTTGCTGCTGCTGGCCCTCGTCACCATCGCCTTTGGAGCCATCCTTTGGCAGTTCCACGGCGCCGTCTTCTGGGGCGTCATCCTGGCCATCTTGTTTGCCCCCCTGCACCGCAAACTGCTGCGGCGCATGCCCCGGCGGCGCAATCTTGCAGCGCTGTGTACCCTGGGACTGTGCCTTATTGTGGTCATCCTTCCCATGACAGCGATCACGGTATCCCTGGCCCAGGAAGCCACGATAATCTATGAACGGATGCGGTCGGGCCAGCTAAATTTTGGACTCTACTTACAGCAGGTGATCGCCGCCCTGCCCGCCTGGGCCGCCAATTTGTTGGACCGGTTGAATCTCACGACCGTTGGCGAGCTGCAACAAAAGTTCTCTTCCGTCGCCGTCCAGGCCAGCCAGTTTGTGGCCACACAGGCACTGAGTATTGGCCAGAACACGCTGCAGTTCATCGTGAGCTTCGGCATCATGCTCTATCTGCTGTTCTTCCTGTTGCGTGACGGATCGAGCCTGGCCTTGCGCATTGGCCAGGCCACCCCCCTGGACGAAACACATAAGCGGCAACTGGTCAGCAAGTTCACCACCGTCATTCGCGCCACGGTCAAAGGCAACATTGTCGTGGCGGCCTCCCAAGGAGCGCTGGGCGGTTTGATTTTCTGGATCCTGGGCATTCAGGGCCCCGTGCTGTGGGGTGTTTCCATGGCCTTCCTGTCGCTGCTTCCCGCCGTGGGAGCGGGGCTGATCTGGGTGCCGGTGGCAATTTACTTCCTGGCCACGGGTGCAGTCTGGCAAGGCGTGGTGCTGACTGCGTTTGGCGTTGGCGTTATAGGCCTCGTTGACAACGTCCTTCGTCCGATTTTGGTGGGCAAGGACACCAAGATGCCAGACTACGTTGTGCTGATATCCACCCTGGGAGGCATGGCGCTCTTTGGGTTGACGGGCTTCGTGATAGGACCAGTTATTGCGGCGCTTTTCATTGCGAGCTGGGACCTGTTTTCACCCAGCACCAGCACTGAATCCGCGTAACAAAATGAAGTGATACAACAATCGGGGCCTTGAATAACATGGCACTGCATTGAACGTGCGGATCACAAAAAACAAAGGCCTCCGCAAGGAGGCCTTTGTTTACGCCAAAAGACTGGCGCCTTGATTCGCATGGTAGGACGTACAAGATTCGAACTTGTGACCAACGGATTAAAAGGCCAAGGGGAAACCTTTTTAAATCAATAAGTTAGCAGTAAGGTACTTCCGCAAGTAGCGCTGCAATGCCAGGCTACGACCCGCATGAATGCTAACGGCCGTTCGGAGTTGCGGAACAGAAATTACCGCATGAAGGCCACATTGGTGTGGACGCAGACTCGGGCTGGTACACACCGTCATCTGCACCTCGGGCAACGTGTCCGACGTCGTTGAGGGCAACAGCTTGCTCCACGGCGAGGAGACAGATGCCTTTGGTGATGCTGGGTACCACGGCGTGCACAAGCGCCCGGACGCCAAGAAGGATGTCACCTGGCATGTAGCGATGCGCCCAGGCAAACGCAACGAGTTGGACAAGGAAAACAACCCCATAGACGCGCTGATAGACAGGGTGGAGAAGATCAGAGCCAGCATCCGAGCCAAAGTGGAACACCCATTTCGGGTGATCAAGCGGCAGTTTGGCTACGATAAGGTGCGCTACCGGGGACTCAAGAAAAACACCCTGCAGCTCAAGACGCTGTTTGCGCTATCCAATCTGTAGATGGTGCGCCACCAACTGCTTGGGGGGCCAAGGATGAGTGCGCCTGAACACAGGCGAGGAGCCGCAAAAGCGGCCCGAAAGAGAACCGCAAAACAAGGCTCGATGTCGGCAAAACGGTATCAGTGAAGCCATCTGAAAATATCGGCCTTGTAGTACTCGCGAATCCGAGTTATTCAGGACATCCTAGCCGACAATACAGGTCATGTGCATGACGGGTGGTTATGTGTCGCATCCCGGACGATCATATGGTCGCTTGAGAAACAGGTGCGGGTGGGTCTGGTACCACTCTTTCATCGCCTGCATCGGCGTACTGCTCTTGAGCGCTGACTGCGGTAGCTGGTGGTTGTACAACGCCACATAGCGCAACAAGGTCTGCTCCATGTCTTCGCGGCTGTTGAATCGGTGGGTCTTCAGAACGTCCGCAATGCGGCCGTTAAATCGCTCCACCATGCCGTTGGTTCTGGGTGTTCTGGGCTTGGTCAGTCGGTGCTCGATGCCTAACTCCTGGCACAGTTGATCGAATTCATGGTTGCCGCTGGGTTCGCGTTCCCGGCTGGCAAACAGACGGTCCGTGAACTCTTTGCCGTTGTCGGTCAACAGCTTGTTGATCCTGATCGGACAGGCCTTGTGCAACGCCTTGAGGAAGGCCTGTGCACTGGCGGCGGTCTTGTTGGACTTGAGCTGCACAAACACCCAACGCGTGGCCCTATCGATAGCCACGAACAGGTAGCGCCGGCTGCTCTCATCCTGCATCTGGGGCAGGTACTTCACGTCCATGTGCACGTAGCCTGGCTCGTAGCTCTTGAAGGTCTTGTAGGCCAGCGCAGGCTGCTGGGGCTTTAGAGCATTGAGGTTGCCCGCTCCATGGCGGCGCAAGCACCTGTCCAGCCCGGAGCGCGAGACATGGGGACAGATGAACTCCCGTGTCACGGCCAGCAGGTCATCCAAAGGCAGCAGCAAGGTACGCCGCAAGTGAACCACCACTGTTTCTTGTGCTGGCGTAAGCACGGTCTGCAGGTGGTGGGCAGTGTGAGAGCGGTCTGCAAAGACGGAACGCTTCTTCCACTTGTAGACCGTCTGCTCAGTGATCCCAAAGCGCTGGGCCAGGACGCTGGCTGGTTCATCGCTGGCTGCGATCTCGGCACGCACGGCGGGCGTGGTGCGGGCGTTCTTGTGCAGGGCTATCAACATGGCTTCACTCCCTGGGTGGATTGCAAGGACTCTATCAACTCCTTTAGAACCGCTCGCGCCATGAAGAGTGGATAGCGTTTGGAGTCTATGCAATCGTCCGGGATGCGACAGTTATGCCCCAATCTAGAACAGCCGGATGCTGCCAATTTCATAAGTTTTCATCTGAAAAATAATGGATCGCAACATGCGACCCATTAAATTTTAATGCCGAATATATTGCAATTCTATGGCGTGTAAGTGATGGTCAGAAATTGATGAGATATAAATTCCAGGCTTTGATCAACACCAACTAAAAGCGGCTTGTTCCCAATTGTTTCGTAATTGTCGCCCGAGTTGACGGTTGCATCAACATTGAAAAAGCTCACATATTTGTTTGCTGGCATACTATGGCCATTTTGATTGATGAACTCAGGATATCTAGGCTGCCCTGCGGTAGTTTTGTCAAGGAGGGAGGGATTAGACAAATTATCAATCCAGGTAAATGTGGCGCGATAGGGGTTACTGAAACAGGAGGCGGAGCCTAAAACAATCCATTTTCCACTAGGGGAATGTTTGCGAACGTTGTGTGCAAGCAGTGTGGTGCATGCGTTGGCGGTTTCCTTCCAGAAGATATAGGGTTGTTGAGTGCTGCTTCCTCCTTGATATGTCCCGTGATTTACGGTAGTCCAGCTTGAGCCATTCCAGAACTGCCAGCCAGTCGCAGAAGCAAGGTTCGATGTACGAATGATGCTAACACCGCGCTCTTGAACGCCTCCTGGCTTGTTAGATAGAGAAGTCACAAAGGCGTAATAATAAATACCTTCTTTTACAATGTTTGAAGGGTGCGCGAAACCATATTCTTGGGTGTAGGTGCTGCTGTGTGGTTCAGGAACAATCACCAGCCTGTCTGCGTTGCTTGGTGCACCATAATTAATGGGCTTCATCGCCCAACTCGCCCCTCCATTGGTTGAGCTGATCCAGCCTATTCCCCATACCGGAACGCTGTTAGCTACTATTTTTCCGCCGAACGGCATTGTATTTGGATACCATTCGTGGTGAGTCAGGCCATAAATAGTCGAACCTACCACATACGGCGAATATATCCAATGGGCCATATTGTAGTGAGATTCAACTGTATCTTTTACGGGAGGGCTAAGTAGAGCACCCTCTGGATATCCCGCAGTAAAACTGGCAGGCTCTATAATCCAAGTTAAGCGATCTCCCCAGTTGTGGTTCGGCAAATTAAATCTAAAATTCTGAGAGTGCGGCACCTGAAAATATGTATTTCCATTATATTTATATGGATTGATTGGCCCGTCAAACCATGCGCCGTACCACACGTTGCCAGTACAGCCTGGATGATTTTCACTTTGGAGCTTATATCCACATGTGGTTAGCTTTCCATGCAATGAGTTATTCTGAATTCCGTACAAGGGATCCATCGGACCGTCTAGCTGGACAGTGAAAGACTCAGCGTGGCCTAAGGTTGCCATGCCCAAGGCAGAGATACCTGTCACTATCGCTTTTGCAATTGAATGATTCATATCTATAAAATATTGAATTTCAGCACCCTACAATCACATAATATAAAGTGACGTGTAGGCACATTTGCATTGCAATATCATTGCCATGCAAAATTTATCATACGGTGTGCAATACTAACAACAGTAAACAATTGAAACCATGTGGCAAAAAATCCACAAAATTATATATAGGAGCGCGATGCAACCCGCCCCCGAAAATCGCGCGAGCAAAAAAGCAATCGCCGTCAAATCACGTCACCCCATTCGGCTAAAAAACGGGCCGCGAAGCCGCACCGCGCCTTGAGCAACAGAGTGTCGGCAGGGTCGGCAGAAACGGGCTATCTGTCGCATCCCGGACGATTGCATAGACTCCAAACGCTATCCACTCTTCATGGCGCGAGCGGTTCTAAAGGAGTTGATAGAGTCCTTGCAATCCACCCAGGGAGTGAAGCCATGTTGATAGCCCTGCACAAGAACGCCCGCACCACGCCCGCCGTGCGTGCCGAGATCGCAGCCAGCGATGAACCAGCCAGCGTCCTGGCCCAGCGCTTTGGGATCACTGAGCAGACGGTCTACAAGTGGAAGAAGCGTTCCGTCTTTGCAGACCGCTCTCACACTGCCCACCACCTGCAGACCGTGCTTACGCCAGCACAAGAAACAGTGGTGGTTCACTTGCGGCGTACCTTGCTGCTGCCTTTGGATGACCTGCTGGCCGTGACACGGGAGTTCATCTGTCCCCATGTCTCGCGCTCCGGGCTGGACAGGTGCTTGCGCCGCCATGGAGCGGGCAACCTCAATGCTCTAAAGCCCCAGCAGCCTGCGCTGGCCTACAAGACCTTCAAGAGCTACGAGCCAGGCTACGTGCACATGGACGTGAAGTACCTGCCCCAGATGCAGGATGAGAGCAGCCGGCGCTACCTGTTCGTGGCTATCGATAGGGCCACGCGTTGGGTGTTTGTGCAGCTCAAGTCCAACAAGACCGCCGCCAGTGCACAGGCCTTCCTCAAGGCGTTGCACAAGGCCTGTCCGATCAGGATCAACAAGCTGTTGACCGACAACGGCAAAGAGTTCACGGACCGTCTGTTTGCCAGCCGGGAACGCGAACCCAGCGGCAACCATGAATTCGATCAACTGTGCCAGGAGTTAGGCATCGAGCACCGACTGACCAAGCCCAGAACACCCAGAACCAACGGCATGGTGGAGCGATTTAACGGCCGCATTGCGGACGTTCTGAAGACCCACCGATTCAACAGCCGCGAAGACATGGAGCAGACCTTGTTGCGCTATGTGGCGTTGTACAACCACCAGCTACCGCAGTCAGCGCTCAAGAGCAGTACGCCGATGCAGGCGATGAAAGAGTGGTACCAGACCCACCCGCACCTGTTTCTCAAGCGACCATATGATCGTCCGGGATGCGACAGCTATCTCCAGATGGGTTTGAGCCGATATTTACCAGCCAAATTGAGTACGAACAAGCTGGGCACTGACATTTATCGGTTGGGTTCTAACAGAAGGAACGCGGCAAACGTTTTTCACACCTGGGGCAATCCCTGTATTTCCAAGGATTGCCGCCCCTTTGAAAACCCAGCCGGCTTGTCGAAAAAAATTAATGTAAGAGTCACTATCCGGGAAACGCCGAGGATCCTTGGGGTTCGCATCAGGCCAAAGACAGAATACAACGTCCGAACAACCTCTAAGTCGGACTTCTTTCAAAAAATCCTGCGGTGTCGTCTTGGACTCTTGAAGAGACGACACTCTTGCGTAGACACGTATTTGCCTGCCGCTGGAGAGCAATATGTCTCGATCACTTCTATTGAAGCACCCAGTCAGACAACGAAGGATAGAGGATTTTCTGGTGTTTGCATCACCAATGATTACGTATGCGTTCATATCTCACCCATGGGATCTTCTGGAGCTTTTCCGGCTGATACCGCAGAATACATTACATCGACGAATGTAAGGAAGCACGATGGTTTGGCCACGCAATCAATATTCGGGTCCCGATGGAGGCCAATACACAGGACCGGGCGGAGGCCTGTATACGGGACCAGGTGGAGGTGCATACACCGGTCCGGGCGGTGGCATGTATAGCGGCCCTGGGGGGGGCATGTACACAGGCCCCGGTGGCGGGCTCTACACAGGTCCCGGCGGCGGGATGTATAGCGGCCCAGGTGGAGGCTTTTACACGGGTCCCGGTGGTGGGTTGTATTCAGGACCAGGCGGTGGGCTGTACTCAGGACCCGGCGGAGGTATGTATAGCGGTCCCGGGAAGCCATACATGAGCAACATCCCGCCCTGGGAAGTGTTCGTTCGTCACTTAGAGAAAAACGGATACAAGTCTCAGGCTGCAGCAATTCGATCCCACTTGCGGTAACGCTTTGCCAAATTTTTCGACCCATGCGATCCAAATGGTGGTTTGTGGACACCAGTGGACGGGGCGATCGATGGCACTTTCCACCAATGTTGAGTTGGCACAGGTCCCCAGCTACCCCACCAAAGGCACGGGTTGGAAGAAAGGTGTCGCCTAGTGCGGATTTGCTGCAGTTTGCGGAACAGCTGCAGCAATTGCGGAACAGATGCGCCGTGCAGCTCAACACATTGCTACAAAAGATGCAGCAAAGAAAAAAGGCTCTGTATTGCTACAGAGCCTTATGTTCTTGGTAGGACGTACAAGATTCGAACTTGTGACCAACGGATTAAAAGTCCGCTGCTCTACCAACTGAGCTAACGTCCCAACCGGTTGCAACCAATCATGACTGACTGCTGCAAAGCCTCGGATTATAGCGTCGTTTTTTCAGTATTTTTGGAAGTTGCGGCAAGTTTGTCCAATACCCACCCTGCAGCGCACTGACCAAAGGTCGCCGTCACCGCAACGACCGAACCGTATCCATGGCAGTTCAGAGAACCATCGCCATCCACATTGCAGGACGGATCGGGAGGCGCCACGGCTTCTCTGCTGAAGACGCAGGTCACTCCGATTTTTTTTCCATCACGGGCTGCCCGATGGTGCTTGCGCAAGCGATAGCGCAGTTGCGCCAGCAGAGGATCGTGGGTCGTCAAAGCGAGATCGTCCACATCCACTTTGTGCGCATGGCGCTTACCGCCAGCCGCCCCGACCGTGATATGCAGAGCCTTCTGGGCCTGAGCCCAGGCCGCGATGGTCGTTTTGGCTTGCACCTGATCGCACGCATCAATCACCGCATCAACGGACTCAGGAAGCAAACCAGGCCAATTGTCGGCATCCACGAATTCCTCCACGCAGTGGACGCTGCATTGAGGGTGTATTTGCGCAATCCGATCGCGCATTGCAAGAACCTTGGCCTGGCCGACGGTATCGGTAAGTGCATGGATTTGGCGATTGATGTTCGACTCGGACACATGGTCGAGGTCAATCAACGTGATCTGCCCTACCCCACTGCGTGCCAAGGCTTCAGCGGCCCACGAGCCCACCCCCCCAACCCCCACCACCACCACATGCGCCCGGCGGATACGCCGAGCGCCTTGTACGCCGTACAGCCGTTCCAGTCCGCCAAAGCGACGCTCCAGCGCTGCATCTTCAACACCCCCTGCCGGGGCTTGCAAAGGCGCTTCGCCGACCATTACTTCAATCGGGAAAGGCGCTCTTTCGCCGCCACAGCCGCCTCGGACTGCGGGTAGGCGCGCACAAGGTCTTCCAGGGTCTTGCGGGCAGTTCGTGTGTCTTTGAGTTCAATCTGGCAATTGGCGATGGACAAAGCCGCCTCTGGTGCCCGCGCATGAGCCGGGGCATCAGACAGCATCAGCTTGAAATTACCAATGGCTTCCTTGTAGTCCCGGGTAGCGTATTGAGCATTCCCAAGCCAGAAACGCGCAGACGGGACAAAACCGCTGCGCGGATACTGCCGCACAAAGGCTGCAAATGCTGCTCCAGCTTCTGGAAACTTGCCTGAGCGAAACACGGCCAGTGCGGCTTCAAAGTCCTTTTTCTCAGCAGGATCTGCCTGGAACTCCTGGCCGTCCAAGGTCACCTTCACAGGTTCAAACTGACGCAGGCGCTCGTCTACCCC
This sequence comes from Acidovorax sp. JMULE5, assembly GCF_013376875.1. Taxonomy (GTDB): domain Bacteria; phylum Pseudomonadota; class Gammaproteobacteria; order Burkholderiales; family Burkholderiaceae_C; genus Acidovorax; species Acidovorax facilis. Next base: position 1,299,587 of record NZ_CP035951.1, read on the forward strand.
CTGGGCGATGTCTTTCTGGCGCCGCTGCAGGTCAGCAGCATCGCGCAACAGCTGTTCGTTCTGACCGCGAAGTGTGGACTGCTCCGTGCGCAGCGTGTCAATCTGACCTTGCAGATCCAGCAGACTGCGCCGCAGCTGGGCGTTCTCTTCACTGAGCCTGCGCACTTCCTCTGCGGACCGTTGCTGAGACAGCTGCATGCCATCCACGCGCTGCCGCATTTCGAGAATGGCGCGGCGAGCTTCGCCATCCTCAAAAATTGCGGCGTGGCCCGTGGGCAGCAAGGCCACGGACAGCATCACTGCCGCCACCGCCTTGAGCGGGTAGGACAAAGAAATCGTGCGCATCAACGATAAGACAGTTCAGCCCGGCGATTTTGGGCGTGCGCGTCTTCAGAATTGCCTTGGGCTGCTGGTTTTTCTTTGCCAAAGCTCACGGCTTCCATCTGGCTGTCCTGCACGCCGAGCAGAGCCAGCGAACGGCGCACTGCCTCGGCGCGCTTCTGGCCGAGCGCCAGGTTGTACTCACGACCACCTCGGTCGTCCGTGTGTCCTTCAATCATCAGCTTGCGATTGGTGCCGGCCTTGATGAAACGAGAGTGCGCCTCAATCAGCGACTGAAATTCGGGCTTGATCACGTAGCTGTCGTAATCAAAATAAACGATACGGCTCACGCCCACTGGGCCTGCAGCATCGCGGCCCGACTGGCCGAGGTCCACACCAGCAACACCGCTCTGCGCGGTATTGCCAGAGTTGGCACCACTATTGCCACCCATGGTAGACGTGGCGTTCTTGTCTTCGACAGGCACATCGTCCAGCTTCACGCCAGAGCTGCACCCGGCAACGAGGGCGACAACGGTAAGGGCAAGGGTAAAACGTTTGATCATCCAAAATTCTCCTGAAAACTTGATACTTGAAAGTGCTGATAAGTTCATTGCTTTTGAAACGGGCCCCAATCGGGCTCACGGATATCGCCCGCCTGCCCCGCGAGCCGGGCCTTGATCTTGCCGTCCAGCGTGGTGGTCATGAGCGCTTCACGCCCTTGCTGCTGGGTGGCATAAACGATAAGGCGGCTATTGGGGGCAAAGCTGGGGTTCTCATCTGCCGTTGTGTCGGTGACCGCATTCACAGTGCCCGAGGACAGGTCCATCACGTGCAGTTTGAAAGCCCCACCGACACGGGAGATGTAGGCCAGCCAGCGGCCATCGGGGCTGACGCTGGGGGAGATGTTGTAGCTGCCGGTAAACGTCACACGTTCCGCGTTGCCGCCAGATGTGGAGACCTTGTAGATCTGCGGCGCGCCGCCACGGTCGCTGACAAAGTAAATGCTGCGGCCGTCACCGGAGAACATGGGCTCCGTGTCGATGCCAGCGCTTTGCATGAGGCGGCGCGGCTCGCCACCGTTGGCGTCAATGGTGTAGAGCTGAGATCCCCCGTCACGGCTGAGCGTCACGGCGAGGGATCGACCATCCGGAGCCCAGGCAGGGGCACTGTTGGACCCCCGGAAATTGGCAATCAAGCGCCTGCGGCCGGAGGCCACATCATGCACATAGACCACCGGTTTGCGCGATTCAAACGACACATAGGCCAGTTGCCCCCCGCTGGGCGACCATGCAGGGGAGATGATGGGCTCCGGGCTCGACAGTGCCGATTGGGCATTCTCTCCGTCAGCGTCTGCCACCCACAGGCTGTACCGGGAGCCTGTCTTGGTGACATAGGCGATACGCGTCGAGAAAATGCCGCGCTCGCCCGTCAGCTTTTCATAGATGAAATCCGCAATGCGGTGCGACACCAGGCGCAGATCGCCTTGGGTGACCACAAAGCTCTGGCCACCAAGGTCCTGCCCCTTCACCACATCCCAAAGGCGAAAGCGCACATCGAAACGCCCATCTGCCAGGCGCGTCACACTGCCAGTAGCCAGGGAGTCCGCACTCTTCTGGCGCCACAGTGCGACATCCGGGCGCGCGGTTTCGTCCAGCACCGCGCCGGAGGCGTCTACCGCGCGGAACTGTCCACTGCGCTCCAGGTCGGCCTGGACGATGGCCGATATTTTCTGGGGAGACTGCGCCTCGCCCCGGAACGGCGCAATTGCGATGGGCAACTGGGTCAAACCAACACCCGTGACCTCAACGCGAAATTGCGCGAGGGCGGGCAGTGCGGGGGTCGAGATCAGCGCAGCCAGCATGTGGCGGCGCAAGGGATGCGGCAAGGCCGCAGGGGATGGGTGTGTTGGGATTCGATCTGTGGTCATTGGCATCCAGCGGTGGCCGAACAAATGCCGAAAGGCAAACCCGAATGTTACACACTGCGGGGAAACCCCTGTGACAAAACGTGCGACCTCCAAACCTATTCGCACCGATTTCTTGCAGCCCACAACCTGCTGCGCAGAAAAATCTCACCGGCACCTTGACCGCCCACAACCGTAGAATCCGGGCCACATGCAAGCCACAGATACGGGCGCCGCGCCTCCCAACACTCCCTCCCCGCCCGCTGCAAGCCTGGCCACACGCCTGCGCCGACTGTCTGTCTACTTTGGCAACCAGCGAATGGCCTGGAGCCTTGCCGTTGTTGCCACCCTCGTGGGCGCGATCACCGAGCCTTTGATTCCCGCATTGCTGCAGCCCCTGCTGGACCGGGGCTTCACGCAAGGCACCCTCCAGCTGTGGATGGTGCCACTGGCCATCCTGGGCGTGTTTTTTGTGCGTGGCGTTGCCCAGTTCGTCGGACAGTACGCACTGGCACGCATTGCCAACGAAGGCATGCTGACGCTGCGCCAGTCGCTGTTTGACAGGGTGCTCGCTGCCGAGATGGGTCTGTTCTCGCGCCAATCGGCCAGCACGCTGTCCAACACCGTGGTGTACGAGGTGCAAACCGGCGCAACCCTGCTCGTGCAGGCACTGCTAGGGGTGTCGCGCGACGGATTCACACTGGTGGCGCTGCTGGTGTACCTGCTGTACCTCAACTGGCAGCTCACGCTGATCGTCGCCGTGGTCGTGCCGGGCGTGGCCTGGATCATGAAGACCCTGTCCCGGCGCCTTTACCACCTGACCAAAAGCAGCCAGCAGGCCACCGACGAACTCGCCTACGTGGTGGAAGAAAACGTGCTGGCCCACCGCATGGTCCGGCTGCATGGCGCGCAGCCTGGCCAGGCCGGGCGCTTCGCCGCCTTGAGCCAAAGCCTGCGGCGCCTGGCGATCAAGTCCACCATCGCCTCCGCAGCCATGACGCCGCTGACGCAGCTACTCGCCGCTGCTGCGCTCTCCGTGGTGATCTGCATTGCCCTGTGGCAGAGCCGTGGCACCGTGGATGCCAAGGATGTCACCGTCGGCGGCTTCGTGTCATTCATCACAGCCATGCTGATGCTCATCGCCCCCATACGCCGCCTTGCCGATGTCGCCAGCCCGATCACGCGGGGTGTTGCCGCCCTGGAGCGGGGGCTGGCACTGCTGGGAGACACCGGAGCCGAAGCGGGCGGCCAGTTCCGCAAGGACCGCGCCCAGGGGGCGCTGGAACTCAAGCAGGTCACGGTGTCGTTTGGCCCTGACCACGCCCCTGCACTGGACCACATCAGCTTGCGCGTGGAGCCTGGCGAAATCGTCGCCCTGGTCGGCCCCTCCGGGGCAGGCAAGACTACGCTGGTCAACCTGTTGCCACGGTTTGTGACGCCCGCTTCGGGTGAAATCCTGGTCGATGGGAACCCGTTGCCAGAGTGGGACCTCAGATCGCTGCGCTCGCAATTCGCCATGGTGAGCCAGGACGTGGTGATGTTCAACGACACCATCGCTGCCAACGTAGCCTTGGGCCACGCGGTGGATGAGGCGCGCGTGCAGGCGTGCCTGGCAGCAGCCAACCTGGCCGAACATGTGGCAGCACTCCCCCGGGGCATGCACACGGTGGTGGGTCACAACGCCACGCAGTTGTCGGGGGGGCAGCGCCAGCGGCTGGCAATTGCGCGGGCGCTGTACAAGGACGCCCCCATCCTGATCCTCGACGAAGCCACCTCGGCGCTGGACACCGAATCCGAACGGCTGGTACAGGACGCCCTGCAGCGCCTGATGCAGGGACGTACCACCCTGGTCATTGCGCACCGCCTGTCCACCATCGAGCATGCCAACCGGGTCATCGTCATGGAGCGTGGGCGCATTGCCGAACAAGGCACCCACGCTGAGCTGATGGCGATGGGCGGACTGTACGCACGCCTGCAGGCCCGGCCTGCCTCGGGCGAAACCGCCGCATTGCACTGAACACGCTATTGCGCGCTAACCGGCGCGCGACAACGGCCGATCCCAGCGCTACATCTACCACCGGCCCCGGTTGGGCTGGCGCTTGCGGATGGCTGCGGCGATTTTGTCGGCGGATTCGGTACGACTCACCCGCAAGGCAAAGTCGGCAGCCGTGAGCCCCAGCTGGTTCTTGAGCGTGGGGTCCGCGCCCTCATCCAGCAGCAGCTGAACGGCCTCGTTGGAACCGTATTGCGCCGCCATCATGAGGGGCGTGGTGCCGTTGGGTGATGAGGCATCGATGTAGGCATGGTTTTCCAGCAGCAACGCGATGATGGCTACATGCTGGCGCGAACCTGCAGAGGCCGCATAGTGCAAGGGCGCCCAGCCTGTCTTGTTCACATCCGCATCGCGTGCCAGCAGCGCCTTGACGGCTTCCAGATTGCCCTTGAGGGCCGCCATCATCAAGGGACTTTCGTCCTGCGCATTGCGGGCTTCCACGTTCACCTGGCTGGATGCCAGCAAGGCTGCAAACGCTTTGGACGACCCATTCTGTAAAGCGATGGTCAGGCCCACCTGCCCTTTCGGGTCGCGCGTATTGGGATCAAAACCCCTGCGCAACAGCGCCGCAATGGCAGCATCGTCATCACGCAGGATGGCGACAAAAAAATCCTCATAGGCTCCGGCCCAGATGCCGGGGGCGGCAAGCCCCAGCGCCAGGGTGGCCAGCGCATTGCGGCGATGGCAAATCATGCGGTCACTCCCTTGAACAGAATGCCGAAGTTGCGGCTGGTGGCGTCGGCCACTTCCTCCAGCGTCAGCCCCTTGGTCTCGGCCACCTGCCGGGCCACATAGGGCACATACGAGGGGTTGTTGGTCTTGCCGCGATACGGCACGGGCGCCAGATAGGGGCTGTCGGTTTCGATCAACGTGCGGTCCAGCGGCACAAAGGCCACCACGTCGCGCAGCTCCTGGGCGCTCTTGAAGGTGACGATGCCCGAGAAAGAAATGTAGTAGCCCAGATCCAGCGCCGCACGCGCCACCTGCATCGATTCGGTAAAGCAGTGAAAAACGCCGCCGGCCCGGTTGCCGGGGCCATCCTCCCCTTCCTCGCGCAGGATGGCGAGGGTGTCGTCCGACGCGCTGCGCGTATGGATGACCAAGGGCTTTTCGCACACCCGGGCCGCGCGAATGTGGTTGCGAAAACGGTCGCGCTGCCACTCCAGATCGGCGATGCTGCGCCCGCCCTTGCGGTCTTCCATGCCGTAGTAGTCGAGCCCCGTTTCGCCAATGGCCACTACGCGCGGCAGGGCAGCACGGTCCAGCAGGTCCTGCACCGTTGGCTCGGCAATGCCTTCGTTGTCGGGGTGTACCCCCACCGTGCTCCAGAAGTTGTCGTGCGCCATGGCCAGGGCATGTACCCCGTCGAATTCTTCCAGCGTGGTGCAGATGCAAAGAGCCCGGGTGACCTGTGCCTCGGCCATGGCCTGGCGGATGGCGGGCAGCTGGCTCACCAGTTCCGGAAAATTGAGATGGCAGTGCGAATCAGTGAACATGCGGTTTCAAATTAATCGTTTCTTGGGCGCAACGCGGGCCGTCAAAGGCGGCGCAGCGCTCTGGAGTAAAGATACGCCATCCGCTCCCTCGTCGTGGGCGCCCATAAAAAATGCCGACCAGCCTACGCAGGTCGGCACGGTGGCGGCGCCAAACTCAGATGGTCTGGGTGGGCCGGTCGGACCCCAGGGATGTGCCCAGCAGCTCCTCGATCTTGGCCTTGAGCTGGCGCGACTTTTCGTCCTTGGGAAACTGAATGCCCACGCCCTGGGTGCGGTTGCCCGCAGCCCGTGCTGGCGTGACCCATGCCACGCGCCCCGCCACCGGATAGCGCTGCGTGTCGTCCGGCAGCGTGAGCAGCACATAGACATCATCGCCCAGCTTGTAGTCCCGCTGGGTGGGGACAAAAATGCCCCCTTCGGCAAAAAAGGGAATGTAGGCCGCGTACAGGGCCCCCTTTTCCTTGATGGCCAGCTGCATGACGCTGGGGCGGGGGGCGGTGGATGGACTGCTCATGGATGGATGGGTGCGGCTCAGTGCTTGGAGTGTAGGGTGTTTCGCGCCTGGGCGACAAGCGCCTCCAGCATGAGGCCAGCATTGAAAGGATGGTCCGCCGTGCGTGCAGCCTTGGCCAGTGCGCGCGACCAGCGGGTCAGAGCACCCAACGGCGGCACCGCCTTGGGCAGGTCTGCGGGCGCAAAGTAGCGCGGCGCGCCGCCTACGCTGGCCGCCAGCAGGTCATGGCAGAGTTTTTGCAGTGCGTCGATCACCTGCGCGGGCGACCAGTCTCCCAAGGCAGTCACATCGCCCTTGGCCACCGCCTGCGGCAAGGCCGACCAGGCTTGTGGACTGCGGCCCGAGCGCGCCAGTGCCAACGCATCGTCAGGCCGCCCGCCTGCGGCCCGCAAAAACGACACAGCGGCATCCGCAGCGATGCCCTGCCCTTGCAGCCATTGCAGCATCTGGTCCTGTGCGGGCCAGACCATGGTGTGGCCCAGGCAGCGGCTGCGGATGGTGGGCAGCAATTGGTGCGCCGCCTCGCTGGCGAGTACAAAGCGCACGTCACCCGGCGGCTCCTCCAGGGTCTTGAGCAAGGCATTGGCCGTGATGTGGTTCATCTGCTCGGCCGGGTACACCAGCACCGCCTTGCCTTTGCCGCGCGCCGAGGTGCGCTGCGAGAACTCCACCGCATCGCGCATGGCTTCCACGCGGATCTCGCGGCTGGGCTTGCGCTTCTTGTCGTCGATGTCCGCCTGGGCCTTTTCCGACAAGGGCCAGCCCAGCGCCATCATCTGCACCTCGGGCATCAGCACACACAGATCGGCGTGGGTGCGCACGTCGATGGCGTGGCAACTGCTGCATTGGCCGCACGCGCCCTGCTCTGTGGGCGCATCGCACAACCAGGCCCGCACCAGCTCCATACCCAGGGCGTACTGGCCCAGGCCCGACGGCCCCTGCAACAACCACGCGTGGCCGCGCTGGGCCAGCAGGCTGGTGCGCTGCGCGGCAATCCACGGCGCCAATGCCACTGTGGCCTCGCTCATTGCGCCCCCCCCTGGGACGCCACCATGATCGCCAGCCACCCCTTGCGCACAAACACGCTGGTGAGCTGCTGCCACACGCGGTGGCGATCCTGCGCTGCATCCAGGCGCGCAAAGCGCTGCGGCGCTGCAGCGGCGCGGTCGGCATAGCCCTGGGCCACGCGGCGGAAGAACTCGACGGGCTGGGCCTCAAAGCGGTCGGGCACACGCGCACCGGCCAGGCGTTCTGCAGCCACTTCCGGCGACAGGTCAAACCACACCGTCAGATCGGGTTCACGCATCAAATCTGCCTCTTGCGCAAGTCCAGTCTGCGCAAGACGCTCCAATATTGATAGCACATCAAGATCAAAGCCGCGCCCCGCGCCCTGGTAGGCAAAGGTGGCATCGGTGAAGCGGTCGCACAGCACCACGTCGCCCCGCGCCAGGGCGGGCTCGATCACATTGCGCAGGTGATCCCGGCGGGCCGCAAAGATCAGTAGGGACTCGGTGAGCGCATCCATCGGGTCGTTGAGGACCATCTCGCGCAGTTTTTCGGCCAGCGGCGTGCCGCCTGGCTCGCGGCTGACGGTGACAGCACGGCCCTGTGCCCGAAAGGCAGTGGCCAGCCCCTCGATGTGCGAGGACTTGCCCGCACCGTCGATGCCTTCAAAGGTGATGAACAGACCGGGTCGTGACATGAAAACCTTGGTGGAAGAATCTACTGCTGGCCGCGCTGGTAGCGGTTGACGGCACGGTTGTGCTCCTCCAGCGACGTGCTGAAGTGGCTGGCGCCATCGCCCTTGGCCACAAAGTACAGGGCGCGCGTGGCGTCCGGCTGCACGGCGGCCAGCAGCGACGCCTTGCCGGGCATGGCAATGGGAGTGGGCGGCAGGCCTGCGCGGGTGTAGGTGTTCCAGGGCGTGTCCGTCTGCAGGTCGCGGCGGCGCAGGTTGCCATCAAACTTCTCGCCCAGGCCGTAGATCACCGTGGGGTCGGTCTGCAGCAGCATGCCCACGCGCAGCCGGTTGGCAAACACGCCCGCAATCTGGCCCCGGTCGCTGGCCCTGCCCGTTTCCTTCTCCACGATGCTGGCCAGAATCAGGGCATCTTCGGCCGACTTGAGGGGTGTGTCCGCCGCGCGCTGCGCCCAGGCGGCTTCGAGGCGGCGGTCCATGGCATGCATCGCCCGGCGCAACACAGCGATGTCGCTGGAGCCTTTGGCGTAGGTGTAGGTGTCCGGAAAGAAGCGCCCCTCGGGTGGCACGCCGGGGCGGCCCAGCTGGGCCATCAGCGCTTCGTCAGTCAGCGTGGCGACATCGCGCTTAAGCTGATCCTCCTTGGCCAGCGCCTGGCGCACCTGGCGCCAGTTCCAGCCCTCGACCAGGGTGATGGCGCGCAGGCTCTCTTCGCCGCGCACCAGCTTTTGCAGCAGGCTGCGGGGCGTGGTGCCGGGGGGGATTTCATAGTTGCCGGCCTTGATGGCGCGGTCCTGGCCCGAGAAGCGGAACCAGGCGTAGAGCATGCGGGCATCCACACGCGCGCCTGCAGCCACCACATCACGTGCGACGCCCCGGGGTGTGGTGCCGGGCTCGATGGCCAGCTCCAGAGGCTCGCTGCCGGTCACCAGCGGCTGGTGCAGCCACCAAAAAGCCGCACCACCGGATGCGATCAAAACCAACGCAATCAAAGCCAGTAAACGTCGCACAACCCTGCCGTCTGTGTGTATGAAACAGGGCATCATAATTCAGCGATGACTTACCCCCTGAACGGCATTGCCCCCCTGTCCCACCTGGGCGTGATTCGCGTGGAAGGCGAAGACGCCGCCAAGTTTCTGCACGGCCAGCTCACCCAGGATTTCGCCCTGCTGGGCATGGACCAGGCCCGCCTCGCAGCCTTTTTGTCGGCCAAGGGCCGCATGCAGGCCAGCTTCATCGGCTTCAAGCGCAGCGCTACCGAGGTGCTGCTGGTGTGCAGCCGCGACCTGCTGCCCCCCACGCTCAAGCGCCTGTCGATGTTTGTATTGCGCGCCAAGGCCAAGCTGACCGACGCCACCAACGACTTTGCCCTGTACGGTCTGGCCGGAAACACCGTGCCCGACGGCAGCCAGCCCGCCTGGACCAAGGCCGATATCGGCACCGCGTCGGTGGTCCACCTGTACCCCGCCGATGGCCAGCCCCGGGCCCTGTGGGTGGCCCCTGCCGTTGACCCGGCCCCCGCAGGCCCCGCGCTGGACGCCGCGCTGTGGCTCTGGAGCGAGGTGAAGAGCGGCGTGGCAACCCTGACCACGCCCGTGGTCGAGGCCTTTGTGCCCCAGATGCTGAACTATGAATCCGTGGGTGGCGTGAACTTCAAGAAGGGCTGCTACCCCGGCCAGGAAGTGGTTGCGCGCAGCCAGTTCCGGGGCACGCTCAAGCGCAGGGCCTACATCGCCCATGCGGCAGCCGAAGTGGCAGTGGGAGCCGAAGTGTTCAACACGGCAGACCTGGAACAGCCCTGCGGCACCGTGGTGCAGGTGGCTTCTGCGCCGAGCGGCGGGTTCGACACCATCGTGTCGCTGCAGATCAGCGCCGCGCAGGAAGGCAGCCTGCAGGTGGGTGCCACGGACGGCGTAGCGCTGGCCCTGCTGCCGCTGCCCTACGCGCTGCTCGAAGATATTTGAATAAAAATGGGCTCCAGCGCTTATCCAACAAGCGCAAGCAGCTCATTTTTTAATAGCAAAATCGACTACAACCGCTGCGCCATGGCAATGTGCGCAATGCCAGCCTCTTCGTAAGGCTCACCCACCACGGAGAAACCGGCGCGGCGGTAAAAGCCCTCAGCGCTGCGCTGGGCGTGCAATTGCACCTCCGTGTCGCCCCGGGCGCGGGCGGCGGCGACCAGCGCATCCAGCAACTGCCGCCCCCACTGCGCACCACGCACCGAGCGATCCACGGCCATGCGGCCGATGCGGCCCACACCCGGTGACTGCTGCAGCAAGCGGCCTGCAGCAATGGGCATGCCCAGCCGGTTGTAGAGCACGGCATGGCGGGCCGAGATGTCGTGCACATCGGCTTCGATTTCGGCGGGAATGCCCTGCTCGTGCACAAACACCTCCGTGCGCACACGGCCTGCATCGCGGCCCAGGGTGTTCCAGTCGCCCGTGCGCACCTCGGCCATGTCGGCACCGGCCTCAAAGCCCTCGAAGATGGCACGCAGCGCGGGTGGCACCGGGCGCGAGGTCTGCGTGGCCGGGTCGGCAAACACATAGACCAGCTCAGCCGAGATCAGCAACCGGTCGCCACAGAAAATGCCTGCCGTGAAAAGGCAGGATGAGTTGCCGATGCGCGTGCAGCGCAGGCCCACATCCAGCGTGTCATCGAGCCGCGCAGAGGCGTGGTATTCCACCGTGGCCTTCTTCACATACATCTCACCGCCCAGCACATGCATGCTCGCCTCGTAGGGCAGGCCCAGCGCGCGCCAGTAGTCGCTCATGGCCGTGTCGATATACATGAGGTAGTGCGCGTTGAACACGATCTTTTGCATGTCCACCTCGGCCCAGCGCACGCGCAGGCGGTGGAAACAGCGGAATTCGTTGCGTTGCATGTTGTCTTCACTCCATTCCAAAGGCCAATCGCAGCGCCCGGGCTGCGTCGGCATGGGCCTTGCGCGCCTCGGGGATGGCGCGGCCCATCTTGATGAATTCGTGGGTCACGCCCCGGTAGATGTCCAGGTCCACTTGCACGCCTGCCAGGCGCAGCTTGTCGGCGTAGGCTATGCCTTCGTCCACCAGCGGGTCACACTCTGCCAGACCGATCCAGACGGGGGCCACACCATCGACATCCGGGGCATGCAGCGGGGCAAAGCGCCAGTCTTCGCGCTCGGCGCGGCTTTGCACGTAGTTGCCGAAGAACCAGCTGATGGCAGGCTCTTCCAGCACCAGGCCGCGCGCGAAGGTGGTGTGCGAAGGCGTGTCCTGGTGCGCTGCACAGCCGGGGTAGATCAGCAGTTGCAGCGCCAGCGGCAGGCCCGCATCGCGCGCCAGGATGGCGTTGACGGCGGCCAGCGTACCGCCCGCGCTGTCGCCGCCCACGGCCAGCCGCTGGGAGTCGGCCCCCAGGCGCTCAGCGTTGGCAGACAGCCACTGCAGCGCGTCCCACGCATCGTTGCTGGCCGTGGGAAAGCGGTGCTCCGGCGCCAGCCGGTAGTCCAGCGACACGACCATCAAGCCGCCCAATCGCGCCAGTTCGCGGCACAGGATGTCGTGCGTGGCAATGTTGCCGATGGTGAAGCCCCCGCCATGCGTGTACAGCAGCATGGGCAGGCCCGCGTCGGTGCTGGGCGCATACAGCCGTGCGGGCAGCATGGCGCCGTCGCGGGCCGGGATCTGCAGGTCCTCCACCCTCGCCAGTGCGGCCTTGGGCACCTCCAGCACGTCGGCGCCCGCCTGGTAGGCGATGCGTGCCTCCTGCGGCGTGCGCGTGTGCAGCGGTGGGTGCCCCGCGCGGGCCATGCGTTCGAGAACGCTGCGCATCTGGGGGGTGAGACGGGTGTGGTGGATGTGCAGATCGGTCAACGGTCAGGGTCTCGGCAACAGGGGAACAGCCTGCACCATGCGGGCAAGGTCAGGGTTCGCTTATTTGAAGGTCACGCGCACCGGCGCGGCGCCGGGCAGGCCGTCGTAGGTGGCCGTCACCGACAAACCGGCCTTGGGCGGCAGCAGGGGCGAGAACGAGCCCAGGCTGATCAGATCGCCCGGCTGCATGGCCAGGCCTTCTTGCGCCAGCGCGCCCGCCAGCCATACCACGGCATTGAGCGGATGCTCCAGGATGTCGCTGCCCTTGCCACCGCCCAGGCGCGCGCCCGCACCATCGGTCAGCGATACGTTCATGTCGGCCAGCGCCTTCAGCATGGCAAAACGCTCGCCGCGATAGGCTGGCACCGCAATGGGCGTACCCGCCACACCCAGGCGCGCGCCCACGTTGATGGCCGTCACGCCTGCGCCATTGAGCTTGGGCGGCGCCTGCACCATCAGGTCGGGCAATTCCATGAACGGGATGATCTGGTCCACGGCATCCAGCACGTCCATGGGGGTCTTGGCCTGGTTGATGGCGGCGCTTTTCACGCGGACCAGCATGTCGGCCTCGTACAGGGGGCGGGCACCGAAGGCAGCATCCACCGTGGCGCCACTGGGCAGCACCATGCCTTCGTAGAGCTTGCCCCACACGGGTTTGTCGGTGTTGAAGCGCTTTTGCACAGCGGGGTTGGTCAGGCCCGCCTTGTAGCCAATCACCTTGCCCATGCGCTGAGCCAGCAATGCGTTGACCTTGCCGCGTGTACAGGCGCCGTCGGCGTCAGTGAGGTTCTCGGGGTTGGCGGCCGGGGTCTTGGCCACATAGTTGGCCACCATATCGGCAGCCTGCGCATCGGTCAGGCATTGGGCCTGTGCGCTTGTCACAGATGTGACGGCCACCAGGGTCGCCATCAGGGTTTGCTTCGTTTTCACGGCTGTCTCCTCCTTATAAAGTGGGCTCAGAACCCGTATCAAGGGCTGGCGGGCTATCGTAATCGCTGGCACTCCCATTCACACATCCTGTTGCACCATGGCTTTCATCTACTACGTCACCCAGATCCAGTTTGAATTCGGCGCTGTCCAACTGCTCAAGCAGGAATGCGAGCGCGTGGGCATCACCCGCCCTTTGATCGTGACGGACCCTGGCGTGAAGGCCGCAGGCGTGCTGCAAAAGGCGCTCGATGCGCTGCCAGACATGACGGTGGCCGTGTTTGACCAGACCCCGTCCAACCCCACCGAAGCCGCCGTGCGCGCTGCAGTAGAGATGTACAAGGCGCAAGGCTGCGACGGCCTGATCGCCGTGGGCGGCGGCTCGGCCATCGACTGCGCCAAGGGCATTGCGATTGCCGCCACGCACGAAGGTCCCCTCACCCACTACGCCACCATCGAAGGCGGCTCACCCCGCATCACCGAGCGCGCCGCACCGCTGATCGCCGTGCCCACCACCAGCGGCACGGGCAGCGAGGTGGCGCGCGGCGCCATCATCATCGTGGATGACCACCGCAAGCTGGGCTTTCACTCGTGGCACCTGGTGCCCAAGACGGCCATCTGCGACCCCGAACTCACGCTGGGCCTGCCCCCCACGCTCACGGCCGCCACGGGCATGGACGCGATTGCGCACTGCATGGAAACCTTCATGTCCGCCGCCTTCAACCCACCCGCCGACGGCATTGCGCTCGACGGCCTCACGCGCGGCTGGGCGAACATCGAGCAGGCCACCCAAAACGGCAGCGACCGCGACGCGCGCCTGCACATGATGAGCGCCAGCATGCAGGGCGCCATGGCCTTCCAGAAGGGCCTGGGCGCGGTGCATTCGCTCAGCCACAGCCTGGGCGGCGTGAACCCGCGCCTGCACCACGGCACGCTCAATGCCATGTTCCTGCCCGCAGTGATCCGCTTTAACGCTACGGCCGAATCGGTGCAGAAGGAAAAGCGCCTGGAACGCATGGCACACGCCATGGGCCTGGCCAGCGCGGGCGACATCCCCGAGGCCATCCGCGACATGAACGCCCGCCTGGGCCTGCCCACGGGCCTGGCGGCCATGGGGGTGACCGAAGCCCTGTTCGAAGACATCATCAAGGGCGCCATGGCCGATCACTGCCACAAGACCAACCCGCGCATTGCCACGCCCGAGGAATACCGCGACATGCTGACGCAGTCGCTGTAAGAGCCTGCCCAAAGCGTATTGGTGATCTCTCTGCGGCGGCGCCACAGCGCCTGCGCGCCGCCGCCTCCAACGCATATAGAAGCCTTCCTGCCGTGACCGCTCCTGCGGGATTGCGCTGTCCAAACCCATCTCACGCGATTCGCTACGCGCTAGACTCCGACTCGTCAACAATTAATTAACAATTCATTACCCTGGTGGAGAGCCAGTTCAATGTCGTTCTGGCACTGCCCGGAGACTTTGAACAGGCCCTTGGGGGGAGGGCCACTGTCGATGCGCACCGGAAATCTCAGCACCTGGCTCCTGCGGGGCACCTATCCCCGGCTGTATGTGCCTATCGTGCTGATCATCGTGCTGGTCAGCACGGTGCGCTACCACTACCTGGTGGCCACAGAAACCGACGAGGCGCGCCGCCATGCCGCCACCGAACTGCGCCGTGCGGGCGATGCGCTGCTGCCGTCGCTGGTGGCCCTGCCCGCCTCGGACCGGCAGGCCCAGGCCACGCTGCTCAGCGAAGGGATTGCCAGCTTCGGGCGGGGCATCCATTCGCTGAAATGGCAGGTGGACAACGAGCCCGCGACCGAAGCCCGGGCGCCCCGCCTGCCCGCCACCGCGCCAGACTGGTTTGCCCAATGGGTCAACATCGCTCCGCCCTCGCAGCAGTTCAGCCAGGCGTTGTCCGGCGGCGGGGCCTCCGGGCGCCTGACGGTGACGCTGCAGGCGGCCCCCCTCGTCGGCCAGGTCTGGAGCACGGTGGTGGTGCAGTTGCGCATCTCGGCCCTCAACATTTTCACCATCCTGCTGCTGCTCACCCTGCTGCTGCGGGCCAATGCCCGCATGCTGCGCCGCCTGGCAGAAGCCACCGATGCGTTCCGCCAGGGCCGCCTGGACACGCGCATGGAGGTGACGGGCACGCTCGAATCGCGCGCCATGGCGGCCACCTTCAATGACATGGCGGGCAAGGTCCAGTCGCTGGTGCTGTCGCTGCGCGAAACCCAGCAGCAGCAAAGCGAACAACTGCACTTCACACGCCAGCTGATCGACGCCCTGCCCCTGCCGGTGTTCGTGCGGGATGCGAAGGGTGTCACCCTCGAAGTCAACTGCGCCTGGCAGCGGCTTTTTCATGCCCCTGCCGGTGCTGGCAGCGCTCAGGCCTCGACACCCGCGTACCCCCAGGAGCTGTCGCCCGAGCGCTCCACCCAGATCGCCCAGGCGCAGGACAACGAGATCCGCGTGCACCCCGCCAACCACCAGCCCCCAAGGGACATGGCCTACTACGAGGCCCCGTTCACGACCACCCGGGGCACGCTGGCCGGCACCATTGGCACCCTGGTGGATGTGACCGAACGCAAACGCGCCCAGGAGGCCCTTCGCGCCGAGAAGGAACGCGCCGAGGTCACGCTCGCCTCCATCGGCGACGGGGTGATCACCACCGACCCCTCGGGCTGCATAGAAACCATCAACGAGGCCGCACAGCTCATGACCGGCTTCACCGCCGACCAAGCGCTGGGGCGGCAGTTGGACGATGTGTTTCGCCTGTATGAAGAGCTTGCCAGCCGCAACGCCAGTTCTGCGGCCGAGCGGGACACCGTGCCCGGCGCCCTGCAGCCGGTCACGCACGAGGTGCTGATCCACCGCTCGGGCGAACGCTACGCCATCGAGTACACCGCGTCAGCAATCCGCCAGGGCGATGGCACGGCCGCGGGCTGCGTGCTGGTGTTCCGCGACGTGACCGAAACCCGCAACCTGCGCCACCAGATTTCATGGCACGCGCGGCACGATCCGCTCACCGGGTTGTACAACCGCGCCGCCCTGGCCGAGCGGCTGACCCATGCCATCTTCGTGGCGCGGCAAAAAGGGCTGCTGCTGGCGGTGTGCATGCTCGACCTGGACCATTTCCAGACCGTGAACGACGCCCACGGCAACCGCGTGGGCGACCGCCTGCTCAAGGAAACCGCGCGGCGCCTGGGCGCCTTTATCACGCCGCAGGACGCCGTGGCGCGCATGGGGGGCGACGAGTTTGTGCTGCTGCTGGGCGAGCTGCCCGACGTGCCCGCCATCGAGGCGCGCGTGGACGTGCTCATGCAGCAGCTGGCCGCCCCCTACGCCATCGATGACCGGGTGCTGCACACCACCGTGAGTGTGGGCGTGGCCGTGTTTCCACAAGACGACGCCAACCCCGACACCCTGCTGCGCCACGCCGACCAGGCTATGTGCCAGGCCAAGGGCTTCGGCCGCAACCAGATGCATGTGTTCGACGTGCAGCTGGACCACGCCGTGCAGACCCAGCACACGCGCCAGACCCGCGTGGCCCAGGCGCTGCACGCGGGCGAGCTGGTGCTGCACTACCAGCCCAAGGTGAACCTGCGCACCGGCGAAATCCTGGGGCTGGAGGCCCTGCTGCGCTGGCAACACCCCGAGCAGGGCCTGCTGGGCCCGCAGCATGTGCTGCCCCTGATCGAGGATGCCGAGCTGGAGGTGGAAGTGGGCGAATGGGTGCTGCGCCAGGCGCTGGCCCAGATGCGGCAGTGGACGGACGCCGGCATGCTGTGGGAGGTGAGCGTGAACATCTCCGCGCCCCACTTTCACCGGGCCAATTTTGTGGAGCGGCTCAAGGACATCCTGCACACCTGCCCCGAGGTGTCGCCCACCCGCCTGGAGCTGGAAATCCTCGAATCTGCGGCCCTGCAAGACATGCAGTACATGCGCCACATGATGCAAAGCTGCCAGGCTCTGGGCGTGCGTTTTGCGCTGGACGACTTCGGCACCGGCTTCTCCTCGCTGTCTTACCTGAAGCGCCTGCCCGCCGAAACCATCAAGATCGACCAGTCGTTCGTGCGCGGCATTCTGGAAGACGGCGACGACCTCACACTCGTGAGCGCCATCGTCGCGTTGGCCGCCGCCTTCCACCGGCATGTGGTGGCCGAGGGCGTAGAAACCGCCGAGCAATGCGCCAAGCTGCTGGAGCTGGGCTGCGAGCGCGCCCAGGGCTTTGGCATTGCACGGCCCATGCCTGCGCACGAGGTGCTGACCTGGGCCCGGGAGCACGCTGCTCGCCATGCGGCCCGGGCGGTGCAGGAGGCGGCGCGGCGGCCTGCCTCAACCTGAGCACTACAGCGGTTGCACTGCGTTCATGTCGGGCCGCGCCAGCCACGCCTGCCACTCGTCCACCAGCTGCTGGCTGGCCCGCGTAGCCGCAAGCCAGGCCTTGGCACGCGCGGCGCTGTCGGTGCCGTAGTGGGTGAAATCGTTACGGTCGGGCAGCTTGGCGTTGGGCAAGGAGCGCACCCAGTCGGGGCTGGGCGACAGCACCATCATGTTGTCCAGCGCCGGGGTGGAACGGTGGCGCCACTTGAGCCCCTTGTCGAGCCAGCCGGGCACCACCTGGTGCTGGAAATGCGGGTACAGCACCAGGCCGGGCGAGGCAGTCGGGCCAGAATCTGAGGGTTTTTGGCCGCCAGCGCTTGTTGGATAAGCGCTGCCTGCTATTAATTCAATAGCATTCTGTGATTGTTGGCCGTAGGCCAGGTGCAGGTGGTAGTCGGTGATGCCCCCGTCCCAATACGCTCCACGGGGCGCACCCGGAATGTTGTGCACGGCCTGCAGCACAAACGGGATCGAGCAGCTGGCTTGCAGCGCTGGCATGAAGTTGCCGCCGTGCAGCAGCACCTGGCGCGTGCGGTAGTCCGAGGTGCCAAACGGCAATGCAGCGCACGCAGCACCAACGCTCACACCAACACCATCGGCCATGGCCGCATCGGACGAGGAAAACACCACCCGTTCCAGCCACGCCCCCATCGCCTTGCGGTGCACCGTGTTCGTCAGAAACGCGCCCAGATAGCCCAGCGGCGTGGCCACGCGGTGCTCGCGCCCCAGCAGGTGCCGCCCGCGCGAGGTGACGATATGCAGGCGGTAGCGCGGGTGGCTCAGCACCTCGTCGATGCGCCCACCATAGAACGCCTGCAGGTTCTGCCCAAACCGCTCGCTCACATGCGCGGCCGTGGGGCGCTTCTTGCCCGGCGGAAGGTCGTAGTGCTGGTGGATGTAGTCGTGCTCCAGCCGCTCAAAAGCCGCCACCGACTGTTGCAGGCAGGCCGTGGCCATGCGCCAGGCGCCTATCGAGGCGCCCACCAGGTGCACCGGCTGGCTGGACTGGGGCAGCCACTCCCCAAAGATGAAACGGTCCAGCGGACCCAGGATCAGGCCCTTGGGGCCCCCTGCCGCCGCAGGGATCACGCCCACATCGCCGGGCTGCAGCCCGTGGTTTTGAAGGTGTTGGCGGGCGCGGGGGCCGGCATGGATGCGCAGGGCTTTCATGGGCGGCATTTTCGCAAAGCCGCAAGGCGGCTCAAAACCAGCTCTCACACCACGTAATCAGCAGCCTCAGGCTTCGCAGTCCAGTCGATAGGGTCTTGCTGCAGCACCATGTCGATGTCCAGCCCCAGGGCCAAACCCACTTCGCCGGGGAACGACACGGCCAGTTCCTTTTCGCCCAGTTCTGCCTCGCGCGCTCGGGCGCGCCAGGACGCAAGGTGGATCACGCCCGCGAGGGGCTCGTAGGCATTGTTGTCAAACGGCGCGCTCTGGTGGTGCAGGGCATCCACCACCACCTCGGGCAAACGCCAGCGGCGTGCCAGCCCGGCCGTCACATGGCCATAGCAGTAGCCAAAGATGCGCTGCTCGATCTTGCCGCGCCGCAGGTCAAACGGGGCCACCAGTGTGTTGACCGACTGGGCTTTGTCCGGGTCGGCCAGGTGAATCACCAGCTCGCCCAACGCGTGCAGCAGGCCGGTGGTGTACGCAGCGGTCTGGTTCTGGTGCACGATGCCCGCCAGCGACCGTGCCAGCTTGGCCGTGTTGAGGCTGTAGCGCCAGAATTGCTGCATGTGCACGCCGGGCACCGAGCGCGACGCGGTGCCCAGCGGTGCCGACGTGACCAATGTGCGAACCTGGGCAATACCCAGCAGTGCCAGTGCCTCGGGGATGCCGGCAATCTGGCGCGGTACCTGGAAGGTGTGGGAATTGGCCAGCTCCAGCAGCCGCCCGGCCAGGGCCGGATCGGTGCCGAAAAGCTGGTTCAGACGCCGCAGGCTGGGCTCTTCATGCGCCAGCTCGCTCATCAGCAATGCCACCGTGCGCGGAAGGCTGGGCAGAGCTACGGGTTGGGCCAGCAGTGCGTTCAGCTCCATGGGGTCATGCACCAGAGTTGGGGTTGCTGGCGATTATGGCCCCCAACCTGCCGCAAACCCAGGCCATCCCGCCGCAATCCGTCAACGGCCCTTGGCCTGTTGCAACTTGGCAAATGCCGACGCCATGGCCGACTGTTGCACGGGCTCGGGCGCACGGCGCTGGGGTTGTGCATAGCCCCGGCCAGCCCCCTCAAAGCGGTTGTCGCGGGGTGCACCCCGGTCGCCGCCCTGGCGCGGTGGCGCGTCGCCCAGCTTCATCGACAGGCCGATGCGCTT
Source organism: Acidovorax sp. JMULE5 (assembly GCF_013376875.1). Lineage (GTDB taxonomy): Bacteria > Pseudomonadota > Gammaproteobacteria > Burkholderiales > Burkholderiaceae_C > Acidovorax > Acidovorax facilis. The sequence goes on from NZ_CP035951.1 coordinate 1,319,056, forward strand.
GCGCTCCACGTCCACCTCCATGACCTTGACCTTGACGATGTCGCCGGTCTTGACCACTTCGCGCGCATCGTTCACAAACTTGTGCGCCAGCTGGCTCACGTGCACCAGGCCATCCTGGTGCACGCCCAGGTCGATGAAGGCGCCAAACTGGGCCACGTTGCTCACGGTGCCCTCCAGGATCATGCCTTCCTTCAGGTCCTTGATGTCTTCCACCCCATCGTTGAAGCGCGCCACCTTGAAGTCCGGACGCGGGTCGCGGCCGGGCTTTTCCAGCTCGGCCAGGATGTCCTTGACGGTGATGACACCGAATTTTTCGTTGGCGAACAACTCGGGCTTGAGGGTCTTGAGCATGTCGGCGCGGCCCATGATCTCGGCCACGGGCTTGCCCGTTTTCTCCATGATCTGCTCGACCACGGGGTAGGTCTCGGGGTGCACGCCGGTCATGTCCAGCGGGTTGTCGCCACCCCGGATGCGCAAAAAGCCCGCGCTCTGCTCAAACGTCTTGGCGCCCAGGCCGGCCACGTCCATGAGCTGCTTGCGGCTCTTGAACGCGCCATTGGCCTCACGCCAGCGCACCACCGCCTTGGCCACGCTGCTCGACAGGCCCGACACACGGCTGAGCAAGGGCACGCTGGCCGTGTTCAGGTCCACGCCCACGGAGTTCACGCAGTCTTCCACCACCGTTCCCAGCGTGCGCGCCAGCTCGCTTTGGTTCACGTCGTGCTGGTACTGGCCCACGCCAATGCTCTTGGGGTCGATCTTGACCAGCTCGGCCAGCGGGTCCTGCAAGCGGCGGGCGATGGAGGCCGCGCCACGCAAGCTCACGTCCACATCGGGCATCTCTTGCGAGGCGTATTCGCTGGCGCTGTAGACCGAAGCACCGGCCTCGCTCACCACCACCTTTTCAATCACGCAGTCCACCTTGGCCGCCAGCTTGATCAGGTCGGCGGCCAGCTTGTCGGTCTCGCGGCTGGCCGTGCCGTTGCCAATCGCAATCAGGTTCACGCCGTGCTTCTCGGCCAGCTTGGCCAGGGTGTGCAGCGAGCCCTCCCAATCGCGGCGCGGCTCGTGCGGGTACACCGTGGCCGTCTCCACCAGCTTGCCGGTGGCATCCACCACGGCCACCTTCACACCGGTGCGGATGCCAGGGTCCAGGCCCATTACCACACGCGGCCCAGCCGGCGCGGCCAGCAGCAGGTCGCGCAGGTTATCGGCAAACACCTTGATGGCGACTTTTTCAGCGTCGTCGCGCAGGCGGGCGAACAGGTCGCGCTCGGTTGACAGGCTGAGCTTCACGCGCCAGGTCCAGGCCACACACTTGCGGATCAGGTCATCGGCTTTGCGGCCCTGGTGGCTCCAGCCCAGGTGCAGGGCAATCTTGCCTTCGGCCATGCTGGGCTTGCCGGGTTCGGGCTCCACGGGCAGCACCAGCTTGGCCTCCAGAATCTCCAGGCCCCGGCCCCGGAACACCGCCAGCGCGCGGTGCGAAGGCACGCGGCCGATGGGTTCGTCGTATTCAAAGTAGTCGCGGAACTTGGAGACCTCGGGGTCGTTCTCGTTCTTGGACTCGACCTTCTTGCTGCGCAGCAGCCCCTCGGCCCACAGCCATTCGCGCAGGTTTTGCACCAGTGCCGGGTCTTCGGCCCAGCGTTCGGAAAGGATGTCGCGCACGCCGTCCAGCACTGCGGGCACGGTCGAAAAGTCCGCGCCCGTCTTGCCATCGTCCAGCACCTCGGGCGGCTTGGTGAAGGCGGCAGCCTCCACGGCAGGGTCCAGCGTGGGGTCGGCAAAGAGCTTGTCAGCCAGCGGCTCGATGCCGAACTCGCGGGCCATCTGGCCCTTGGTGCGGCGCTTTTGCTTGAACGGCAGGTAGATGTCTTCCAACTCCTGCTTGGTCGGCGCGGCGGCAATGGCAGCACGCAGCGCATCGGTCAGCTTGCCCTGCTCGTCAATGCTCTTGAGCACCGCAGCGCGGCGGTCGTCCAGCTCGCGCAGGTAAGACAGGCGGGCTTCCAGCTCGCGCAGCTGGATATCGTCCAGCCCACCGGTGACTTCCTTGCGGTAGCGCGCGATAAAGGGCACCGTGGCGCCCCCGTCCAGCAGCTCCACCGCTGCGCGCACCTGTTGTTCACTAACCCTGATTTCTGCGGCCAACTGCCGGATGATCTGCTGCATGTGTGGGCAAACTCTCTGAGACTCGGTCAAACAAACGAACAAACAAAAACGCGAAGCGCGGGAGTTTGCCACAGGCACTATTGGTAACAACCCGTGGGAACAACCGGCCTTGCCAAGAGGGCGGGGTGGGCTGTCTAGAATGCTCCAGCCTTCAAGATCGCCCCTTCATGCAGCCCCTGCCCTTCCCCATCCGCACAGAATGCCCGCCCGGCGCCTGTGTCTGCGACCGGGATGCCCTGCTGCAATCCCCCGATGCCGTGCTGGAGGCACGCATCCTGCAGCTCACCCAGGCTGAAGAAAAGAAGTTGCTGCAGCGGCTGGAGAACATCACCAGCCTGAGCGACCTGCGGCGTTTGCAGGAGCGCATGGAGCAGCAGCTGGGCCTGCGGCTGACCATTGCCCCCAGCCCCAACGAAGTGCGCACCCTGCGCGGCATCACCATCCTGGTCCACGAGCAGCGCGGCCTGTGCCGCAAGACACGCCAAGCGATTCCGGCAGCCATCAAGAAGGGCATGGACCAGCGGCCGGAGATCACGTACGAGCTGCTGAACGAGGGCGGGTTGTTCTCGGGGTTGTGACCCCGCGCATCCGTCTCTTTGCCCACCCGCCCAGCCCGCCGCATGCAAGACGACCTGTTCGGCAGCCCCGAAGCCCCAACACCTCCTGTGCCTTCGCGGCATTCCACCCGGCCGTCCAAAGCCGATGCGCCCGAAGCCGCAGAACACGCCGCGCCGCCTGCCCCGCGCAAGCGCTCCAGCCAGGTAACCGCCATGGCGCACGACGATGCGCTCACCGCCCTGGCCGCCGCCTTGCCCCGGCAGTTGCGCCTGGGCACCTCCAGCTGGACCTACCCCGGCTGGAAAGGCCTGGTGTGGGAGGGCGAACATTCCGACACGCAACTGTCCAAGCAAGGCCTGGCGGTATATGCCCAGCACCCGCTGATGCGCACCGTGAGCATTGACCGCAGCTTTTACCGGCCGCTCACCGTGAGCCAGTACGAAAGCTACGCCTCGCAGGTGCCCGACGACTTCCGGTTTGTGGTGAAGGCACCAAGTGTGGTGACCGACGCCCTGGTGCGCAGCGAAGACGGCCGGGGCCGCCAGGCCAATCCAGCATTCTTGAGCCCCGAACTGGCCCGCAGCGAGTGTGTGGAGCCTGCCCTGCAAGGCCTGGGGCACAAGCTGGGCGCACTGGTGTTCCAGCTCAGCCCGCTGCCGCTGGCGCAGCTGGACCGCCTGCCGCTGCTGCTGGAGCGCCTGCGCACCATGCTGCTCGCCCTGCCAGCCCTCGCGCCCACGGCGCCCGATGGGGTGATTGCGGTGGAAGTGCGCGACCCCGAATGGCTGACCCCCGACTTTGCCGCCGTGCTGCGCGAAGCCGGTGCCACCTACTGCCTGGGCCTGCACGCCAAGATGCCGCCACTGCAGCAGCAGCTACCGATGCTGCGCGCGCTGTGGCCAGGCCCCCTGGTGTGCCGCTGGAACCTTAACCCGGTGCATGGCCCCTATGGCTATGAAGAGGCGGAACGCCTGTACGCCCCCTACGACCGCCTGCACCACCCCGACCTGCCCACCCGAGCGGAACTGGCCAGCGTGATAGCAGGCATCACGCGCCGGGGGCAGAACGCTTTTGTGACCATCAGCAACCATGCTGAGGGCTGCGCGCCGCTGACCGTGCGGGGCGTGGCAGAAGAAGTGGCCGCGGTGCTGACGGCAGCGCCCCGCTGATATGCACGCGCACCAGCGACGTCCCAGCGGGTGAGTCTGAGCGCGGTGTGAGCCAGATACCGCATGCCGCTTTGGAAAGCGAAATACTCACATATTCATAGCTGCTAGCGCTTATCCATAAAGCGCTAGAGGCACTTTTTGTTCAAATTTTCTACAGGCGCTTGTGGCACGGGTCAGGAGCCTGTCGGACTTGGAGCGTCGATCCGCGAAAATTGGCCCCAGTGAGGACAGTTTTTGCCGGATTTGCAGCCCCATAGCCCGGCTATGGGGCAAAAAGACGGTGAAAAATGGACCGCTGCGGTCAATTTGCAGCCGACGATTTCCAAGTCCGACAGGCTCCTAGGCATGCACCATCGCCCCGCGCCTGCCGCCCAGCGTGATCCACGCCAGCGCCACGCCCACCAGCGCCCCGGTGGCCATGCCAATCACCATGGGCAAGGGCTTGCCGGTGGCAAACAGGCCGACCACGCCCATGGCCAAGGCGCCCGTCAGCATCTGCAGTGTGCCCAGCAGGGCCGATGCCGTGCCGGCGATGGCGCCGTGTTTCTCCAGCGCCAGCACCGAGGTGGTGGGGATCACCAGCCCCATGAGCGCGCTGGCCACAAAGTACAAACCGATCAGCACGGCCAGGTCATCGCCGCCCAGCAGGTAGTAAAGCAGCAACGACGCCATGACCGCGCCCGAGGCCGTGGCCGCGACCTTCACCACCCGCACCATGCCAAAGCGCTCACCCAGCGTGGCGGTGAACTGGGAGGCGCCGATGAACGCCGCCGCGTTAACCCCAAAGGCCAGGCTGTACTGCGTGGGCGTCAGCCCGTAGTGGTTGATGAGCACAAACGGCGAGCCCGCCAGGTACACAAAAAACCCGGCCATGGCACAGCCGCCAATGAACACCAGGCCCAGGTAGTGCCAGTCGCGCAGCAGCAGCGCGTAGGCGCGCAGGGCGCCGCCCAGGCTGCTTTCCACGCGGTCGGACGCGGGGCGCGTCTCCTGCAAACTGCCGTACACCAGCGCCAGCCCCGCCACGGCGGCCACAGCCACCACCCAGAAGACGCCGCGCCAGCCCGTGAGCGCAATCACCCCGCTGCCCGCCAGCGGCGCCAGGATGGGCGACACGCTGAACACCAGGATCAGCAGCGACATCAGCCGCGCTGCATCGGTGCCCGTGTGCAGGTCGCGCACCACGGCACGCGGTATGGCCATGCCCGCCGCCGCGCCCAAACCCTGTAAAAAGCGCAGGGCCACCAGGGTTTCGATGTCACTGGCCAGCGCACACCCCACGCTGGCCACCGTGAACAGGCCCAAGCCAAAGTACAGCGGCGGCTTGCGCCCCACCATGTCGGAGATAGGGCCGTAGAACAGCTGACCAGCCCCCAGCGCCAGGAAAAACGCCGTCAGGCTCCACTGCACAGCGCCCACCGACGCCCCCAGGCTGGCGCCAATGTCGGGCAGCGCGGGCAGGTACATGTCGATGGCAAAGGGGCCGATGGCCGAGAGCAGGCCCAGGATGAGGGCCATTTTGAGGAAGCGGGAAAAATGCATAGCCGCCCATTGTCACCATTTCGGTGCATGAACTCGGGTAAACCCTTAATGAATGACCAAAAGCGCTACCCGGGCACGGCAGGTACTGCGCCCACCCTTCAGTCCGGAGCCAGTTCGATGCGGTTGCGCCCGGCCTGCTTGGCGCGGTACATGGCGCGGTCGGCGCGGCGCACCAGTTCTTCGGGGGCCTGGTCACGCTGGGGCACAAGGCTGGCCACGCCAAAGCTGACGGTCACGATGCCAAAGGGTGCCCCCTCATGCGGCAAGGCCAGCGCCTGGATGGCCTGCTGGATCTGGCGGGCCACTTCCATGGCAGCCTGCGCATCCGACGCCGGCAGCAGCACCACAAACTCCTCGCCACCAAAACGCGCCGCCAGATCACCCTCGCGGCGCCCGCCGGTTTGCGCCAGGGTCAGGGCCAGCGCCTGCAGGCAGGCATCGCCCGCCAGGTGGCCGTAGTGGTCGTTGAAATGCTTGAACACGTCCACATCCAGCATGATCAGCGAGAGCGGCGTCTGCGCCCGCTGGGCGCGGGCCCATTCGTGCGCCAGGGTCTGGTCAAAATGGCGGCGGTTGGCAATGCCGGTGAGCCCATCGGTGTTGCTGATCAGTTGAAGCCGCTGGTTGGCCTGCGCCAGGGCCTGGGTGCGCTCTTCCACCAGCGCCTCCAGCTCCAGGTTGCGCTGCTGCAGGCGGCCTACCGGGTACACCTCGCCGTCACGCGCCAGGCCGTAGGGGATGGAAATGCTGCTGTGGGCAATCTTCCAGTCGCCCTCCTCATGGCGAAACACCAACACCAGCCGCGCGGTCTCCCGGGCAAACAGTGCGTCAGGAATGGGCAGCCGGATGTGGAAAAACGCCGTGACGGCCACCACGTCATCGCTCAGCTCCTGCGGGAAGAGGTCCACCACGTCAATGCCGATGCGGCCGGGCACCTGGGCAAAGTCCTGCAAGGTGACGTCAACCCAATCGCTACGGCTCTTGACCAGCTGGTCGCTGCTGCCCGCAAAGCCGCTGAAGTTTTCGCTGAAACGGGTGACCAGCCTCCCGTCCCGTGCGGCATACATCTCGATGTATTCGTCAAACAGCAGGCGAATCAGCCGTTGGCGTTCTGGGGACATGGAAGGGGTTCCTATCGAACAGCGAAGGGGGGCGGCCCTGCTGTGCAGGCTGCGGCCGGGCGCTCTGATGAATGTAGCACTGCATGCTCTGTCTGTGCATGTGCATGTGCCTTGTGCGGCTAGCAAAACTCCTCTGGCGGAGTTGCTGCACCTTGTCTCTTGCACGGCCCCCTCCCCCAGGTTGCAGGCAAGGGTTAAAACGCCAAACTCAGAATGCGTCGCCGGTAACGCGAACAAGGAGGCCGTTCGGGTCAGAGCCCTGGGGGAAGCCCGCTGTCGGGGAGATTTTCAACGCCGTTGCGCCAGGCTTGGCAAAGTGATAGATGCTGTCGTTCAGGTAGCGGGCAACGTCAAGGATGTCTTCCTCGCCCCACGCCAGCCTGGCTTCGCCCTGCCACTTGCGCACCTCGGCGCGCAAGCTAGGCCAGTCCGTGACCGCCCTGCCGGCGCGCCAATGCAATTGCACTGTGTGGCAGGCACTGCAATGCGTCGAATAGAGCAATTCGCCGCGACCCTGGGCCATCGCAGGGTTTGCAACCACTGCGATGCAGAACACAGTGCCAACAACAACCCCACGCAAGACCAATAGCTTCGATAGGTACGCTGTCATTCATCTGCTTTCAAAGGGTGAATCCCGCAACACCCGCAATGCCGATGGGCTGGGCGCCGCAGCCTACCGACGCGGCTACCCAGAAGGTTGCAGTGTCCCCGACACGATCACACGATCTCGGAACCATGGCGAGCACACTGCGGGGCGGGTTCAAGCAGCCCACGCGAACGAAGCGAGTAACAGCAAAACCGCGATAGCAGCCATGGTCGTCCAAAACCGATTCGCGATGATTTCGTTCATGGCCTTGACCTCGCTGCGGAGTAAAAAAAGCCGCCCGCGCGCGCGCCGACACTCCTTCACGTGCGTAGACAATTCGGCCAGTTCTGCGGGCGTCGGGCTGGGCATTTAACCGAATGCCGACGTGCTCCACAGAAGTGTTTGACGATGAGAGGTTTGCATAAACTGCTCCAATCTTTGAGCGCAGGGCGTCCACACCCGTGGTCAATCAATATGCGGCAGACCTGGAAAGAACGCCCATGCCAGCGCCATCGCGCCGCACCATCCGCCCACATGGTTGCGCCCTTGAGGCGAGGTGTACCGGAGACGCATCAAGTCGCGCCAGAAGTTCCCGATGCGCCTCCCTTGGGCATCAGCGGATGCTGAACGAAGGGTGCGGATCGACGCAATTGCTCCAGTGCATCCAGGCACCCGTCAAGTACATCGCCAGGGGCCTGTAACAGAGAGACCGCGCCATCGGACGGAGCCCTTCCGCATGCCGTCCGCGCAAAAGTTTCGAGCACAGCCCTGAACAACAGATCCCAATCCTCCGTTTCAAGGCCTGCGGCTGCGGGCTGAGGATCGGGCGTGTTGGGGGGAGGTCGCACCGGCAAACTGGTCTCCGTCAGGCTCGGGGAGGCGTCCACAAGGGGCCACGGCCTCGATAGCCCTCCCTGCGCTTCCTGCCGTTCGGTCAGGGACTTCGTTGAAAACAATGGAAAGGCTGATTGAAACCTGCTTCGCAAGGTCATCGCCTTCGACATGTCGGGTTCAGTCATTGTCATTGGATTGCTCCTATCAAAATTCTTCGCACTCACCATGCGTGTCCGTTGGGGGTGCACTTGCCACTTGCGCCAGATGGACACCCCAACAGCATGTTTTTAAAACGCGGCCACCTCTGCGTCTGTACGGTTGCGCACTCTGCCGAGCGCCGCAGATGCGCTGCCTGCGCGGGTGCAGGCAAAGTCGTCGATCCGTCAAAGGCAAGATCGATCGGAAACCGATAGAGATCAAACAAACAGCGGCTGTTTGTGTGATAAGGGACAACTCTTACGTTTCGGAACACGAGGTTTTCTTTTGGGGTGGGATTACCGTTCTCCTGGTCGGTTGTCGATCTTTGCCGCCAGGCATCACCCGAAAGGAAAATCGTGATCTTTGATGCCTACCCCGCAGAAAACCTCTTGGTGAGCTCGCTACCGGATTCAGACCAGCGCCGCTGGCACCATCTGCTCGAACCTGTTGATTTGCAACTGGGCCAGGTGCTCAGTGAGTCTGGGCGGACGCCCAGCCACGTCTACTTCCCGACCACCGCCATCGTGTCCATACTTCACGTCCTCCAGGATGGCAGCTCTACAGAGGTTGCGATGGTGGGCTGTGAAGGAGTCGTGGGCATCTCGTCCTTTCTGGGGGGCGTGACCACTCCCAGCCGCAGCGTCGTTCGAAGTGCCGGTCAGGGTTTTCGGCTCGCGGCCGGCCTGATCCAGGAAGAGTTCGAGCAGCATGCAACCGTCAAGCAGCTGATGCTGAAGTACACGCAGGCTCTGATGTGCCAAATGCTCCAAAACGCAGTCTGCAACCGACATCACTCCGTTGATCAGCATATCTGCCGTTGCCTTTTGGAAAGCCTGGATAGGCTGGGAGGCAATGAGCTGGTGATGACACATGAACTCATTGCGCAAATGCTCGGCGTGCGGCGCAGCGGGGTCACCGAGGCAGCGCTGAAGTTGCAGGCAGCGGGATTGATACGCTACCACTCGGGCCACATCACGGTGCTTGACCGCCGTGGCCTGGAGCACCGCAGTTGCGAGTGCCACGCCGTCGTGAAGGGCGAATACGCTCGGCTATTGCCAGACTTGAGGGCGGCTTAAGACAGCTTCTCTCCAAGGGATAGCGCCCTGGTCCCTGACCTCCGTCTTGTTCGCTCTTGAGGTTTCCAGAATTCGTCACATCCCGTCCGCCGCTCACACCATTCACTGTGCATACCGTTTGCCCTGAGCCTGTCGAGCGGCTTTCACGCACGGTGGCCGAGTCAAAACCTGCGCGAACGAGCAGGGCTGGTCGGTGGCACTGAACCTCAACGCCCTGCGGTGCGCTGCACCGAAGGCACCGCCCTAACTAGAGGCCGCAGGTGCCAGGAGCACCAGGATGAAACGACCCGAAGACACTTCCTTGTCGGCGCTGCACAGGAGCGTCCGAGAGACGCCGCCCTGTGGCAAAAAATGCAACTCGCACGTCTGAGGTGCGGCACCCGCGCGCGCTTGTGCGAGCATGCTCTGCAACTGTGCGTTGCTGGCCGCAGTCAGGAAACTGGCGAAAGACTGGCCCAGCACACCATGACTGGCAGCACCCAGCAGCCGGACGCCAGCGCGGTTGATTTCGCACACCACAGTGGTCTCATCGATGACCAGGAACGCTGCGGGCGCGCGCTCGACAAGGTTCGTTTGGCGCGCCAAGTGGTGTTCCAGGTCGGCCCGTGAATGCCGAAGTTCCTCGTGCTGCATATCGACCTCGACCTGGTGGACCTGAAGCTCGTGCAGCAGCGCCAGGGCGTCACCGGCAGTGGACGGCGATGACGCGAGCTTGTACAGAACCGCCATGGCCTCTGATGTGCTGGTGCGTGCAAGGTCGCTTCGGACGCCACCCGTTAACTGCCCCGTCGCTCGCTCGCGCAAGCTCGACAGATAGGACGAAGATTCTGCGAGGTGTGACATGAATGCTCCTGAAAAGAGTGTGCGATCCGCAGTCGCTCTGACTCTACCCCTTGCGAAGGCGAGATTCGAGCTCTTTCGCCGTGGTGATGTCGATGAGGGTGATGACCACGCCCTGGATTACGTCGGCGAGCGTTCTGTAGGGCTTGATACGCACCAAAAACCAGAAACCATCGGTCGTCGTGATTTCTTTTTCCGTCAATGTCAGCGTCTTCAGGGTTTGCCTGGCGTCGTCATTGAGCGCAGGGTAGTTCAGCGTGCTGGCCAGGTCGGTCAACGGTCGGCCGATATCCCCTTCTCGCAGGTGGATGATGCGTGTGATCTGCTCGGTATAACGGCGCACGTTCAAGGCACTGTCCAGAAACAGGGTGGCGATGTCTGTGCTGTTGAGCAGGTTTTGCATGTCGCTCTGGGCCAGCGCCAGATCGTCCAGTTTGGTTTGCAGCTCCTGGTTCAGCGTCTGAAGCTCTTCGTTCATCGACTGCGACTCTTCTTTGGAAGTGGTCAGTTCTTCGTTGGCAGACTGCAGTTCCTCGTTGGTGGACTGCAACTCTTCGTTGGCCGCCTGCAACTCTTCTGCCGAAGCCCTCATCTCTTGGCGCAGGGCGTGAATTTCGTCTTTGCAGCGCTGCAGCTCTTCGACCATCTGCGGATCAGCGGCACCTGCAGAGGCCCGGCGTCTGCGCTTGGCCAAGACCGGTGCAGCCACATCGCGAAAAACGATCATTGCCAAGCCAGCCAAGGAATGGGGCTCCTGCAGCAGCTTGACGATCACATCCACAGAAGGCTGCGTGGGCTCTTCGCTCAGGCGCAGCCCGCGCACCTCCACGCGGCCTTTGTCATGAACGGCTTGTCGCAGCGCCGCTGCAATTTGCGCCCTGATGGCAGGACGGGCCATCACATGGATGTTCCAGTTGGCCTTGCCGGACGCTGGCTCCAGGTATTTGCCCACGCTGCCGTTGATATACACGACATCGCCTTGGTCGGTGACCAACACGGCTGCGGGAGAGAATTCTTGAAGCAGCGCTTGCTCGGCGTGGGTCTGCAAACTGGAGGGAAGCACAACAGCCGAAGGGGACACCTTGAACTCCTGGGGAAGCCGGTTGGTCGCCCGGCGAAGGCTGATCGGAAAGTACGCCGAGCCAGCGTTGATTGAATTTTCAGTGCGCCAATAGAGCCGGGATTTCTGGCTCATCGGCGTAAAAAGCGCTTGCCAGGTGCCAATGGTCTCCGAACCTCCGAGCAACAACGCGCCGCCAGGGCGCAAGCTGTAGCTAAAGAGTGGCATCAGCCGACTTTGCAGTGCGGCATTGAAATAGATCATCAAGTTGCGGCACGAGAGCAAGTCGAGCTTGGTGAAAGGTGGGTCGAGAATCACATCGTGCTGCGCAAACAGCACCATTTCCCGAATCTCCTTGCTGATCAGGAATCCGCCGTCCTGGCGTGTGAAGAATCTGGCCAACCTGGCCGGCTCCACGTCGTCCACGATCTTCAACGGGTAAAGCCCCTTGCGGGCCGCAGCGATGGCGTCCGCGCTCAGGTCGCTGGCGAAAATTTGCAGTGAACAACGCTCAGCGCCGGGGTGCTCCTTCACCACCTCCCTGAAGACCATGGCCAGGGAGTAAGCCTCTTCGCCCGTGGAGCATCCCACCACCCAGGCCCGCAGACGGGCGCCCGCCGCGCAGCGCGCCAGCAGGGCTGGCATCACCACGTCCTTGAGCTCTCGCCAGACCGAGGGATCACGGAAGAAACTGGTCACGCCAATGAGCATTTCCTTGAAGAGCAGGTCCAGCTCCTGCGGGTTCTCCTGCACGAATTTTTCATACGCATCGGTCGTGGTCAGGCCGTGTACGCCCAGGCGCCGCTGGATGCGTCGGCGCAAAGTGCTGGGCTTGTAGTCGGAGAGGTCGTGTTTGCAGCGATCTCTCAGCAGGCCCAGGATGGCGCCCAGCGCCTGCCCGCTGTGGTTGCCCGCGTCGTCTTCGGGCGGCGGGGCAGTGCCGTGCTTTTCGTCGATGTGGCGCCCGATGCGATCGGGCAATTCAGCCGCAAGACCGATGATGTCGATGCACCCTGCGGCAATGGCACTTTGTGGCATGGAGTCGAACTGCGCAGACGCAGGCAACTGAGCAAGGGTCAGTCCGCCCTGCGACTTGATCGCCTGCAACCCCAAGGTGCCGTCGGACCCCATCCCCGAAAGAACCACGCCAATGGCCTGTTCCCCCTGGTCGCGCGCCAGCGACGCAAAAAGCAGATCAATGGGCAGTCTCATGCCGCGAGGCTGAGCAGGCTCTGCAAGGTGTAGCAACCCTCCCGCGACTGTCAGCTCCTTGTTGGGGGGTATGACGTAGACCACGTCGGGTTCCATGCGCATCGTGTCAGTCGCTTCGAGCACCTCCATCGCCGTGCAGCGCTGCAGCAGCTCTGCAAGCATTGCCTTCTGCGTAGGATCCAGATGCTGGACAACCACGTAGGCAAGACCACTCGACGGTGGGACGTGGGCCAGGAACTGCTCCAACGCGATCAGCCCCCCGGCCGACGCTCCCAACCCCACGGCACGAACTGCGCTCGAAGTGCGCGCCGCGATCCCGTGGCTTGGAGGTTGGTTCATGCCCGATTATCGGGGTACCCCTGCAAGGGGGGCGCCTGCGGGGGCTCACGAGAAGCCATTCAGCGCGCATGCCGCCAGGGCGGCGTCCCATTTATGTACGCTGGCAGACAGAAACAATGCCCCTCCTCCGGCCACACTGCGCCCCAAGCTCCTGTAGCAGTGCGCCAGTTCCCACGCCGCCGCTGCCCAGATATCCCCTCCGGCCAAGACAACGGCACAGAAAGGACCAGCGCATGGGCATCCCCGAACGACAATTCCTGTTCAGCAAGACACTCACCACCTCGTGGCCCAGTGCCGCGCAAATCCAGCACTGGACCCAGGTCTTGGGGACACTGCGGGCGCGGCTTCTCAAGCGGGAACTGCCGGGAGAGTCGCAGCTCCCCTTCCAGGCACCCGCCATAGTCCCCAAGCCGGGGCCGGATTTGAATCTGCTCGAATGTGTCGCGGCTCTGGAGGAAATGCACCAGGCGCTGCAGCGCGAGACCGCCCAGCGACAGGAGTTGGAGCGCGCCTACCGCGGCACCCACAAGGCGCTCGCTCAGGCGGAGGCCGACCTCGCCTTCGTGCGCAGCGGCGAGTGCAAGGCACGCCACGAGGCGCTTCACGACGAGCTGACGGCCCTGCCCAACCGCCGTCACCTGCTGGAGCAACTGGGCCATGCCCTGGCCACGCGCCGCCCCGAACACGTGGGGCCCACGGTGATCTACATCGACCTCGACCACTTCAAGGCCGTGAACGACACCCATGGACACGGTGTGGGTGACGAGGTGCTGCGCATTACCGCAGCACGGCTGAGTGCAGCAGTGCGCCACGGCGACCTGGTGGTGCGCCTGGGGGGCGACGAGTTCGCCTGCCTGCTGCAAGGCGTGGCCGACGCTGCGCCGCTGCGCCAGCTGTGCGCCAAGTTGCTGGACGCCGTGTCCCGCCCCATGAAGGTCGCCGACCTGCAACTGCTGGTGTGCCCCAGCATTGGCGTAGCGATGTGTCCCCAGCATGGCACGGCGGCCAAAGACCTGATGGCATGTGCCGATGCAGCCATGTATGCGGCCAAGCGCGAACGGCGCGGATTCGCGTTCTACGGCGAAGTCGCGTGATCCCGCAGGTGCCTTCCTCACAAAGTAAAACATTCCCATGAGTACGGTTACGAACAGACGGCTGCAGCGTGCCATGGGACAGTGCAAACAACGGCCACCACCATGGTGACAACCTTTCCAAAGGACTTTTGCATGCGACATCCCACACCCCGTAAGCTTTCCAGTGCCCTTCTGGGGGCGTTGGCGGTGATGTCGCTGCAAGGCTGCAAACGCATCGAGCTTGTCACCGACTGGACACTTGCCGCCCCCTCCCCCACCGCCTACCTGGAAGACAGCGTGCTGACGTCCCGCGTCCGCGCCGCACTCATCCTGTCGCCGGTGGTAAACAGCTTCAACATCGGCGTCGAATCGCACCAGGGGGTGGTGCTGCTCAGTGGCATGGCGGCAGACCCGACGCAGATCGACCTTGCTGTGTTTGTGGCGCAAACCGTGCCCGGTGTGAATTCGGTGGACAGCTTCATGTTCTCTACAGGCGTGGCACCCAACCCGACCCTTGGCAAGAGCTACGTTCCCGACCCAGACACGTTGCGCAACCAGCGCAGTTTGGGCAATGTCTCACACCCTGAATCCGCCGGGCAGGATGGGGCGCCGCCAGCACTGCCCCCCGTTGGGATGGCATTGAGCCATCCCCTGGCTCTGGAAACCGGGCTGCCTGCCGACAATGAACGCAAGCAGAGCGGCTGGGTCCACCTGGCCCACAGCGTGCTGGGCATTCGCAGCATTCAAGAGGAACTGTTGATCAAGCAGTAGGCGCTGCCCTTCTCCGGAAAAGTGGCACAGCCGTGCGGCACGGCGCCCTTAGAGCCTCCTGAGGTCTTCTAGATGTTCAGGCTTTTGCCTTCATCAATCGCTGATAGATCTGCTTGTCCGCGGCATAGCAGCTGCAGGCCTCGGCCTCCAGCGCCTTGCGGTCGAGCACCGTGAGTTCGCCACGGTGATAGACGATCAACCCACTGTCCTGAAAATGGCTGGCCGCCTCGGTCACGCCCACGCGGCGCACACCCAGCATCAGGGCCATGAATTCCTGGGTGACGTGAAAACTCGCCGAATGCGACCGGTCCTGCATCATCAACAGCCAGCGCGCCAGGCGCGGCGCGATCTGGTGGTAGCGCTGGCATGCCGCCGCCAGCGTCTGCTGGTGCAGGCGCGCCAGCAGGCAGGCCTGTAGCAAGGCCTCCAGTTCGGGAATCGCGTCGATCTGCGTGCGCAGTTGCTGGGCGCCGATGCGCCAGCTGGACCCGGCCCCCTGCACCAGCGCCCGCCAAGGTGTGGCCGCCAGCCCCAGAATCAGCTCAGACCCCAGCATCGCCTCTGCCCCCACCATGCCGACTTCGAGTGGGGGGTGGCTGTCCACATCGATCACCAGGGACAGGAAACCTTCGATGGGAAAGTGGGCATGCTGCAGCGGCTTGCCCCGCACGCTCAGCTCTGCGGAAAGCACCAGCTCGAACGGCTCGCAATGGTCTAGCAACCGCTGGCGTACTGCAGGGGGCAATTTGTGAAGAAGGGCGTTTTCGGGGTGGTGCATCAGGGTGTCTCACGGGTCGGCCAGCGCCACTCAAAGAAGCAACATCATGGCAACCGCGCGGGGCGTGCCCAGCGCAGATCTTTGCCCAGTGTGGGCGGCCCCATGTACCGTGACTGTCTGCCAGCGTACACAGCGCGCCTTGCCGGACTGCCCTTGCTTTTCGAACCGGCTTAGAGCTGCTCGCAGAACTCAGCGCAGCGGCCCTGGCTAGGCGTTCCGTCGCAGGCAGTACAAGCGATACGACAAGACGGAACAACAACACCAGGGGAGTTTTGTGAGCCGCTCTTATTTGGCAACGCCCTTGGGCAGCAAGCGGTCGTACTCTTTCTTGACAACCTCGTAGCACTCACAGGTGCGCCCTTCCAGCCCTGGGCGATCCAGCACATTGATGCGCCCCCGGGCATAACTGATGAGCCCCGCACGCTGCAGCTTGAGGGCCGCCTCCGTCACGCCTTCGCGCCGCACGCCCAGCATGTTGGCGATCAGCTCCTGCGTCATCACCAGCTGGTTGCATTGCAGGCGGTCCAGGCTCAGCAGCAGCCAGCGGCACAGCTGCTGGTCCAGCGAATGGTGGCGGTTGCACACGGCGGTCTGCGCCATCTGGGTAATGAGTGCCTGCGTGTAGCGCAGCAGCAGGTGCATGACCGGCCCGGAGCGGGCAAACTCCAGTTTCATGGCGTCGGCGCGCATGCGGTAACCCGAACCCGCGCTTTGCACCACAGCACGGCTCGGGGTAGAGCCGCCGCCCATGAAGATGGAGATGCCCACCAGGCCCTCAAAGCCCACCACTGCAATCTCTGCCGAAGCTCCGTCCTCCAGCACGTACAGCAGAGACACGATGGCGTCGGTGGGGAAATACACATACGGCATGGTTGCGCCGGATTCGTACAGCACCTGCCCCAACGCCAGTTCCACCGTCTCCAGCTGCGGCAGCCAGCGCTGCAACTCCACCTCCGGCAAAGCGGCCAGCAATTGATTCTGAAGGGGGGAGTCGGATCGTTTGATGGCAGCACCTTGTGGAACGCGGGGCGCACCACCATCGCGGTTGTGCCTGCCACGCTGGGCAAGTAACCAGTTTGTGGGGCCACGCCCTTCGGGTCTGTACGGTATCGCACATACATACATTTACCAAATGACTTCTGCCCATTCGCGCTACACGGCGCCTGCAACAGTGTCTGGCGGCCCCCGGACAGGGATCACACAGCAGAGGTCCGAAGGTAGATCGACCCAGCGCAGCCGCTCTCCCACCTGGAGCCAGCGTGCGCCAAATGGGGCACCGTCCGGCAACGCGCCAGGCTCCGCTCCTGGGGCCATCCGCACCAGGATGAACCGCATCGTGCGCCCTCCGCGCACCAGCGTCAACTCTGCGCCCGGCCAGTGCGATGGCAGGCAAGGCGTGAAGAACAGCTCCTGCGCGCCCATCTGCAACCCCACGATGGACTCCACAGCCGCCCGGTGCAGCCAGCCCGCCGCGCCGGTGTACCAGCTCCAGCCGCCGCGCCCCACATAGGGTGGCTGGCTGTAGATGTCAGCCGCCATCACATAGGGCTCCACGGCGTACACCGGCCCCCACACTGGGTGTTGGGCCCGGTGCGCCGGGCTCAGGTAGGTGAAGTAACGGTACGGCACATCGAACGCACCGGGGTGCTCAGGCTCCTGCAGGGCCAGTTCTGCGGCGGCCATCAAGGCCCAGACACCGCCATGGGCATACTGCCCGCCGTTCTCGCGTACGCCCGGCGGGTAGGCCTGGATGTAACCCGCGCTGGGTTCGGCGTGGCGCAACGGGGGGGCCAGCAGCTGGATCAAGCCTGCCGCGGGGTTGACCAGATGCGCCTCGACCGCGTCCATTGCCTGACGCTGCCGCTCAAGCGCGGCGGAACCCGAAAGCACTGCCCAGGCCTGGGCGATGAGGTCAATGCGCCCCTCGTCCCGCGTGTGGCTGCCCAGTGCCGTGCCATCGTCAAAAAAGGCGCGCTGGTACCAATCACCGTCCCACGCCTGGTTTTCCAATGCGGCGCGCCAGCCGGTCAGGGCAGCGTCCCAGCGCCGCACGCGATCCAGATCGCCCTGATCGCGGGCGATCGGAATCCAGTCAGTGACGATGGCGCACAGGAACCACGCCAGCCACACCGATTCGCCGCGCCCACCGTCGCCCACGCGGTTCATGCCGTCGTTCCAGTCACCGCCGCCCATCAGCGGCAGGCCGTGCGTGCCGGTGCGCAGGCTGCGGTCTATGGTGCGGGCGGCATGCTCGTAAACACCGGCCGTGGTGGTGCTGGCGCTGGGCGCTTCGTAGATGTCTTCCGCCCCTTCGGGGATCGCAGAACCTTCAAGAAACGCCACCTGCTCCTCCAGCAAGCTGTGGTCTGCAGTGCGTTCCAGGTAATGCGCGCAGGCAAAGGGCAGCCACAGCAGATCGTCCGAGAAATGCGTGCGCACCCCGGCCCCACCCGGCGTGTGCCACCAATGCTGCACATCGCCCGCTTCAAACTGGCGCGACGCGCACAGAACAATCTGCGCGCGCAAGGTACTCGGCTGCGCCCAAGCCAGTGCCATGGCATCCTGCAACTGGTCGCGGTAGCCCGTGGCACCACCCGCCTGGTAAAGGCCCGCTTTGGCAAACAGGCGTGAAGACACCGTCTGGTACAGCAGCCAGCGGTTGACCAGCACATCGAACAGCGGGTCGGGCGTGGTCACCTGCGTGGCACCCAGCAGTTCGTTCCACCGGTCCAGCGTGGCCTGCTCGCGTGTACGGGCCGCCACGGCCATGGCCTCTTGCGCCAGCGAGTGTGCCGCAGCCTCGGTGGGTGCGTAGCCCATCAGGTACACGCGCTCGAACACCGCCCCGGCCCGCAAGGTCACCAAACGCGACAGGGCTGCACAGGGGTCCAGCCCAAACCCGCTGCGCTGCCCCAACTGCAGGGGCACCACCAGATCGCCCTGCGCATCGAAGAACTCGCGGCGGTCGCAAGTCCAGTCCAGGCTGTCGTTGGCACGGTCGTCCGTGCCCGGCCCAGCCGAGGCTTCGCAGAAAAAGGCCGTGCCCCCGCCCAAGCCTGCGGCCGCCTCGGTCTGCGTGCACAGCAGGCCCAGCAAGCGGCCATCGGGCAGTGGTGCAAAACACGGTGCGGTGGACAGCGTGGCGCGGTCGCCGCGCTTTTCGCCCATCATCCACTCCACCATGCCCACCAGGCGCAAGTGCTCGCGCCGGTTGCCCTGATTGCGCACCTGCACAAACACCTGTTTGATGGCGGTGACGGGGTCCACACACCAGCGCACCTCCACCTCCAGCGCGCCTCGGCGGTGGCGGATGGTGGTAGTGCCCTGGGCGTGCTCCACGCGGTACGCCACATCGGCCGCGCCCCAGGCCGAGGGCGTCAGGCCCCACACCTCACGCGTGCGGCGATCCTGCAGCAGCAGCCATTCGGCAGGCGGGTCGGCCACCGGGTCGTTCGACCATGCGGTGAGCTGGTTCAGGCGGCTGTTGAGCGCCCAGGTGTTGCCCGCGCCAGTTTCCGAAACCATGGCCCCCAGCTGGGCATTGGCCAGCACATTGACCCAAGGTTTGGCAGGCCGCAGCGCTGCCGACACATCAAACCCAAAGGTGCCGGTCACCGGTGCAAAACCACCCACCGGCGCGGGCACCCGCGTGCTGCCCTGGTGCGTGAGCACTTCGTCCGTGGCGCCGCCGCGCCAAGGGCCGGCCATCGACACGCCATGGGCCGCCACCCAGGCCTTTACCTGGTGCATGAGCGCATGGCCGTCGGCCTGCAGGGTGATGCGGGCCAGGCTCACCAAGGTGCCCAGCTGCGCAGCCGACAGCTCATCCAGCCGTAGCACCCGCAGGCTGGTCACCGCCGGGCCGGTGTGTGTGGCCAGGTCGGCATCGTGGTGTTCGCGCAGCAGCGTCAGCTCGCGCAGCAGGGGCATGTGGTACGAGTGCGATTCGCTGCTGAGCACCACCAGGTCGCAGGCTACGCCGCCATGCGCCCATTCGCGCAGCGCCTGGGCCAGCGTGCGCAGCAAGCCCATGCCCTGGGGCGATCCGGCCATCACCAGCACGATGGGGCGATCACCCGACAGGCCCAGTTGCCACAACGTGCGTCGGTCACACACGGGGAGGGCGGCCTGGGCCTCGGTCAGCACGCCCAGGTAGGTGGTGTGGACCTTGGGCAGCGTGAACACCAGCGCCGTGGTCAATGCCTGCAGCGCGGGCAGGTAGTCGCGGTGCGGGCGGTGCGACGCCCACTGGATGCTGGCCAGCGTGGCCGACATGGCCGAAGCGCGCTCGAGATAGGCGGGCTGGCGGTACTTGTCGATGATGGCCAGCAGCGTGGCCGGGTCTTGCGATGCCGCCGTGGCAAACGTGACGCAGGCCTGCGCACCGGGCGCAATGCGCAGCATCACGCCCAGCGCCGCCACAGGGTCCAGGCCCGTGTCCAGCAATGCAGGCACTTCAGGCACGCGGCTGAGCAAAGCCAACGGCTGGCCGGGCGTATGGTTGCGCCCCAGCCAGAGCTGCCGGTCGGTCTGGCAACGCAGGCCCAGCACCTGCCCTTGGGTATCTGCGACAAAGTGCGCAGCCTGCAGGGTGGTCTCGGTCTGCAGCCGGGGCGTTCGGATGAACCTCAGCGCCTGCTGTGCGGGCAGCCAGTCGGCGGCGACGAAAAGGTTGGAGAACGCGGGGTGCGCCTCGTCGGCCGCGTGGGTGGCCAGGGTGATGTCCAGGGCCGAGATCAGCTCCAGCTCGATCAACTCATCACCCAGGTTGCTCACCACCACCTTGCGCAGTTCGATGTCGTCTTCCGGGCTCACCCACACGGTGGTGTGCACGCGCAGCCCCGGCCACAGTGCGTCAAAACACACGCGGTCGGTGTGGAAGATGCTGCCATACACCGCACGTGCATCGGGCGCGGGGTGGCTGGTGACGGACGCGGGCACACTGGAGCCCATCTGCCGCACATACAGAAAGCTGCCATGGGCATCCCGCAGCGCATCGTCGCGCCAGCGGGTGATGCCCGTCTGGTGCCAGCGGCTCCACCCTGCCCCGTTGGAGCGCAGGGTAACGCTGTAGCGCCCGTTGCCCAGCAGGTGCGTGGGCTCCAAGACCTGGGCGCCCGGGGTGACGGGGCGCACATGGTCGGGTGTTTTTTGTTGGCGCGCATGCAGCGGCAGGCGCGGCGGGGTGGCCTGCAAGGTGGGCAGCTCGCGCGGTGCGCGCTCCTGCAACAGCGGTAGCACGGCTTCGATGCGGGCATGCGCCGTACCCCAACGCTGCGCAACGCCACCCAGCAGCACGTTGGCCAGCGCCACGATGGTCATGCCCTGGTGGTGGGCCATGTAGGTGCTGACCAGCATGAGCCGCTCGCCATGGGTCTGGCGTTCGGGCGTGAAGTCCAGCGCCTCGTAAAAGCCGTAGCGCCCACGCGCCGACAGCGCGGCCAGCGTGCGGAAGTTGGCGCAGGCTGCACGGGCATCCACCTGGGTGGCCAGCGCCGTGGCATAGGGGGCAATCACCAGCTCGCCCACGGGCGTGCGGCGCAAGGCCAGGCGGGGCACGCCCTGCGGCGCGTACTGGTAGGCCAGCGTGTGGTCGCGCCCGGCGTAGGCGCATTCTGAAATGCCCCAGGGCATGTCTTTGCCCAAGGCCTGCACCAGCGCCACATGCTC
Source organism: Acidovorax sp. JMULE5 (assembly GCF_013376875.1). GTDB lineage: Bacteria > Pseudomonadota > Gammaproteobacteria > Burkholderiales > Burkholderiaceae_C > Acidovorax > Acidovorax facilis. The sequence continues at coordinate 1,340,058 of NZ_CP035951.1, forward strand.
ACGCAGGGCGGACCGCCCTGCCTCGCCCAGGGCGCTGTAATACGGCTCGTCCATGACCAGCGTGGGCATCAGGTACTCGAACATCGAGCCTGACCACGAGCGCAGCACCGCATGGTGGCCGCTGGCAAAGAACGGCCGCCCCAGGGCCGCCCAGTGCTTGACGGGCAAGTCGCCCTTGGCGACGGCCAGCAGGCTGGTAGTGCGCGACTCGGACGCGAGCAAGTCGTAGAACGAGGTGTCCAGCTGCTGCTCGTCCACCCGGTAGCCAATGTGCAACAGGTGCCGGCGGGGGTGGTACAGAAACCGGAAGTCGGCCTGCCAGGCCAGGGCATCCAACGCCTCTGCCAGCCCCATGAGGCGCCGCGTGGCCTCGGGTGCGCCGCCGTTGTGTGCGGCCTGCTGGTCGCGGTCCGCCGAGTGCAGTGTGGCCAGGTGGTCGGCCAGCAGCCACAGCAGTTCGTCCTGCGCCGTGGGCGGGCTGTGCACGATGGCCGGGTGGCGTGGCTGGGCCATGCTGCGCAGCTCGTCCTGCGCCTGCGCCAGCAGCGCGCGAAACGCCGTGGCCTCCGGCTGGTGCGCAGGGTCGGGCTGACGCATTCCCAGCAGACGGCTCAAGGCGGACGAGGGCAGCATCCCGCGCAAGCCCGGGTGGTGGACGCCCAGCCGGGGCTGCAGCCGCGCCAGCGAGGTGCGGATGGCCTGCGAACCCGCCAGCGGTGACAGCGGCTGCGACGCCAGCGCGCTGCAGGCCTGTGCCACGGCCACCAGGTGGGCGCAGAGGTTGCCGCTGTCCACCGTGGACACATAGCGCGGGTGCAGGGGCTGCAGGGTTTCGGTGTCATACCAGTTCAGGAAGTGGCCCCGGTGCCGCTCCATGGCCTGCAGGCTCATGAGGGTGGCTTCGAGCCGGTCGAGCAGCTCCAGCGTGCCGATCCAGCCGAACTGGCGCGCGCAACTTGCGCTCAGCAGGTACAGCCCGATGTTGGTGGGCGAGGTACGGTGCGCCACCATTTCATACGGGGCGGTCTGGAGGTTGTCGGGTGGCAGATGGTGGTTGTGGGCATCCACACAGCGCTCGAACAAACGCCAGGTGTCGCGCGCCACGCCGTGCAGCAGGTCGTGGTCTTGTGCCGACAGTGTTGGGTTGCCCAGGCCAGACGGAACGCGGTTGGCCAGCCACACCAGCAGCGGCGACAGCGCCCACAGCGCCAGCAGCGGCCCCACCAAGGCCCAGGGTGCCAAGGTTCCACCGGCCCACAGTGCCAGGCCACAGCCCAGCGCCAGCAAGGGGGCCGCCTTGTGCCTGCGCAGTGTGGCCGCCAGGCCTGTGATCAAGGTGTTCTGCGCTGCCTCGGCCGTGGTCCACTCCAGCAAGTGCCAGCGGCTCACGGCCTGCCGGTGCACGGTGCGCACCACGGCATCGCCCAGCAGCAGCGCCTGCTGCGGCAGCAGGGCCAGGTGCCACACGCCACTCGCCAGGGCACGCAACAGGTCGCCCGATGCTTCGTGCACAAAACGCATGCCGACCAGCCCAAACCGGCTGGGCACCCAGCCTGCCAGCGCCCCCATCAAGGGCGCTGCCACATAGGCCGCCACCACCAGCGCCAGCGTGCTGGCCAAAGGCAGGCCCAGCCCCGCCAGGGCCAGCACCACCAGCACCAGCGATGCGGGCGCCACCAGCGAGCGGCGCAGGTTGTCCAGCAGCTTCCAGCGGTTGACCGGCGAGAGGCCCCAGCGGCGGGCCTGGGCCAGAAAGGGCCACAGCTGCCAGTCGCCCCGCGTCCAGCGGTGCAGGCGGGAGGCTGCGGTGTCACTGTGTTCGGGCTCCGCCTCCACCAGCGTCACATCGCTGACCACGGCGCAGCGCGCCAGCGCACCTTCGAGCAGGTCGTGGCTCAGCACCTGGTCGGCCGGCAGGCGCCCGCCCAGCACGGCATGCACCGTGGCCACATGCAGCAGGCCCTTGCCGGTGAAGCTGCCTTCGGCAAAAAAGTCCTGGTACACATCAGACGTCATGGCGCTGTAGGGGTCCAGCCCCTGCTGGCCCGCAAACAGCCACTGCCACAACGAGGTGGTGGCAGACGTGGGCAGTGGCGCGAGCACCCGGGGCTGCAGGATGCCGTAGCCCTGCACCACGCGCTGGCATGTGGCATCCAGCCGGGGCTGGTTCTCGGGGTGTTCGGCCACGCCCACCAGGCTGCGCAGGCGGCCCGGGGGCAGCTGCGTATCGCTGTCGAGCGTGAGCACATAGCGGGTCTGGGGCGCCAGATGCGATAGTTCGCCCAGGTCCAGGAAAGCGCCCTGCCCGCCAGTGGCGAGGGCCGCCACCAGCTGTTCGAGCTTGCCGCGCTTGCGCTCCCAGCCGATCCACTGCTGCTGCGTGGAGCTGTAGGTGCGGGTGCGGTGCAGCAGCAAGAACCGCGGGGCACCGCCCGTGGTGGGCGGGTGCTGGGCATTCAGCGCCTGCATCAATCCCTGGGCATGGGCCAGCAGCGCGCCATCTTCGGGCAGGTCTTGCACATCGGCATCCACACCGTCGGTCAGCAGCGCGAATTGCGCACAGGGCTCGGGGTTGGCCAGGTAATGCAGGTGCAGGCGGTGCACCAGCCGTTCGATGGTGCCGGTGCTGCTGAGAAGGGCCGGGATCGCCACCAGCACCCGTGCCGATACAGGAATGCCCGCTGGCAGCAGGTAGCGGGGCATGTAGGTCGGCCGGACGGATTCGCCAATGAGCCGGTTGACCACGGCCACCAGGATCTCGGACACGGGCAGCAGCAACAAGACGGCGACCAGCGCCAAGCCCGCAAGATGGGCTGCGCTGGTATCGGGCCCCGCCTGCACACCCCACAGCGGCGCCATCAGCCAGGCCAGCAGACCGAGCGAGCCCAGCAGCAAGGCGCCCAGGTACAACGGCACACGCGACAGGCCCACCGCAGAACGCCACAGGGCCACCGCGTCGGTGGCATGGCGGCGTGCGCCCAGGGCATGCTCCAGCTGGCCGCGCCCGGCGCCTTGTAGCCAATAGCCTGCCAAGGCCTGCGCAGCTCCAGGCTGATCTGGAGGCTCGCCGTCGGCACCCGACATCAGCACCAGCAGCGCCTGCGCAACGGCGGCCTCGCCCTGCCCGCTGCGGGCTGACAGGTTTTCAATGCCGTGCAAGGTGGTGTTGCGGGTGGACTCGTCTTCGGCCGCGAACACGGGCGACTGCAGCATGGCGCGCAGCACCAGACTGGTCTGGCTGATGATGTCGGACCAGTCGGCCGCGCCCACCCGCCGCAGTGCCGTGACGGCATTGCCCATGCTCAGCTGGTCGGCCGCCTGGTTGATCTGCTGCTGGGCCTGCAACGCCACCAGGTCGGGCACCGCGGTCAGCAACCACTGCTGTACGGGCGTTGGCGTGCCTGCAGCGGCATGCCCGCCCACCACGCCGCGCCCCATCATCGACTGCGCCAGATGGGCCAGGAACACCGGTGCCACGCCACGCTGCTCCATGGCGGCGCAGGCGGCATCCAGCGTCAACACGTTCAGGTCCTTGCTGCGGGCGGCGCACAGGCTGGCCAGCTCCTGCGCGGCCTTGTGGCTGGCCAGGCGCTCAGCCAGGCGGCGCAGGTTCTCCACGAGCACCACACGCAGCGTGGTGGGCAACGCCCACAGCTCCCCCTGGCTCAGCTCGCGGGTCTGCTGGTAGGCATTGAGATAGTGCACCAGCAGCGATTCATCAAACGCGCTGTCGGTGTGGGCCACAAACGACCACGCCACGCCGTACACACGCGGCAAGCCCACCAGCGGGGCGTCTTTGAGCACCGGCAGCGAGCGGTAATAACGCGGCGGCAGCCCGGCCCGGATCTCCTTGAGCTGGCTTTCGATCAGGTGGAAGTTGTCAAACAGCCATTCGGCGGCGGGGCTGATGGCATGCTCGTCGTGGGGTGCATCGAACAGGTAGCGGTATGCGGCCCGCAGCGCGCGGATGTTGCTCTGCAGGCGTGGGTAAAAGGTGGTGCGGCCAAACGGTGCCTTGCCTGCGTCGTGGGACGCGCCCAGGTGCCGGCCATGCTCTTCGAAGCGGGCCACGCCAAACACTTCGGCCCGCAGGGGGTCCAGCACCAAGCCTGCCCGGGCATCGAGCATGCGGTCCAGCGCGGAAGGAACCCAGGGCCATGGTGTGCGTAAGCCCATGCGTGCGCCCCCTATCGCACCAGCGATACGGCCCCCACCAGCAATGTGGCCAAGAGTGCAACGGTAACCACATGTTCTGCGACCAATGCCTGCAGGCCGGCAGCACCAGCTAGAAACTGGTCCAGCGGCCCCCGCAGCGCGCCGCAGTGCGCCAAGTGTTCACCCAGGTGGGAGAGCTCCAGCGGCGACAGGTCTGCCGGCTGCCCGACGCAAGACGTGTCCCACGCAGAGGCAACGAAAGATGGATGGGACATGGGGCAGCTCCTGGTACAAGTGAATGGCGCCACCGCATTGCGGCTGCGCTCTGATCCTCTTGTACAAGGTGCTGGAACGGCGGGTCTGTGCGTTGCCGAACAGACTGGGCACCTACCGTTTTTGGCCTACAGCGGCTCGCCCAAAGCCCTACACCTACCAGTCAAACAGCGACGGCGTTCCACCCGGGCACGCGCCTTCAATCTGCAGCATGCGCAGCTTGGTCAGCGCGCCGCCTCCGGCCGAAAAGCCGCCCGGCCGGTCACCCGCCGCCAGCACCCGGTGGCATGGCACCACGGGCGCAAACGGGTTCAGGCCCAGCGCCTGCCCCACGGCGCGCGACTGGCCCTTGCTGCCGATCTGTTCGGCCACCTCGCCATAGGTGCGCGTGCGGCCCGGCGGTATGGCCCGGGCAATGGCATACACCTGCTGGTGAAACGGCGAGATGCCGGACATGTCGAGCGGCACCTCGCACAGGTCGCGGGGGTGCCCCGCCAGCAGTGCCTGGATACCTTCGACGGCGCTGCGCACGGTGGCGGGGGGCTCCCCAGACTGCGCGCAGTGTGAATGGCTGCGCAGCAAACGCGCCCGGGTCGCCTCGGCATCCGCCTCGGGCAATTGCACGGCCACGATGCCGCCCGGACCCCAGGCAATGCCGCAGGTGCCGATGGCGGTGTCGAACAGCGCATGGCCGTGGCCAGGGGCGGCATCAGGCACAGTGCGGGCCCCTCCTTGCAGGTTTGGTGTTCACTACTCTTTTTATAGCTGTCAGCGCTTACCGGATAAGCGCTAGAGGCAAATTACTCTTATATTTTCGGCGCTAAGCCTGCGCCTGCGCCATCAATCGGCCCGCAGCGCCGCGCGCAGTTGCGCGCCCAGCTCGGGCTTGGCGGCAAACGGGTCGGTGGGGTTGCGGCCCATCATCACGTCTTCCATGCGCGTCTGCACCGAGGCCAGGGCCTTGGGGTGGCTGTAGATGTAGAACTGGCCCTGGGCGGCTGCGTCGAACACCTTCTGCGCCACCTCGGCCGCCGTCACCTTGCCGCTGCCCACGGCCTTGTCGCTCATGGCCTGGCCGATGAGCTGGCTCTTGGTGGGCTTTTCGGCAGGCAGGTCGCCGGGGCGGTTGCGGTGGCTTTGGTTGATGCCGGTGGGCACGAAGAAGGGGCACAGCACGCTGGCGCCGATCTGGTCAGTGACCAGCGACAAATCCTGGTACAGCGTTTCCGACAGACTGACCACTGCGTGCTTGCTCACGTTGTAGATGCCCATGTTGGGCGCCGCCAGCAGGCCCGCCATGCTGGCGGTGTTGATGATGTGGCCGCGCCAGGCCGGGTCGGCCTTGGCCGCTGCCAGCATCATGGGAGTGAACAGGCGCACACCGTGCACCACGCCCCACAGGTTCACGCCCAGCACCCATTCCCAGTCCTTGACCGAGTTCTCCCACACCAGGCCGCCCGCGCCCACGCCCGCGTTGTTGAACACCATGTGCGGCGCGCCAAAGCGCTGCTGCACGTCGGCGGCCAGCTGTTCCATCTGCGCGGCGTTCGATACGTCCACCTTGCGGGCCAGCACCTGTGCGCCTGCGGCCTGCATCTCGGCAGTGGCGGCGTCCAGTGCGTCTTGCTGCACATCGACCAGCACCAGGTTCATGCCCAGGCGGGCGCCAATGCGGGCACATTCCAGGCCAAAGCCCGAGCCTGCGCCGGTGAGGACGGCGGTTTTGCCGGAAAAGTTGTCGATCATGGTTTTTGTCTCCTTGAGTCCGTAACAATTTAGAGCGTTGGGTTGAAACTGGCGGGGCCCACGCCGGGGACGCCGAGCAAGGGCCGCCGAGCCGCGTATGCGGCGCCTCGCTTGCGTGCGAGGGCGTCGTCCCCCTTCCCGGCGAAGCCGAGAGAAGGGGGAAGCGGCGCAGCCGCTCAGGGGGATGGTCTTAGAACATACCCAATGCGCGGGAAGTGCACATGCACCGTGCCCGCGCGCGGGTCGGTGCGGCGCAGCGTGTAGCGGGTGCGGGTGGCGGCAATCAGCTCGCCCTCGGTGGGCTCCGTGCCAAAGCTCTCGGCGGAAATCGTGACCTGGCTGCCCAGCGGGATGCCGTGTTCGTCCTGGAACACGTCGTCCATCAGGGGCAAAGGGTCCATGCCCGCAGCCACCGTGACGGCGTCCTGAGCGCTGAACTTTTCCATGCGGCCATGGCCCAGCGCTGCGATGCGGTCCATCCACTCCAGCACGGCGGGGGTGGCGGCAAAGATGTCGGCCATCACCGGCACACATTGGCGCGTGAACCACAGCGGGTGGTAGGCCGCAAAGTCGGCCAGGCAGGGCTCAGCACCAAACAAAAAGTCGTGCTCCTCGGCCATGTGGGCGATGCGGCGCAGGTACGAGCGGTAGGCAGCCGTCGCGTCGGCCGGTCGCAGGCGCTGCATGCCCGCGCTCATCTCGCGGCGGTCTTCGCCAAACACTTGCGCGGCGGCAGGCGGCAAGTTGGCAAACAGCACCGCAGCGCCCTTGGGCTGCAGGTTGTAGGCCATGGCGGCCCAGAACAGCGTGCTATCCGCCCACTGTGCAAACACACGCGCCACGCCCTTGAGGTGCGGCGGGTACAGCACCGGCTCGGGCTGTTCGTGCTCCAGCACGTCGCAGATGAGGGCCGAATCGCAATAGATGTCGACACCAATCTGCAAAAACGGCGTCTTGCGGTAGCCGCCGGTCAGCGCCACCACATCGGGCTTGGGCATGACGCTGGGGATGATGACGGACTTCCAGGCCAGCTGCTTGAAGCCGAGCACCGCGCGGATCTTTTCGGAGAACGGCGACGAGGGGTAGTGGTGCAGGATGAGGTGGGACATGGGGTTCTCCTCAGGGGATGTGTAAGTTGTCTGCAGAGCTTAGAAGCGACAACGGCGGACAAAACTGCCCTGCCTAAGCCAGCGCCCCCGCGCAAGGGCCGCCAAGCCGCGTATGCGGCGCTTCGCTTGTGTGCGCTGGGGGCGTCCCCCTCCCGACTCACGCAGTGAGTCGAGATAGGAGGAAGGCGCGAAGCGACTCAGAGGGAGCTTCATGTCGGCAGCGCGCGGGCCAAGATGGCGTCAAGGTTGACACCCGCGCCCAGGGTGCCAAAGCTGTAGCCCCAGTCGCCGGAGAGGCGCGAGTCGCAAAACGCGCGGAACACGGCGCCGGGCGCACTGCGCAGCAGCAGGGCCGCCTGCACGGCCAGCGCTACATCCTGCGCGAGGCGCCGGGCCTCGGCCTCGGTGGTCATGGCGTCCACGCGCAGGGGCAGTGCGCCGGCCAGACGGTCCAGCGCCGGGTGGGCGCCGCGTGCGGGTGCCAGTTCGGCGTCCAGCGCGGCAGCGGTGTCGGCGCGGCGCACGGCGCGCATCAAATCCAGCGCCATGATGTTTCCCGCGCCTTCCCAGATGGAGTTGAGCGGCATCTCGCGGTAGATGCGGGCCATCACGCCTTCGCCGCCCTCTTCCACATAGCCGTTGCCGCCCAGGCATTCCATGGCCTCTTGCGCAAACGCGCTGCCGCGCTTGCACACCCAGAACTTGGCCACGGGCGTGAGCAGGCGGGCCATGATGGCTTCGTGCTCGCTCTTGTCTTTGTGATCAAAAGCGCTCGCAAGCCTTATGGACAGTGCGGTAGCCGCTTCACTTTCAAGAGCAAGATCGGCCAGCACGTTGCGCATGAGCGGCTGCTCGATGAGCTTCTTGCCAAAGGCCGAGCGCTGGCGCGTGTGGTGCAGAGCGATGCTGAGCGCCTGGCGCATGAGGCCGCTGGTGCCCAGGGCGCAGTCCAAGCGCGTCATGGTGCCCATCTCCAGGATCTGCGCCACGCCCCGGCCCTCCTCGCCCACGCGCCAGGCCAGGGCGTTGATAAATTCGACCTCGGAGCTGGCGTTGGCGTGGTTGCCCAGCTTGTCTTTCAGGCGCTGGATGCGGATGGTATTGACCGCACCCCCACCACCATCGGGCAGCACGCGCGGCAAGAAGAAGCAGGTAAGCCCGCCGGGTGCCTGCGCCAGGATCAGGAAGGCGTCGCACATGGGGGCCGAGAAGAACCATTTGTGGCCGGTGATGCGGTAGCGCGCGCCCCAGGCATCGTCGCCATCGGGCACGGCCTGCGTGGTGTTGGCGCGCACGTCCGATCCGCCCTGCTTCTCGGTCATGCCCATGCCCATGGTGAGCGCGGATTTCTGCGAGAACAGCGCGAGGCGCGGGTCGTACTGCGTGCTCGCCAAACCCTTGCTCCAGTCCGCCCATACCGCTGAATTGCCTCGCAATGCCGGGGTCACGGCGTAGCTCATCGACACGGGGCACAGCACCGAGGGCTCGGCTTCGGTGAACAGCATGAAGCCTGCGGCCCGCTCGGTATGCGCGTGGCCCGTGTCCTGGCGCGACCACGGCGTGGCGTGCAGGCCGTGGCGCAGCGCAGTGCCGATGAGCGCGTGGTAGCTGGGGTGGAACTCCACCACATCGGTGCGGTGGCCGAAGCGGTCGTGGGTGCGCAGTTGGGGCTTGTAGGTGTTGGCGAGCCGAGCATGGGTCTGCATTTCGGCCGATCCCATCTCCGCGCCCAGCGCCGCGAGGCCCGCCAGCGGCAGGCTGGGGGCATGCAGGCGCAGCGCGTCCTGCAAGGGCTGGTTGGTGGTGAAGAGGTTCACATCGGCCCAGGGCGTGCTCTGGTTGAACACCTCATGGGTGGCGGCAGGGCTGGCAGCGGTCATGGCGGCTCCTCAGGCGGTAGGGCTGTCACCCCGTCTCAGCATTTCGATGTGGGGGATATCGTCTTCCAGGTACTCATCGGACACGGCCTCAAAGCCCAGGCTGCCGTAGAAGCCCTGCAGATGGGCCTGCGCGCTGATGCGGATGCCCCGCCCCGGCCATGCCTGGCTGCAGCGAGCGATGCCCTCGGCCATCAGCGCCCTGCCCGTGCCGTTGCCGCGCGCTTCCTTGGCGGTGACCACGCGGCCGATGGAGGGCTCGGGGTAGTTCACGCCCGGGTCCACCACGCGCAGACAGGCCTGCGCCACCCCGGCCTCGTCGTAGCCCAGCAGGTGGTAGGACTGCTTGTCCGCTTCGTCCGGGTCCTGGTAAGGGCCCTGCTCCAGGATGAACACCTTGCAGCGCAGCGCCAGCGCATCGTGCAGGGCGTGCACGCCCAGGTCGTCGAAGCGGGCCCAGGTCCAACGCATTAGAACCTGCTCCCGGCCTTTTCATGGGGTGCGTTGCCCCACAAAGGCAGTGGATGCAAGGCGCCCACCGCAAGCCGCACTGATGTGCGGCGAGGATGGGCAACGTAGCAGACGCTGCCTTTGCGGGGCAACCCGGAGGGCATGGCAGCAAACAGCCACGCTCGTCGTTGCCCACCTTGCCCAGGCCGCCAGCATGGGCTGCGGTGGACGCCTAGATCGTGACTGTTTGCTGTCATGCGCACCCCATGAAAAGGCCGGGAGCAGGTTCTTAGATCAGCTTCACCAGCTGTTTGCCAAAGTTCTTGCCCTTGAGCAGGCCCAGGAAGGCCTCGGGCGCGGCGGCGATGCCCTGCGCAATGGTCTCGCGTGGGCGCAGCTTGCCGGTGCCAACCAGCGTGCCCAGTTCCTTGAGGGCATCAGGCCAGACTTCCATGTGCTCGCTCACAATGAAGCCTTCGACCTTCATGCGGTTGATGAGCATGAGCGCGGGGTTGGCCATGGGCAGCGGCGCGCCGTCGTAGCCGGCGATCATGCCGCACAGGGCAATACGGCTGAAGGCGTTCATGCGCAGCATCACGGCGTCCATGATCCAGCCGCCCACGTTCTCGAAGTAGCCGTCGATGCCGTTGGGGCAGGCTTCCTTCAGGGCCTTGGACATGGCCTTCACGTCGCTGTGTTCCTTGTAGTCGATGCAGGCGTCAAAGCCCAGCTCTTCCACTGCGTACTTGCACTTGTCGGCGCCACCGGCAATGCCCACCGCACGGCAGCCCCGGGCCTTGGCTAGAGCAGCAAAGGCGCTGCCCACGGCGCCAGTAGCGGCGCTTACCACCACGGTGTCGCCTTCCTTGGGCGCAATGATCTTGACCAGGCCGTACCAGGCGGTCACGCCAGGCATGCCCACGGCGCCCAGGTAGTGCGACAGCGGCACATGGGTCGTATCGACCTTGCGCAGCGCGCCGGGCTGATCGGCATTGACCACGCTGTATTCCTGCCAGCCGCCCATGCCCACCACCTTGTCGCCCACGGCGTACTTGGGATGCTTGCTCTCGGCCACCTCGCCCACGGTGCCGCCGATCATGACTTCGCCCAGCGCCTGCGATGCGGCGTAGCTCTTGCTCTCGTTCATGCGGCCGCGCATATAGGGGTCCAGGCTCAGAAAGTGGTGGCGCACCAGCACCTCGCCGTCCTTGAGCGCGGGCGTGTCGGTGGCCACCAGCTTGAAGTTGCTGGCCACGGCTTCGCCCTGGGGGCGGTTGTCGAGAACGATTTGTTGGTTGCGTGGCATGAGAGGCTCCTTCAGAATGTCTATCACTATGAATTCAATAGCTGCTAGCGCTTATGGATAAAGCGCTAGAGGCCAATTTGGCTTAAAAATCTGACTCAATCGGTGGAAATGACCTTGAGGTCATTCACATTGCGCCCATCGACTGGCAGGCGCCGCACGTACTTGAAGGTGCCGGTGGCATGGCAACACACCTTGCCTTGTGCGTCGTACACCGTGCCTTCGGTAAAAGCCATGGTGGCCGTGCGGTGAATGAGCCGTCCCTTGGCCACCAGCGGCCCGCGTGCGGGCTGCATGAAACTGGTCTTCATTTCGATGGTGACCACGCCCATGTCCGGCGTCGCGCTGCGCGCGGCCGTGGCCATGGTCACGTCCAGCAGCGTCATCGACGCGCCGCCGTGCGTGACGGCAAACGAGTTCAAGTGCTCGGGCTGGGCTTCGTAACGCAGCTCGGACTCGCCGTCCTCCATGCGGTGCAGCGTGAAGCCCAGGTGGCTGACAAAGGGGATTTCGACACCGAAACTTTTCAAGGGATTTCCTCAGAACACAAACCTCAAATACTGGCGCGGCCCACGCCAACGATCGCCGCGCAAGGGCCGCCAGGCTGCCAGGGCGGCACTTCGCTTGCGGGCGCTGGCGGGGTCTCCCCCTTCCCGCGCGCAGCGCGAGAGAAGGGGGAAGCGGCAAAGCCGCTCACGGGGTTGTACCCTGCTTAGCCGCCGGTAACGATACTGACGCCGCCGTCGACGGCCAGCCACTGGCCCGTGATGTGCTTGCCCGCATCCGACGCGTACAACGCGCACAGGCCCTTCAGATCTTCATCATCGCCCAGACGGCCCAGCGGGGCGTGGGCGGCCAGCGCTTCCTCGCCCATGGCCTTGAGCGTACCTACCGTCATTTTGCTCGGGAAGAAACCCGGGCAGATGGCGTTGACGCGGATGTTGTACGCGCCCCATTCAGCGGCCAGGGCCCGTGTGAAGTTGATCACCGCGCCCTTGGAGGTGTTGTAAGCAATGGTGTTCATGCCCTTGGGGTTGCCGCCCAGGCCTGCGATGGACGCCACGTTGATGATGCTGCCGCTGCGGCGCGCAATCATGCTGTGCTTGGCGATGTGCTGACTCAGGATGAAGTAACCGCGCACGTTGAGGTTCATCACCTTGTCCCATGCGTCCACGGGGTGGTCTTCGGCAGGAGCACCCCAGGCTGCGCCTGCGTTGTTGACGAGGATGTCCACATGGCCCAGGCGTTGCAGGCTTTCGTCAGCCAGGCGGCGGATGTCTTCTTCCTTGGCGCAGTCGGCAGCAATCCAGCTGGCTTCGATACCGGCGGCTTTCAGGTCGCCGGCAGCTTCTTCCAGGTCGGAGGCCTTGCGCGAGCTGAGCACAATCTTGGCGCCCGCTTCGCCCAGCGCGTGGGCCAGTTGCAGCCCCAGGCCGCGCGAGCCGCCGGTGACCAAGGCGGTCTTGCCGGTGAGGTCAAACAGTTGTTGGATGGTACGGGTCATGCTGAAAGTCTCCTTCGGTTTTGGATGGATCTGTCGTTGGGTGTTTGCCCCACGCGCCCGAGGATTGTGCGATGCAATGCGGGCGCTTTGTGTCGCGGGGGTGTCGGGCGTTCAGCTAAGAGCCGGTTCAAAATTTTTATGGAGCCGCACAAGTGCCTTGCCGGGATGGGATGCAAGGCGCGGGGCGCCGCCGATAGCCCGTGCTATCGGCAAGCGCCGCAACGCCGCAGACCGCCCGGCAAGGCACTTGCCCGAAGGGTTGGAGTGAAATCGGGCGATTGGACGCCCCGGCTGCTTGCATGGGCATGAGCCCATGCGGCGCATCCGAAGCATCCACTCATCCCGATTGCACTCCAATGCGGTCTCCAAAAAGACTTTGAACAGGCTCTAAGGGCCGGGGTCGGTGTGCAACCGGGCCCGCACCGCAATCAGCACCACACCCACTCCGGCCAGCACCCCGCCGCCCACGATGAGGCTCCAGCCCAGAGCCTCATCGGTGCGGGCGGTGGCGATGCCCAGTATCAGCGTGAGCAGCCCGCCGTAAATCAGCACCCAGATGAGCTTGTGCAGGCGTTGCAGGGTTAGTGGCGCCGCCATCAAAACGCCTCTTCAGGGAAGGCCGCGCAGGTGGCATCGCGCGTGCTCACCACCTGCAGCCAGGCGCCGATCTTGGGCAACTCGTAGTGGAAGAAAAAGCGCATGCCGCCCATGCGTCCCAGGCTCGCGGGCTGGGCCAGATCGGCATCCCGGGCCAGCGTGGCCAGGGCCACGTCCAGCCAAACCCAGGCGAGCACCGTGTGGCCAAAGGCCTGCATGTAGGGCACTGCATTGGCCAGCGCATCGGCAGGCTGGCCCGTGGCCCAGGCGGCCTTGGTGGCGGCGCCCACGTCCTGCAGCGCCTTGCCCAGCGCATTGGCATGGGCCGCCAGTGCGGGCACCTGGATGGCACGCTCGATGGTGGCGTTGATGCGCCCGGCCAGCAGTTGCAGGCCACGCCCGCCCTCCATCAGCACCTTGCGGCCGAGCAGGTCCATGGCCTGGATGCCGTGGGTGCCTTCGTGGATCATGTTCAGGCGGTTGTCGCGCCAGTACTGCTCCACCGGGAAGTCGCGGGTGTAGCCATAGCCACCATGGATCTGGATGGCCAATGAGTTGGCCTCCAGGCAGAACTCGCTGGGCCAGCTCTTGGCAATGGGGGTGAGCACCTCCAGCAGCAGGCGGGCTTCGTCGGCCGTCGCCGCGTCGCCCGTGTGCTGCTCGTCCACCAGCTTGGCGCAAAACAGGTTGAGCGCGAGCGCCCCTTCGCCATAGGACTTCTGGGCCAGCAGCATGCGCTTGACGTCGGCGTGTTCGATGATGCGCACCTGGGGCTGGGCGGCGTCCTTGACCACGGCAGCAGCGCCATCCTTGGGGCCCTGCACCGGGCGCCCTTGGGGCCGGTTCTTGGCGTAGTCAAGGCTGGCGTAATAGCCCGCCAGCCCCAGCATGGTGGCGGCCATGCCGATGCCGATGCGCGCCTCGTTCATCATGTGGAACATGCAGTGCAGGCCCTTGCCGGGCTGGCCGACCAGGTAGCCCACGGCCCCGGCCTTGCCCTCAACCGGGAACTTGCCTTCACCGAAATTAAGCAGCGTGTTGGTGGTACCGCGCCAGCCCAGCTTGTGGTTGAGGCCCGCCAGCGCCACGTCGTTGCGCACGCCGGTGAGCTTGCCTTCGGTGTCCACCAGTTTCTTGGGCACGATGAACAACGAGATGCCCTTGGTGCCCGGCACCAGCTTGCCGTCCGGCCCCGGGATCTTGGCCAGCACCAGGTGCACGATGTTTTCGGTCAGCTCATGGTCGCCCGAGCTGATCCACATCTTGTTGCCCGTGAGGCGATACCTTGCCCCCAATGGGTCGGCCTCGAAGCCATCGCCATCAGGCACTGCGCGCGTGGCCACATCCGACAGCGAGGAGCCCGCCTGCGGCTCGGACAGACACATGGTGCCCGACCAACGCCCGTTGAATTCATTGAGTGCAAACACCTGCTTTTGCGCCTCGGTGCCATGCACCATGAGCAGGTTGGCGTTGCCCGAAGTCAGCAGGTTCGAGCCGATGCTGATGGACGCCACCGCAAAGAAGCTGTTGGCGGCCGCCTCGACGGCATAGGGCAGCTGCATGCCGCCGACCTCGTAGTCCTGCGCGGCCGACAACAGGCCGGATTCTGCGTAGGCCTTGCGCGCCTCGTAGGTCGCCTGGGGCAGGATGACCTTTTCACCGTCGAAGTGTGGCTCCTCGATGTCTACGGTGCGGTTGAAGGGCGCGTACTTCTCGCGAGCGATGCGCTCGCAGGTGTCGAGCACCGCATCGAAGGTTTCGCGCGTGTGGTCTGCAAAACGCGTGCGGACCGTGAGGGACTGGGCATCGAGCCAGTCATACAGCAGAAAGTCGAGCGTGGAACGCAGGGTCATCAGAAGGTCTCCTTGTGGCTGCGTGCATGCCCGATCTCCAATGGCCTGATAGGGCTCAGCGTGCAGGCAGCACGATGTTCTTGAAACACCAGTAGTCCATGTCCGAATCGGGCTTGGGCTGGCAATTGGCTTCTCCGAGCTGCAGGCGTGTGGCACCTGCAGGCAGTGGCGGGAACGTGATCTTGACGAGCTTGTTGCGGCCGGGCTTGACCACGTCCATCTTCACGTTGCAGAAAGACAGGCCTCCAATCGACAGCTGCGGCAGCACGGTGCCGGTGCCCAGGTCCTTGAGCGTGAACGCATCGGGCGAGCCAGTGGGTTGCGCACAGGCCTCGAACGATTCATCGGTGGTGTTCTTGACAGCAAGCGTCACCCGCGTCTGTTTGGCGTCCACCACGATGTCCTGCAAAACCACGTCGGAGTCCGACTCCAGCGGCAGCTGGAGCTTGTAGGTCTGGCTCTGGGCATGGGCACCGCATGCAACGGCAAGGGCCGAGAGGGCGACACAGTGGCGAAAGGAAGGAAGCAGACAACGCATGGGAGGTACCGGGTTCGGGATGGAGAAAGGAGAGAGGTTCAGGGCCACAGGCAAGCCGGTGGTCGCGCGGATTCTGCCCGCACCAACCGCGCCGAGGGACGCATCGTGCCCCGGCAAAGCAACAATTTGTAGCCAGCGTCTCTTCACCCCCTCGGCCCTGCTCGGCCCTGGTGTCTTTCTCTCATCCCCTTCTACCGGCAGTTCAGGCATCCATCTGAAATTTCCTGGACGAAGAGCCAACGCATGTGGTCCGCCCATGGGCCCCACCACCGCTGCTTGCGCCACCCACAACGGGGCAAGCGCACAGGAAACACGTGAAGGTGCCGCCTGTTGCGCCGCCCCCAGCCAAGTTTTACAGCACTTCGAAAATGCCCGCAGCGCCCATGCCGCCGCCAATGCACATCGTTACGCACACCTTCTTCGCACCACGGCGCTTGCCTTCGATAAGCGCGTGGCCCGTGAGGCGCTGGCCCGACACACCGTAGGGATGGCCCACGGCAATCGCGCCGCCGTTCACGTTCAGGCGGTCGGCCGGAATGCCCAGCTTGTCGCGGCAGTACAGCACCTGCACGGCGAAGGCTTCGTTCAGCTCCCACAGGTCGATGTCCTGCACGGTGAGGCCCAGCTTTTTCAGCACCTTGGGCACGGCAAACACGGGGCCGATGCCCATTTCGTCGGGCTCGCAGCCTGCCACCGCAAAGCCGAGGAAGCGGCCCAGGGGCTTGAGGCCCTTCTTGCTGGCGTACTCTTCGCTGGTCACCACGCAGGCACCGGCGCCGTCGGAGAACTGGCTAGCGTTGCCGGCAGAGATCAAACCGCCAGGCAGCGCCGATCGCAGGCCGCTGATGGCTTCTACCGTCGTGCCTTCGCGTGTGCCTTCATCCTTGCCCACGGTGACCTGCTTGGTGATCAGGCCCAGCGTTTTGTCGGCCACACCGGCGGTCACGGTGATGGGGGCGATTTCTGCGTCGAACAAGCCAGCGGCTTGCGCAGCGCAGGCCTTTTGCTGGCTGGCGGCACCGTATTCGTCCATGGCTTCGCGACCGATGTTGTAGCGCTTGGCCACTTGCTCGGCGGTCTGCAGCATGCTCCAGTAGATCTCGGGCTTTTGCTTGGCCAAGGCCAGGTCCTGGATCATGTGCAGGTTCATCTCCTGCTGCACGCAGGAGATGCTTTCGACACCACCGGCCACAAACACGTCGGCCTCGCCAGCGATGATGCGCTGGGCGGCCATGGCAATGGTCTGCAGGCCCGAAGAGCAGAAGCGGTTGACCGTGACACCGGAGGCGGTGATGGGCAGGCCGGCCTTCAGCGCGATCTGGCGCGCGATGTTGCTGCCGGTGGCGCCTTCGGGCGTGGCGCAACCCATGATGACGTCGTCCACGTCTGCACCGTCGATGCCGGCGCGCAACACGGCGTGCTGCACGGCATGGCCGCCCAGGGTGGCGCCATGCGTCATGTTGAAAGAACCCTTCCAGCTCTTGGCGAGCGGCGTGCGGGCGGTGGAAACAATCACTGCGGAGGTCATGTGAATTCCTTTGATTCTGTAGATGGGTGCACGCGGCTATTTACTGGAAGGCCTTGCCTTCGGCGGCCAGCTTGGCCAGCAGCGGAGCGGGCTTCCAGAACGCTGCGTCATCCAGCGGGTTCTTGGCAAAACGGTCCATGGCCTGCACCACGTTGAACAGACCCACTTCGCTGGCGTAGTGCATGGGGCCGCCACGGTGGATGGGGAAGCCGTAGCCGGTCAGGTACACCATGTCGATGTCGCCGGACTTGCTGGCGATGCCGTCTTCGAGGATGTGCGCGCCTTCGTTGACCAGGGCGAACACCAAGCGCTGCACGATCTCTTCGTCCGAAATCTTGCGCGGCGTGATGCCCAGCTCCTTGCGATGGTCTTCGATCATCTTGTTGACCAGGTCGCTCGGGATCGCGTCACGCTTGCCGGCCTGGTAGTCGTACCAGCCTGCGCCGGTCTTCTGGCCGAAGCGGCCCAGTTCACACAGCTTGTCGGCGGTGCGGCTGTACTTCATGTCGGCGCGCTCGACGGAGCGGCGCTTGCGGATGGCCCAGCCAATGTCGTTGCCCGCCAGGTCGCCCATGCGGAAGGGACCCATCGCAAAGCCGAACTTCTCGACGGCCTTGTCCACCTGTTGGGGCGTGCAGCCTTCGTCCAGCAGGAAGCCGGCCTGGCGGCTGTACTGCTCGATCATGCGGTTGCCGATGAAGCCGTCGCACACGCCAGAGACCACCGAGGTCTTCTTGATCTTCTTGCCGATGGCCATCACCGTGGCCAGCACGTCCTTGGCGGTCTCCTTGCCGCGCACCACTTCCAGCAGCTTCATCACGTTGGCGGGGCTGAAGAAGTGCATGCCCACCACGTCCTGCGGGCGCTTGGTGAAGGCGGCGATCTTGTCCACGTCGAGCGTGGAGGTGTTGGAGGCAAGGATGGCGCCAGGCTTGGCCACGGCGTCGAGCTGCTTGAACACGGCTTCCTTGACGCCCATTTCTTCGAACACGGCTTCGATGATGAGGTCGCAGTCCTTGAGATCGTCGTAGCTCAGCGTGGTGCTCAGCAGGGCCATGCGTTGCTCGTACTTGTCTTGCTTGAGCTTGCCCTTCTTGACCTGGGCTTCGTAGTTCTTCTTGATCGTGGCCACGCCACGGTCCAGGGCTTCCTGCTTCATTTCAAGAATCTTGACGGGGATACCCGCGTTCAGGAAGTTCATGGAGATGCCGCCACCCATGGTGCCCGCGCCAATCACGCCAACCAGCTTGATGTCGCGCTTGGGGGTGTCGGATGCGACATCAGGGATTTTGCTCGCTGCACGCTCGGCCATGAACAGGTGGCGCAGTGCGCGGGACTCAGGCGTCCACATCAGGTTGATGAAGATTTCGCGCTCGACCAGCATGCCCTCGGCAAACTTCTTCTTGGTGGCAGCTTCGACCGCGTCCACGCACTTGGCGGGCGCGGGGAAGTTCTTGGCCATGCCCTTGACCATGTTGCGCGCGAACTGGAAGTACGCATCGCCTTCGGGGTGCTTGCAGGGGAAGTTGCGCACCAGGGGCAGCGGACGGGCATCGGCCACGCTCTGTGCAAACGCCAGGGCTTCTGCGGCCAGCGATTCGGCCGACGCGGCCATCTTGTCAAACAACTTCTGGCCGGGCACGGCGCCAATCATTTCGCTCTTGACGGGCTCGCCGCTCACGATGAGGTTGAGCGCGGCTTCAACACCAATCACGCGTGGCAGGCGCTGCGTACCGCCTGCGCCGGGGATCAGGCCCAGCTTGACTTCAGGCAGTGCAATCGAGCAGCCAGGCGCCGCAATGCGGTAGTGGCAGCCCAGGGCCAGCTCCAGCCCGCCGCCCATGGCAACGCTGTGCATGGCAGCCACGACGGGCTTGGCCGAGTTTTCAATGGCGGCAATCACCGACAGCAGGTTGGGTTCTTGCAGCGACTTGTCGGTGCCGAACTCCTTGATGTCGGCGCCGCCAGAGAACGCACCACCGGCACCGGTGATCACGATGGACGTGACCGCTGCATCGGCATTGGCACGGCCAAGGCCGTCCACGATGCCCTGGCGGGTCGATAACCCAAGTCCGTTGACGGGAGGGTTGGCCATGGTGATCACGGCAACGGAGCCGTGGACTTTGTATTCAGCGGTCATGGTGCTGTTGTTCCTTGGAAAGTGAAAAAGAACGATCGTGCGTTTTTATTGTAGAGACTTCAAACCCATTTGGCGTGTCAATTTGTCCCGGGCGGGACAAGGGGGTTTGCAGTGCAACATTTGGTAAAGCAAAAAAAGAGGCGCCTTCAGCTATCGGGCGCCTCTTTTGGCCATGGTTCTTCAGAAATCGTCAGACTTCAAGCCATTCCTTGCGGATGTAGTTGTCGGCCCGCAGGCTGTCCGGTGTGCCCTGGAACACGATCGAGCCATGCCCCATGACCAGCGCGCGGTCCGATATCTTCATCGCGATGGTGAGCTTCTGCTCGATCAACAGCACCGAGATACCCCGCGCTTTGATGGTCTGCAGGTACTGCCCCACCAGCTCGACAATCTTGGGGGCCAGGCCTTCGGTGGGCTCGTCGATGATGATCAGGTCGGGGTCGCCCATCAGCGTGCGGCATAGCGTAAGCATCTGCTGCTCGCCGCCCGACATCACGCCCGCCTCGGTGTGCTGGCGCTCCTTGAGGCGCGGGAACATCTCGTACATGTCGTCAAACGACCAGCGGCTACCCTTGCCTTTGCCTTTCTGGCCCAGCAGCAAGTTCTGGTGCACGGTGAGGTTGGGGAACACATCGCGGCTTTCGGGCACGTAGCCCACCCCCAGGTGGGCGATCTCGTAAGCCTTCTTGCCGTTGAGGTCCTGCCCCTTCCAGTTCAGCGTGCCCTCCCAGTCCACCAGGCCCATGATGGCCTTGGCGGTGGTGGAGCGGCCCGAGCCGTTGCGCCCCAGCAGGGCCACGATTTCACCGGGTTGTACGTCGAAGGTCACGCCATGCAGCACATGGCTCTTGCCGTAATAGGCGTGGAGATTTTCGATTTTCAGCATGTCAGTGTCCCGCCCCTTGCTCGTCCGCAACGACAGAGCCCAGATAGGCCTCCTGCACGCGCTGGTTGGCGCGCACCTTGTCGGGCGTGTCATAGGCAATGACCTCGCCATAGACCACCACAGCAATCTTGTCCGCCAGGCCAAAGACCACGCCCATGTCATGCTCCACCGTCAACAGCGTGCGACCTTCGGTCACTTCCTTGATGAGGTGGATGAAGCGCGTGGTCTCGGTCTTGCTCATGCCGGCCGTGGGCTCGTCGAGCAGGATCACGTTGGCACCACCCGCGATGGTGATGCCGATCTCCAGCGCGCGCTGCTCGGCATAGGTGAGGTTCATCGCCAGCGTGTCGCGTTTCTTGTCGAGCTTGATCATTTCCATGAGCTGCTTGGCGCGCTCATTGGCATCGTGCAGGTTCGACAGGAAACGCAGGAACGTGTACTTGTAGCCCATGCTCCAGAGCACACCGCAGCGCAGGTTCTCGAACACCGAGAGCTTGGGAAAGATGTTCGTGATCTGGAAGCTGCGCGACAGCCCCTTGCGGTTGATCTCATACGGCGCCAGCCCGTTGATGCGCTGGCCGTTGAGGATCACATCCCCGCTTGTGGGCGCAAAACGCCCACTGATGAGGTTGAACAGCGTGGACTTGCCCGCGCCATTGGGGCCGATGATGGCCACGCGTTCACCCGAGGCCACGGACAGGTTCACGCCACGGATAATTTCCGTCTTGCCAAAGCTCTTGCGCAGGTCGCGCAGTTCCAGGGCATAGGTGGTGTTGGTTGGGTTGTCAGCTGCCATGTTTACAGCGCCTCCCCACGCTTGATTTCATGTTCGATCTCTTCCTGGATCGTGCTCCACTGCCGCAGGAACTGGCGGCGGCAGAGTTCAAAAAGTCCAAAGCCCGTGACCATCACGAAAATGGCGCCAAACCAGCTCGTAAAGCCCGCGGCGTTGAGCGTGGCCCCCAGGAACGTCAGCTCTGGCCCCAGGGCCGCGTTGAGCTGCAGGTGGTAGGTCATTTCGATCATGCAGGCTGCGCCCATCACCCCCACCAGCGCTGTGCCGCCTAGCGCCAGGTAAGAACTCCAGAGCTGACGCAGCTTGCCGTACTTGGCCAGCCGCAGGTTCATCATGATCAGGCTGGCAATGCCTCCGGGCGCATACATCACCATGAACAGGAACACCAGGCCCAGGTACAACAACCATGCCTTGGACAGCTCGGACAGCAACACCGACGCCAGCACCAACAGCACCGCGCCGATGATGGGGCCGAAGAAGAACGTTGCCCCGCCGAGGAAGGTAAACAGCAGGTAGCCGCCGGAGCGAATCACGCTCAGGCTGTCAGCTCCCGTGATGATCTCGAAGTTGATGGTGGCCAGCCCACCTCCGATGCCAGCAAAAAAGCCCGCGATGATGAACGCGAAGTAGCGCACACGCTGGGTGTTGTAGCCGATGAACTCGACGCGCTCGGGGTTGTCGCGCACAGCGTTCAGGATGCGGCCCAGTGGCGTGCCGGTGAATGCAAACATGGCGGCAGTGCAGACAAAACAGTACGCTGCAATCAGGTAGTACACCTGAATCGCAGGTCCGAAACTGATGCCAAAGAAGGCTTTGCCATACACCCGGTCCGTGGTAATGCCGCCTTCTCCGCCGAAGAACTCGGGGAACATCAGCGCCATGGAGGCCACCAGTTCGCCAATACCCAGCGTGATCATGGCGAAGGTGGTGCCCGACTTCTTGGTAGTGACAAAACCGAGCAGGATGGCAAAAAATGCCCCTGCCAGGCCGCCCACCAGTGGGATGAAAACCAGCGGAATGTGCACAGAGCCCTTGGTCGCCATGTTCATTGCATGAATGGCGATGAACGAACCCAGGCCCGTGTAGACCGCATGGCCAAAGCTCAGCATGCCGCCCTGCCCCAGCAGGATGTTGTAGGACAGGCAGATGATGATCAGGTAGCCGATCTGCGAGAGCATGGTCAGCGCCAGGCTGCTGCGAAACAGCATGGGCGCCACGATGAGCATGACCGCGAACAACGTCCAGATGATGAGGCGCCCGACGTTCCAGGGCTTGAACCGGTAGTGCGACGTGGCGCTGGAAGCGACAGTAGTGGTTGTAGTGGAATTCATGGCATCAGTCCTCCCGCGTGCCCAGCAAGCCCTTGGGGCGGAAGATCAGGATCAGCACGAGGAACAGGTAGGGCAGGATGGGCGCGACCTGGGAAATCGTGAGCTTGAGCAAGGGGTAGCCGAAGGTTTGGTCAGTCACCGCCAAGCCCACGGCCTTGAAGACATGGATCAGAGAGTAGTCCAGCGCCACGGCAAAGGTCTGCACCAGACCGATGAGCAGCGATGCCAGGAAGGCACCTGCCAACGAGCCCATGCCACCCACCACCACCACGACAAAGATGATGGAACCCACTGAGGCCGCCATCGCAGGCTCGGTGACATAGGTGTTGCCACCGATCACCCCCGCCAGGCCGGCCAGCGCGGCACCACCGCCAAACACCAGCATGAAGACGCGCGGCACGTTGTGGCCCAATGCCTCGACCATCTCGGGGTACTTGAGGGCGGCCTGGATGACGAGACCGATGCGCGTGCGTGTGAGCAGCAGCCACACCGACACCAGCATCAGCAGGGCCACGAGCATCACAAACGAGCGCGACTTGGGAAATTGCGTGCCATAGAGCGAAAACAGCGGACCCTGCAATTGCTCGGGCAGGCCATAAGGCACCGTGGAACGGCCCCAGACCAGTTGCACCACTTCCAGAATGAGGTAGGACAGGCCGAACGTGACCAGCAGTTCGGGCACATGGCCGAACTTGTGCACCCGGCGCAGGCAATAGCGCTCGAACGCGGCCCCCAGCGCAAACACGACGAGGGGTGCCAGCACCAGCGCTGGCCAGAAGCCCACCACTCCAGAGATGGTGAACGCGAAGTAGGCACCCAGCATGTAGAAGCTGGTGTGTGCAAAGTTGAGCACGCCCATCATGCTGAAGATCAGCGTGAGGCCGGAACTCAGCATGAACAGCAGGAGCCCGTAGCTCACGCCGTTCAGCAAAGAGATCACGAAAAACTCAGGATTCATTGGAATTTTTCACTGCAGGGGTAAAAAAAAGGCCCGAGTGGTCGGGCCTCGAAGCGATTGCGCAAGGCTTACGGGCGCTTCATCTGGCACGACGTGGGCGTGCTCGCCACATAGGGCTCGTAGTACTTCACAGGCACAAAGGTGTAACCCGTGTTTTCAGAGTCGATCGGGAACTTGCCGCCAGCCTTCTCCCACTTGGAGATGAACAGGCCCTGCTGCAGTTGGTGATCGGTCTTGCGCATCTCGACTTCGCCATTGAAGCTCTTGAACTTCATGCCCTCGAACGCAGCAGCCACCTTGACCGGATCGGTCGACTTGGCCTTGGTAAAACCTTCGGACAGCATCGTGAACGCGTGGTAAACCGCGCCCGTGTACATGTCGTCGTTGAACTTCTTCTTGTAGTCCACCACGATCTGGTTCAGCGGCCCGGGCAGGTTCATGTGGGCATAGGCCACCATGTAGACGCGCCCTGCTGCGGCCGAGCCCATAGCGGTGGGGCTGCCAGTGACCGAGCCGTAGTAGGTGTAGAAGTTGACGTTGTTCAGGCCCGCGTCGTTGGCGGCCTTGATCAGCAGCGCCAGATCAGAACCCCAGTTGCCGGTGATCACGCTGTCGGCGCCCGACTGCTTGATCTTGGCAATGTAGGGAGAGAAATCACGGACCTGAGCCAGCGGGTGCAGATCGTCGCCGACGAACTGCACGTCAGGGCGCTTGCGCTGCATCATTTCCTTGGCGAACTTGGAGACCTGGTGGCCGTGCGAGTAGTTCTGGTTGATCAGGTAGACCTTCTTGACCTCGGGCATGTCCTTCATGTACGTGGTCAGGGCTTCCATCTTCATGGAGGTGTCAGCGTCCAAGCGGAAGTGCCAGTAGCTGCACTTGCTGTTGGTGAGGTCTGGGTCCACGGCAGCGTAGTTCAGGAACAGGACTTCCTTGCCAGGGTTGCGCGCGTTGTGCTTTTCCAGCGCATCCATGATCGCCAGTGCGGGGCCGGAGCCGTTGCCCTGCACCACGTAGCGCGCACCCTGGTCCATGGCCGAGCGCAGGGCGCTGGTGGTTTCCTGGGGACTGAGTTTGTTGTCGATGCCGATGATTTCGAATTTGACGCCTGCAGGGTTCTTCTTGTTGAACTCTTCTGCGATGAACTGGAAGCTCTTGAGCTGGTTCGTTCCCACTGCCGCCATCAGGCCAGACAGGGGGTCGAGCCAGGCGATTTTCACCGTCTCGCCCTTTTGAGCGAAGGCCCCGCCAGCGCTTGCCAAGATTACCGAGGCTGCTACAGCCTTAATAGCGAACTTCATGCTTTTGTCTCCTTGTAAATCGACACAACGCAGCGTACCGCGTTGCAACAAAGCGATGCTCAGGGATTGCCCCTACCAGCGTCGCACACGTGACTGGCGCAGCACTCCCCCGAGCGCGCACCAGCCTGGGGCAATGCAAAAAATGGCGTTCGCAAGCGATGCGCGCATGTGCACTGCCCCACCCTGATCACAGGCCTGGAAGCTTGTAATCCTTGAGCTGCTCACGCAGCTTGGTCTTGAGCATCTTGCCGGTGGCGCCCAATGGAATGGCATCAACGAACACCACGTCATCGGGGATCTGCCACTTGGCCGTCTTGCCTTCGTAGAAGGCCAGCAGCTCTTCGCGCGTCACCTCGGTGCCCGGCCGCTTGACCACGGCCACGATGGGGCGCTCGTCCCACTTGGGGTGGGGCATACCCACACAGGCCGCCATGGCAATTGCGGGGTGGGCCATCGCAATGTTCTCGATGTCGATGGAACTGATCCACTCGCCACCGGACTTGATCACATCCTTGCTGCGGTCGGTAATCTGCATGAAGCCGTCGGCGTCGATGGTGGCCACATCGCCCGTGGGGAACCAGCCCCGGCCCTGCGCGTCTTTGACGAGTGGATTGCCGCCCTCGCCCTTGAAATAGCTGCCGACGATCCACGGCCCCTTGACCAGCAAATCCCCGTAGGTCTTTCCATCCCAAGGCAACTCGCTGCCGTCGCCCCCCACGATCTTCATGTCCACACCGTAGATCGCGCGGCCCTGCTTTTGCAGGATCTTCATCTGGTCATCCTTGGACATGGCCAGGTGCTTGTTCTTCAAGGTGCACAGCGTGCCCAGCGGGCTCATCTCGGTCATGCCCCAGGCGTGCAGCACCTCCACGCCGTAGTCTTCCTTGAAGGCATGGATCATGGCGGGCGGGCAGGCCGAGCCACCGATGACAGTGCGGCGCAGCGTGGAGAACTTCAGACCCGCAGGCTTCATGTGGCCGAGCATCATCTGCCACACGGTGGGCACGCCAGCTGCGTAGGTAACCTTTTCGCCTTCGATCAGCTCGTAAATCGACTTTCCATCCATGGCGGGACCAGGGAACACCAGCTTGCAACCCGTGAGGGCCGCTGAGTAAGGAATGCCCCAGGCATTGACGTGGAACATGGGCACCACCGGCAGCACGGAGTCGCGTGCGGAAAGGCACATCACATCAGGCAGCGCTGCCGCATAGGCATGCAGCGTGGTCGAACGGTGGCTGTACAGCGCGGCCTTGGGGTTGCCCGTGGTGCCGCTCGTGTAGCACATGCTCGACGCGGAGTTCTCGTCAAACTCGGGCCAGGCGTAGTCGGGCGACTGCGCACCGATCCAGGCTTCGTAACTGGTGAGGCCAGGGATGCCTGAATCCGCAGGCAGCTTGTCGGCATCACACAGCGCCACCCACTTCTTCACCGTGGGGCACCTGGCATGCACGGCCTGCACGAGGGGCAGAAAGGTCACATCAAAACACAGCACCTGATCTTCGGCATGGTTCATGATCCACGCAATCTGGTCGGGGTGCAGGCGCGGGTTCACGGTGTGCAGCACACGGCCCGAGCCGCTCACACCAAAGTACATCTCCATGTGGCGGTAGCCGTTCCAGGCCAGCGTGGCTACGCGGTCGCTGAACTGCAGCTTCATTTCATCCAGCGCATTGGCCAGGCGGCGTGCGCGGACAGCCAGGTCGCGGTAGGTGTAGCGATGGATGTCGCCCTCGACCCGGCGGGACACGATTTCGGCGTCGCCATGGTGGCGCTCGGCGAACTCGATCAGCGACGAAATCAGCAACGGTTGGCTCTGCATCAGGCCCAGCATGTGTGCTCCTTGGATGTTGTAGTGAAGGGAACGATCATCGTAGCGCGGGGGTTCTCATGGCGGTGTCGCCCAGGCAAGCGGCCCCGCCAGACCGACACCCCCAACAGGGGTTCAGTGTGCGCGTGTCCAGCGTGCCTGCCAACACCTGTCGTCCCGTTGACAAAGGGCAAGGGAATACCCTGAACGTACGGCTCCCGAACAACGACAATCACGCCCATGCTCAGCTCCGCGCCGTCCGCACAGCGATTCATCGAAGCCCAGTCCTGGTTTGCAGGTGTCCCCGTGGCCCTGCAGGAGAGGCTGCGCGACGAGGTGTCCGCGCAGCACGCCGACAAGGGCACAGTCATGATGCCGGCCGGCAGCGCGGTGCAGGGCTGGCATGCAGTGTTGTCAGGCTTGGTGATGCTGCAAAGCCCCGCCAGCCAGGGCCGCGCATCGGCATTTATCGGAGTACCTGATGGCGAGTGGTTTGGTGAAGGCTCAGCCATGAAACCCGAGCCCCGCCGGTACCACGTGGTGGCGCTGCGGCCCACCACGCTCCTGTGCCTGCCGCTGCCACTGTTTGCCACGCTGCGCGAGACCAGCCTGGGCTTCAACCAGTTTCTGGTGCAGCACCTGAACATGCGCCTGGGCCAGGCCATGACGATCATCGAGGCCGGGCGCACGCAATCCCCCGAACACCGCGTGGCGCTGTACCTGAGCCGCCTGTTCTGGCGCAGCACACGGCGGCTGAACCTCACGCAGGAAGAGCTCGGCCAACTGGTGGGCCTGTCACGCCAGACGGTGAACAAGGTACTGCGTGTGCTGGAAGGCCGGGGCATCGTGTCGCTGGACTTCGGCCGTGTGGCTATCGTGGACGACGAGGCGCTGAACGCGTACCTCGCCGCCACTGCGGCACGCTGACGCACCGCAGAGTGCACAAACACGTTCACCCTCATCCCTCTCACTGCACGCTCAGGCGCACGGCCTTCTGGTCGGCGTCGAACACGAGACGACTTGGCCACGGCGTCCAGTTTTGGTTGACCGTTGCGTTGTTCGGGTTGCCCGTGTGCACAAAGGCACGCATGGTGTCCATCATCGCGCGCGACAGCGCCAGTCGGCCGGGCTGATTGGCCGTGCTGTTGGTGGCCTTGGCAAAGACCGAAGGTCCAAAGTTGCCGAACAGGAACGGCAGGTCAAACGCATGCGCCGCGCCATACACATCGTTCCAGGGCGCGGGCTGCTGGGCCCAGTTGAACTGGTAGCTCCATACCGTGGATTGCTGACTGCGCAGGGTATTGAGCAGGTTGTCGCGGCTCGGATCGATGAACACACTGCCCAGCAGGCGGGTGCGCGCGTTGTAGCCCGTGCCGGGCGCCGTGACCGGCAGGTAAGAGGCATCCAGGATGTCGCCAGCCGTGAGCGTGGTGGGAGCATCGGGGTTGAAGTTCTGCATCATCACAAAGCGCTCGGCGTCGGAGATCTTCATGCCCGGCTTGCCGCCCAGCAGTGCCAGGAAAGGCGCAAACAGCTTGCCCTCATCGCCCGTGTAGCCAGACAGCACGGGCACCTTGTGATAGCGGCCAGCGCCCATTTCTGCGATCGGGTCTGCGGGCACCACCACGCCATCAGGGATGGGGCCCGAGCCCGTGAGACCGTTCTTGAGCACCGTCTGCAGCACTACCCGCGCGTCCTTGCCACGCAGGTAGCTGGCTACCTGCGCAGGGGTCCATCCCGCAACGAGCGCCTGTGCATCGGCAAGCGCAGGCGCCAGGCCATCGGCCAGCGCCAGATGCGCCAGCAGCATGCCCGCCTGCGCGGTGTACCGGGAGGCCGGGTTGAGCGTGGGAATCGAACCGGGCGGCAGGTTCGTCGCCAGCGAAATTCCGCCACTGACCGGTACGAGCTTGTGGAACAACCCCGCGGCCTGGGGCGCGACCAGCAGCGCCAGCGCGTTGATGGCGCCTGCGGACTGCCCCATCAGCGTGACATTGCCCGCATTGCCGCCAAAGCTGGAAATGTTGTTCTGGATGAAGCGAAGTGCCTGCACGTTGTCGAGCAGCGCGTAGTTGCCGGTGTAGGGCTGCGTGCCGGTGTGCAGTGGCGGCATCTGGAAGTAGCCCAGAACGTCGAGCCGGTAGTTGGCCGTGACCACCACGGCGTTGGCAGACCGTGCCAGCGCAGCGCCGTCGTAGACGGGATCGGCCGTATAGCCCGAGATAGCACTGCCGCCATGCAGGAACAGCAGCACAGGCAGCTTGTCTTGCGAGGTGGCTGGGCGCCAGATATTGAGGGTCAGGCAGTCCTCGCTGCCTACCGGCGTGCCCAGGGTCTCGCCAATCGTGTTGTCAAACCGGTTGTTGGCACCGGGGCCGTAGATGCGGCCCATTTGCAGGCAGGCACTGCCAAAACGTGTGGCGTCACGCTCTCCGGACCAGGCGGCCGGGGCTGCGGGCGGTTGCCAGCGCAGCTCGCCCACGGGTGGCTTGGCAAACGGAACACCTTTCCACGCGTAGGTGCCGGTCACCGCACTGTCGTCCACACCGCGCAAGGTGCCGTAGACCGTCTCGCGCACCTCGGGCGCAGAGCCGGAACCACCGCCGCAGCCCACCATTGCTGCGGCCGAAAACACCGCTCCCAACCATTGCAAACGCCAGCGCGAATCGACCATGTCTTGTCTCCTTGGGGGTTTTCAGGAATGGGTCGGGCCTCTGTCTGCAGTCACACTACGGGCAGGGCACAACCTCGGAGGCGATTGTGGGAACCAGGTGGCGTTTGGCTACTATCGCAACCTTGCCAAAACACTGACTTCAGGCCACCACCGCGCGTAAACCCTGATCCGCCATTTCTTCTATTCGCCACCCCATGACTCCCCGCACAAGCTCTGCCGCCTGGGTGCGCGGCATCACCGACATGATGGCCGCCGAAGGCTTGCCTGCTGCCGAGTTATGCGCCGAAGCGGGCATCGATCTGGCGGCGCTGCAACTGCCACAAACCCGTGTGGACGTGGACAAGATCAGCCGCCTGTGGGAGCTGGCGGTGGCACGTTCGGGCAAGGTGGCGCTGGGGCTGTGCCCGCAGCTCACGGCGCGCTACGGCAATGTGGATGTGGTGGGCTACGCGCTGGCGTCCGGCCCCAACCTGTTGGTGGGTTTTCAGCACCTTACGCGCCACATGGCGGTGATCTCGGACTGCACCACCTTCGCGCTGGATCACGATGCACGCGGCTACTGGATCTCCATCGCGCACATCGGCGCCACCCGCCCCATTCCGCGCCAGCGTGTCGAATACGCCCTGCTCACATTGTTCACGCTGTGCTGCTGGCTCACACGCCGGGAGCTTCGACCTCTGGCTGTGGAGCTGACCACGCCACAACCCGCCGCCACCGGTGAGGCGCCCTACCACGTGGCGTTTGGCATGCTGCCCCGCTTCGGGCAGGCAGCCAACCGGTTTTTGCTGGCCGAGGCCGATCTGCGGGCCGACATCCCCACACACAACCCCAGCCTGTGGGCCCTGCACGAGCGGCTGGTAGAGACCGAACTGGACCACCTGGGCCAGTCTCTCACCAGCACACGCGTGCGCACCGAGGTAGCCCGCATCCTGCACCGGGGCGAGCCCCGCCGCGAAGACGTGGCCGCGCGCCTGCACCTGACGGACCGCACGCTGCAGCGGCGCCTGCAGGCCGAATCCGTCAGTTACCAGCAGTTGCTGGACGACACCCGCTGTGAACTGGCACGCCAGTACCTCAGCGACGAGCGCCGAAGCCTGGCCGAGGTGGCCGACCTGCTGGGCTTTGCCGACCAGAGCAACCTGTTTCGGGCCTGCAAGCGCTGGTTTGGCCTGCCGCCGGGCCAGTACCGCGCACAGGTGTTGCACCCCGAGGCCGAAGGCCAAGGCACAACCCAGGCCGCATAGGCCAGGCTGCATAGGCCGGGCAGTGGTCCAAGGCCCTGCAAGGGCCGGGGCATCCGGGGTGCGAGACAATCCACCCATGAACCTGCCCGCCGAAAGCGTGACCCCCACCGCCGATATCGGCCTGGCCTGGAAGCACGGATTTGCCGCCCTGGGACCGGACTTTTTCACCGAACTTCGCCCCACTCCGCTGCCCTCCCCCCACTGGGTGGGCACCAGCACTGCCGTTGCACAGCTGATCGGCCTGGACGCAGACTGGTTGCAGCGGGACGAAGCCCTGCAAGCCTTCACCGGCAACACGCTGCTTGCAGGCTCTCGGCCCCTGGCCAGCGTCTACAGCGGCCACCAGTTTGGCGTTTGGGCTGGCCAACTGGGTGATGGCCGCGCCATCTTGCTGGGAGAAACTGCGGCGGGCCTCGAAATCCAGCTCAAGGGCGCTGGCCGCACCCCCTACTCCCGCATGGGCGACGGGCGCGCTGTGCTGCGCTCCAGCATCCGTGAATTCCTGTGCAGCGAGGCCATGCATGGCCTGGGCATTCCGACATCCCGCGCACTGTGCATCACCGGTTCGCCCGCGCCCGTGCGCCGCGAAGAGGTCGAAACAGCGTCCGTGGTCACGCGTGTGGCCCCCAGTTTTGTGCGTTTTGGCCATTTCGAGCACTTTGCAGCCAACGACCTGCAAGCACAGCTCAAGACCCTGGCCGACCACGTTGTCGACCGCTACTACCCCGAATGCCGGGACACCCGCGACTTCGGCGGCAACGCGTATGCCGCCCTGCTGCAGGCCGTGAGCGAACGCACCGCACACCTGATGGCACTGTGGCAGGCAGTGGGCTTTTGCCATGGGGTGATGAACACCGACAACATGAGCATCCTGGGGCTGACCATTGACTACGGCCCTTTCCAGTTTCTGGACGCCTTTGTGCCCGGCCATGTGTGCAACCACAGCGACAACCAGGGCCGCTATGCCTACAACCGCCAGCCCAATGTGGCGTACTGGAACCTGTTCTGCCTGGCGCAGGCCTTGTTGCCGCTGATCGGCGACCCGGAGCTGGCAAAAGGTGCCTTGGAGTCCTACAAAACCGTCTTCCCGGAAGCGTTCATGGCCCGCATGCGCAGCAAACTGGGGCTGGCCCAGGCACGCGAGAAAGATGCAGAACTGATCGACGGCATCTTGGTGCTGCTGACCCAGAACGGCGTGGACTACACCATCTTCTGGCGCCGCCTGTCGCACGCGGTGCAGCAGAACGATTTTGAGCCGGTACGCGACCTGTTCGCCGACCGGAACGCCTTTGACGGCTGGCTGCTATCATATTCAGAGCTATTAGCGCTTGATAATCAAGCGCTAGCGGCCAATTTGATGCTAAAAAACAATCCCAAGTTCGTTTTGCGCAACCACCTGGGCGAGCAGGCCATCCGCGCCGCGAAACTTGGCGACTTCGGCGAACTCAAAACCCTGCAGCGGCTGCTGGAGCACCCCTTCGACGAGCATCCTGGGCACGACGCCTACGCAGCCTTCCCGCCCGACTGGGCTTCTTCCATCGAAATCAGCTGTTCATCATGACCTACCCCGTCCAGAAATCCGATGCTGAATGGCAAGCCGTCCTCAAGGACAAGGGCGCGGAGCCCGTCGCCCTGCAGGTCACATGCCACGCTGCCACCGAGCGGCCATTCACCGGCAAATACGAAGCCCATTGGGCCGATGGCAGCTACCACTGCATCTGCTGCGGTGCGAAACTGTTCGATTCCGTCACCAAGTTCGACGCCGGCTGTGGCTGGCCCAGCTTCTCGCAAGCCATCCCCGGCGCCATCACCGAGATCGTGGACCGCAGCCATGGCATGGTCCGCACGGAGACCGTGTGTGCACAATGCGGGGCCCACCTGGGCCATGTCTTTGAAGATGGCCCCACCCCCACCGGCCTGCGCTACTGCATGAACTCGGCCTCGCTGGATTTCGAATCCGGCAAAGACTGAGCCCCGAGACCCGCCCCCTGACCCCATGAAAATTCTGATCGACTTCTTCCCCATCCTGCTGTTCTTCGGGGCCTACAAGTTCT
This sequence comes from Acidovorax sp. JMULE5, assembly GCF_013376875.1. GTDB lineage: Bacteria > Pseudomonadota > Gammaproteobacteria > Burkholderiales > Burkholderiaceae_C > Acidovorax > Acidovorax facilis. The sequence goes on from NZ_CP035951.1 coordinate 1,372,182, forward strand.
ATGGCATCTATGTGGGCACGGCGGTGCTCATGGGCGCCACCGTCGCGCAGATGGCATTGATCTACGCCATCGACCGGCGCCTGCAGACCATGCACAAGGTCACCCTGGTGCTGATCCTGCTGTTCGGCACGCTCACGCTGGTGCTGCAGGACGACCGCTTCATCAAGTGGAAGCCCACGGTGCTGTACGGCGCCATGTCCATCGCCCTCGCGGTGGCGGTGTGGGCCATGCAAAAGAACTTCCTCAAGATGCTGCTGGGCAGCCAGCTGACGCTGCCGGAGAGCGTGTGGCACCGGCTGAACGTCGCCTGGATCGTGTACTGCGCCTTCATGTCGGCCATCAACGCGTATGTCGTCGTCAACTTCAGCACCGAGGCCTGGGTGGATTTCAAGCTCTGGGGCTACGCCTTCCCGCTGGTCTTCCTGGTGGGCCAGGGCATCTATGTGGCGCCCCACATCAAGGGCGATGAAGGCGACGAGCCTGCAGCCTGAAAGACACCTGCCATGACCACCCTTGCCCAGCAGATGTACCAGACCCTGGCGGACCGGCTCACGCCCACAGCCCTGGAAGTGCTGGATGAAAGTGCCGCCCATGCAGGGCACGCCGGGGCCAACGGCACCGGCTTTGGCACCCATTTTCGGGTGCGCATTTCGTCACCTTTGTTTACAGGCAAGCCCCGCGTTGCGCAGCATCGCCTTGTGTATGATGCGCTGCAAGAATTTATTGACCAAGGCGTTCACGCCCTCGCCATTGAAGTTCTCTGAACCGGCCCCCATATCCTCTGTTGCCGGAACTCAGCTGGCACACAACCTCTCATTTTTTGGATTCCGCATGAAGAAACAGCTCCTGTCCGGCCTCGTGGCCGCTGCCGTGCTGGGCACGTTGGCCCTGCCCGTTTCCGCCCAGAATGTCGCCATCGTCAACGGCAAGGCCGTGCCAAAAGAACGCGTCGAGGCCCTCAAGCAGCAGGTGGAACGCTCGGGCCGTCCTGTGACGCCTGACATCGAAGGCCAGATCAAGGAAGAAGTCATCACCCGCGAAATCTTCATGCAGGAAGCGCAAAAGCGCGGCCTGGAAGGCTCGGCAGACTACAAGGCACAAATGGATCTGGCCCGCCAGACCATTCTGATCCGCGAACTGTTCGCCGACTACCAGAAAAAGAACCCTGTGACCGACGCCGAGATCCAGGCTGAGTACGACAAGTTCGTGGCAGCCAACAGCGGCAAGGAATACAAGGCCAGCCACATCCTGGTGGAAAAGGAAGCGGATGCCAAGGCCATCATCGCCTCCATCAAGAAGGGCGCCAAGTTTGAAGACATCGCCAAGAAGCAGTCCAAGGACCCAGGTTCTGGCGCCAAGGGTGGCGACCTGGATTGGGCCAATCCTTCGAGCTACGTGAGCGAATTCACGGAAGCCCTGGTCAAGCTCCAAAAGGGCAAGATGACCGACGCTCCCGTGAAGAGCCAGTTCGGCTGGCACGTTATCCGCCTGGACGACGTGCGCCAGGCAGAACTGCCCAAGCTGGAAGAAGTGAAGCCCCAGGTGGCCCAGCAGCTGCAACAGCAAAAGCTGGCCAAGTTCCAGGAAGACCTGCGCGCCAAGGCCAAGGTCGAGTAACTGGGAAGGCAACTGCGCATCTGCTTTGGCAATGCACTCAAAAAACGCGGCCAGGCCGCGTTTTTTTATGGGAGGGTGGAAAAGCGCCCCACGGTGACCGGAGCGGCAGCGGGGCCTATGGGTGCAGACCCCAGAGCGGTCCCCGGCCCACTAACCCCTCGATATCCAGGCTACCGCCATCAGCAGCCCAATCATGACCGGCTGGTGCACCATGTAATAGCTCAGGCTCCACCGTCCCAGCAGTGCCAGCGGCTGCAAGCCTTGGGGAACCCGCCACCCCAGCCAGTGGCCCCGACCCGCAGCCATGGCCCATTGGCCGGCAGCCAGCCCCCACCACAACACCCCCAACCAAGGCAGCACGGGTACGTAGTCTTCGGTAAAAGGCTTGCGCGACACCAAACCCAGCCAGTTGAGCGCGCGCCCATTGAACCAGGGCGCAGCTTCGGCCCATGCACCCACCAAAAGCTGGTGCGCTACCGATGGCAACGCCACAGCCACCAACCCGGCAAGCCACAGCCACCTCCCCCACCCTGCGGTACACCGGGCAATGAGCAGCATTACAGCCATACCGTGCAGCACGCCAAAATGGATGAAGCTGTGGGGAAACATCACGAACGACCCCGCAGACACCAGCAGCGCGCAGCCAGCGATCTGCAACCACCGCCGACCAAACCGAGGCCACCGCTGCCCTTGGTGCAGCGCAATGGCCTGCCCCAGCCCGGCGCAGAACAGGAACAAGCTCACGATCACCGTCCGCTGCGAGGTCCAGAATGGGTCGGCGCGGAAATTCTGCGGCCAGAAGCCCAGATGGCTCAGGTCAAAGCAAAAGTGGAAGACCGTCATCCACACCATTGCCAGGCCGCGCAATGCATCTACGCTGTCATAACGTGGTGACGGCTGGAGCGAGGAGAACGGGGCAAGCGGCAAGGGAAGCGCACGGTTCATGGCAATACCAGCGGAAGGTGTCGGTGCGGACACTTGCCCGCCCTATGGGCCCGATGGTACGCAAATCCAACTCCGTCTTGCCACGCGGGTCGAACCATACATTCCAACAAGCAAAAAAGAATGCGGGCAAGAAAAAAGGCCTTGCAGCATGTGCTGCAAGGCCTTCAAACATTGGTCGGAGCGGCGGGATTCGAACTCGCGACCCTCTGCTCCCAAAGCAGATGCGCTACCAGGCTGCGCTACGCTCCGACAGCTCGTATTCTAACCCGGCAATTTCCCTGTTTTTGGTTCAATGAGTGCTTTTTGTGTTTTTTTTAAAAGCACGGTGCGAAGACCTGAACCGGGAAAGCACCGCCTCTGGGAGAAACAGTGCGCAGATGAAGGAACACAAGAAACCGTTTGCCCCAAGAGCCGGAACAAGCAAGCGCCAGTCCGTGTCTCACCGGGGCCGAATATCAACGATTGCCCGAAGGGCCGGGACCGCGACCGGCCAGATGGCGGAACGTGATGCGTCCTTTGGACAAATCGTAGGGCGACATTTCCAGCGACACTTTGTCACCCGCCAGAATGCGGATGTGGTGCTTGCGCATCTTGCCGCCCGTGTAGGCGATCAGTTGGTGACCGTTGTCCAGCGTCACGCGAAAGCGCGAGTCGGGAAGGACTTCCGTCACGGAGCCTTGCATTTCAATGAGTTCTTCTTTGGCCATGTTCTATCTTTTCAAAACAAATATTCTGTGATCGGCACCTGACGCTTGTGCATCCACCACGGCAGCTACGGCGTGGTCGGTGCTCGACACACGGTGCATTGCGGGCGGTGGGAGTCGCTGCACCCGGGGCGCAGATCAGGCAGAGGGCCGGGGGAGACGGCTTCAATGGACAGGCATAAGCACTGTGCAAAGCCTGTCAATTGTACCGCGATGTACCGCGTCTTGCCTATGGGGCAGCTTGCTCTTCGGTCGGCGCACGCCCGCGCACCGAGGTGGGACCCGCAGAGCCTCCCTCATCGCGCCCTTGCACAGCTGCTGCCAACGTCCGCACAAGGTCCGTCTGTGTGATCACCCCTACCAAAAGGCCCTCGCTCTCCACAATGGGAATATGGTGGTGCCCGCCCTGGGAAAACAGAGGGACGAGATCCATGGCGTGCTGCCCCACGTGGGCCACCTGGACCGGGTGCGACATGATTTCGCCCACATTCTGGGGCTGCCCCGTACGCCCCATGACCAGTGTCCGCAAACGCTGCCCCAAACCTTCATGCATATCCAGGTTGGCCAGCCGCATGAAGTCCGCCACCGTCACAATACCTACCACCAGGCGTTGAGCATCCACCACGGGCAGCGCCTTGATCTGCTGGGCGCGCATCAACGCCCAGGCGTCTTTAAGGGAAACCCCCGCCTCCACCGCAAACGGTGGCCTGGACATGATGTCCGAACAGCGAACCTCCCCCAGCGTCCGCTGGAAGGCTGCACGGCCCGCCAAGTGCAACAGCCCTTCCAGATCGGCACGGCTCACGTCCAGCACCTGGTTGTAGTGTGCCAACGCTGCATCCACATCCGAGGCGGTAAAACCGCCCTGAGCAATATCGGTTCGGGCCGCCATCCGCTGAGGATGGGGGTACCGGCGCCCTGTGAGGCCGTTGTAGACCACGGCCGAGACCAAGAGAACGATCACATTGAACAGGATGGGAAATGCGGCCAGATGCCACCCGTCCCCCGCGGTCAGCACGACATACAGCGCCATTGCTCCGCCCGGTGGATGCAGGCAACGCAGGGGCACCATCAGCGCAATAGCCAACCCCACCGCAACCGCCCCTGCAAGCGCCGGGTCCGGAATGAACGCGGAGCAAACGGCGCCCACCAGCGCAGACAAAGTACTTCCTCCCAGGACCGGCCAGGGCTGGGCCAGTGGACTGGACGGCATGCCAAACACCAGGACCGCACTCGCCCCCAGCGATGCCACCATCCAGGGACCTGCGCTGCTTCCCCCTGCCCACCAGCGGCTGAGCAATCCCGTCAGCAGTACACCGATCACGGCGCCCACAATGAAGCGAAGCCTTTCGCGTCCGTCGATACCCAACGGTGCGGGCCAGAAATGGCGCAACCATCGGGCTAGACGCACCCGCATGGATTGGGAACTGGACGATGAAGATGGGGGTGATGAAAGGGGCATGAAGCAATCGGAAACATGCGGTTTGCCCACCTTCCGGCGAGACGGGGTGCAGCCCCCCTCAAGAGCAGGCAACACCGGCCTCCAGTGTCACCCATGCCTCCATTTTGCAAGGCATTGAAGCACTCCCACCCAGAGAGCCCCCGCACTCGCGTCCAAACGACCCGTCACACCTCTTAGAACCGTGCCTATGCTCGAAACTACTGATACCGGAGGTTCAAATAGGCGCCCACAGCAAAAATCACACGATCTATACTGCACAAAAAATGCAAAACTGCACTTTAATTCATAAATCTGTTTCTATGTCCGTCAAGCAGCCCCTGGGAAACCCATCATCGGTGAGCCTCTGCCCCCGGGCCCGGTTGCAGCCCTCGGGCACCTCGCAATGCGGGAGCCCCTTGCCTGACGGTACGGGTAACCCATAGGTATTCACCACCGAATGCTTGCAGTAAATTACTTTAAGCCTAAACAAAGGAGACAAGTCCAATGACCACCCGCCGCCTCGTCATCAGCCGTAGCGCCGCCCTCGTGGGCGCCGCATCCACAGGGCTGTTGCTGCCCTCCATCGTGCGTGCGCAAAGCGGCAAGGTGCGCGTGGGCTTCATGCTGCCCTACACCGGTACCTTTGCACAACTGGGGGTCGCCATCGAGAACGGCGTGCGCCTGGCCATAGACCAGCAGGGTGGCAAGCTCGGCGGTCGCGAGATCGAATGGTTCAAGGTGGACGACGAGTCCGAGCCCAGCAAGGGTGTCGAGAACGCGAGCAAGCTGGTGCAGCGCGACAAGGTGGATGTGCTGATTGGCACCGTGCATTCAGGTGTACAGATGGGCATTCAGAAGGTGGCGCGCGATACGGGGGTTCTTAACCTGATTCCCAACGCCGGCGTGCATGCCGCCACGCGCGCACTGTGTGCCCCCAACGTGTTCCGTACTTCGTTCAGCAATTCCCAGCCAACGCTGGCCCTGGGCAAAGCCATGGTCGAAAAGGGCCACAAGAAGGCTGTGTGGATCACCTGGAAATACGCGGCAGGGGACGAAGCATTCGAAGGCTTCAAGCAAAGCTACACCGCAGCCGGCGGCACCATCGTGAAGGAACTGGGTCTGCCCTTCCCCAACGTGGAATTCCAGGCGCTGCTGACCGAAATCGCCGCCCTCAAGCCCGACGCCGTGGCCTGCTTCTTCGCGGGCGGCGGTGCTGCCAAGTTCATCAAGGACTATGCGGCCGCAGGCCTTAAGGACAAGATTCCGCTGTACGGCTCGGGCTTCCTCACCGAAGGCGTGCTGGACGCCGCCGGCCCCGCTGCCGAAGGCATCATCACAACCATGCACTACAGCGACTCGCTGGACACACCGCGCAACAAGCAATTCCGCCTGGAATACGCCAAAGCCTTCCGCAGCCAGCCCGACGTGTACGCCGTGCAAGGCTACGATACCGGCCTCCTGCTGGTGCAGGGTGCCAACGCCGTCAAGGGCGACCTCGCTGCCAAGACTGCCGTCATCAAGGCCATGGAGAGCGCCACAATCGACAGCCCACGCGGCAAGTGGACCATGAGCAAGGCACACAACCCCGTGCAGGACATCTACCTGCGCCGCGTCGAGAACAAGGAAAACAAGGTGATTGGCATTGCCGCCAAGGCCTTGGCCGACAGCGGTGCCGGCTGCCGCATGGGCTGACGCGCTCACCCCACTGCCCGGGCCACGGCGCGTGCTGGACCTCGGGTCCGGTTCGCCCGCAGCTTTGACACAATGCACTGATGGACTGCCGCCATGGCAGGCCTGTCTGCTGTGCGCCCGGACTTTGCGGCCACCTTGCCTTCCACCCAATCCTATGTCGCTCAGTACCTACCTGCTCTACCTCGCCGCAGTGGCCCTGCTGGTTCTTTCACCCGGCCCGACGATGCTCATGTGCATGACCAATTCTCTGCAGCACGGCCCGCGCAAGGCCCTGGCCGCTGCTGCAGGCAGCGTGACGGCAGTGCTGGGCACCATGCTGCTTTCGGCCCTGGGCCTTGGCGCATTGCTGGCGGCATCGGAAACCGCCTTCTGGGTGCTCAAGGCTGCCGGCGCGGCGTATCTGATCTGGCTTGGCATCAAGACGTTTCGCAGCCAGACCACGGTGTTTGACCAGATGCCCGCCAACGGCACGCAGACCAAGGCCGTGGTGCCCGCGCGCAAGCTCTACCTCCAGGGTCTGATCGTGGGCGGCAGCAACCCCAAGGCCCTGCTGTTCTTCACGGCGTTTTTCCCCCAATTTCTGGACCCGACTGCCGCATGGGCGCCGCAGTTTGCCGTGCTGGCAAGCACCTTTGTGGCTTTTGAATTCACGGTTCTAACGCTGTGTGCACTGGGTGTGGCACGCCTGGCACCCGTTTTGCGCTCTGGCGCACGCATGCGCTGGTTCAACCGCATTTCGGGCGGCCTGTTCACGCTGATGGGCACCCTTTTGCTGGCGACACGCCGCGCTACCTGATCCCCTGTCTGTTTGCCCACCATGGACTTCGCTACTTTCCTGATCCAGTTGCTCAACAGCGTGCAGTACGGGCTGCTGCTGTTCATGCTGGCCGCTGGCCTCACGCTGATTTTCGGAATCATGGGGGTGGTGAATCTGGCGCACGGCAGCTTTTACATGCTGGGGGCTTACCTGGGCTATTCGCTGTCGGGCCACTTTGGCAGCCTCACGCTGGCCATCCTGGGGGGGGCCGTGCTGGCAGTGTTGTTTGGCCTGGCGCTGGAGTGGCTGCTGTTTCGCCACTTCTACCACCGCGACCACCTGGACCAGGTGCTGCTGACCTTCGGCCTCATCTACATCTTTGAGGAACTGCGCTCCATCCTCTGGGGTGACGACGTGCACGGCGTCCCGATTCCAGCGATGCTGGATTGGTCCATTCCGCTCACCGACACCCTTTCCTACCCGGTCTACCGGCTGTTCATCTCAGGCGTGTGCATGGCGCTTGCGCTGGGCCTGTACCTACTGATCTCCAAAACGCGGCTGGGCATGAAGATCCGCGCGGGCGCCTTCAACCGCGACATGGCTGAATCGCTGGGGGTGAACATCAAGCTGATCCACGCCATCGTCTTTGCGCTGGGCGTGGGCCTGGCGGCCGTTGCGGGCATGGTGGCCGCGCCGGTATCCAGCGTCTATCCCAACATGGGCTCGTCCGTGCTCATCATGTGTTTTGTGGTGGTGGTGATCGGCGGCATAGGTTCGGTGCGTGGCGCCCTGATCTCCGCCCTGCTCGTGGGGCTGGTAGACACCTTTGGCAAGGTGTTGCTGCCATCGATGGCCGGAATGCTGGTCTACATGCTGATGGCGGCCGTGCTGCTGTGGAAACCCGAAGGCCTGTTCAAACAATGATGACCCCGATGCTTGCCACTGTCACTTCGCGCTCTTCCCAAGCCATACACGCTTCACAGCCCGGCGGCCCCCTATGAGCACCCCCCGCGCCCATATCGAAGTGCTGCCGCGCAGCGTGCAATTCGCCCTGGCACTGGGGCTGGCTGCACTGCTGCTGTTCCCGGTCGTTGGCAGCGACTTCTACGTGCAGATGGTCACACGCATGATGATCATGGCCATCTTTGCGATGAGCCTGGATCTGCTGCAGGGCGTGACTGGCCTGGTGTCGCTGGGCCACGCAGCCTACTTTGGTGTGGCGGGCTATGCCCTCGCCTTTCTCACGCCCGCCGATACGCCGGTGAGCCTGTGGTGGTCGCTGCCCCTGGCGGTGGCGGGTGCCGGGCTGGTGGCGCTGATCATCGGCTTCTTCGTGGTGCGCACGCACGGCATCTACTTCATCATGGTCACCATGGCGTTCGCACAGATGGTGTTCTATCTGTTCTTCGACAACAAGGTGCTGGGCGGATCGGACGGGCTGTACATCAATTTCCGGCCCGACGCCTCCATCTTTGGCTGGCTGCCGTTCGACCTTGAAGGCCGAAAGACCTTCTACTACTTCACGCTGGCGCTGGTGATCCTGGTTTACGTGCTGCTGCGCCGCCTGCTCTGGAGCCCGCTGGGCCGTGCCCTGTCGGGCATTCGCATCAACGAACATCGCATGCGCGCCATGGGTTTTGGCACGCGCGGCTACAAACTCACCGCGTTCACCGTGGCAGGTGCGCTTGCCGGGCTGGCAGGCTACCTGTGGGGCGCGCAGACGGGCTATGTGAACCCGGAGCTGATGGGCTTTCACATGAGCGCCCACGCCATCATGATGATCATCCTGGGTGGCATGGGCAATTTTGCCGGGGCCATCGTGGGCGCCTTTGCCTTTGAGTATCTCCTGCATGTGTTCAAGGACATCACCAAACACTGGCAACTGCTGATGGGCAGTTTCATTGTGCTGGTGGTGGTGGCAGCACCGCGCGGGTTGCTGGGCATGCTGGGGCAGCGCCGGGCCACCAAGGCGCAGGAGGGTTCACACCATGGCTGACGCCCTGCTCTCGGCCCGCCAGCTCACCAAACGCTTCGGAGGCCTGGCCGCTGTCAACGGCGTATCTTTGGACCTGTGGCGTGGTCAGATCCATGCCGTGATCGGCCCCAATGGCGCGGGCAAGTCCACACTGACCAACCTGCTCTCGGGCGACCTTCCACCGAGCGCGGGCCAAGTGCAACTTGGCAGCACCGATGTGACCGGCTGGGCGCCCGAACGCATCTCGCGCCAGGGCCTGGGGCGCAGTTACCAAAAGACCAACATCTTTCTGCCGCTCACAGTGCATGAAAACGTGCGCCTGGCCGCGCAGTCGCGCGATGCGCAGCAGCCCTGGAACCCGCTGCGGTGGTGGCAGGACACACGTGCAAACACTATCAAAAACAGCGCTACCAACGCCCGCCTGGAAAGCGCTATCGAGCTTTCTGGCTTGAAAGACCGGCGCATGGCGATTGCCGGTGCCATGAGCCACGGCGAGCAGCGCCAGTTGGAGATCGCCATGACCCTGGCCACGGAGCCCCAGGTGTTGCTGCTGGACGAGCCCCTGGCGGGCATGGGCGTGGCCGAAGCGGAACGCATGGTCGAGCTGCTGCAGCGCCTCAAACCCGCCCAAGCCATCATGCTGGTGGAGCACGACATGGATGCCGTGTTTGCGCTGGCCGACCACCTCACGGTGATGGTCAACGGCGAAGTGATCGCCCATGGCACACCGCCCGAGGTGCGCGCCGACCCCACAGTGCAAGCCGCTTACCTGGGGGAGGATCACTGAGATGAGCGCACCATGGATTGATGCCAAGGGCATCCACACCTTCTACGGCAGCAGCCACGTCCTGCACGGCATTGATTTCACCGTGGGCCAGGGCGAAACCATCGGCCTCATGGGCCGCAACGGCATGGGCAAGAGCACCCTGCTCAAGTCCCTGATGGGCCTGGTCAAGCCCCGCTCTGGCAGCGTGGCCGTGGCGGGCCGCGATATGACGGGCAAGCCACCCTATGAGGTGGCGCGTCTGGGAATCGCTTACGTGCCGGAAGGCCGTGGCATCTTTGGCAACCTGAGCGTGGTCGAGAACCTGCAAATGGCCGCGCGCGCCGGCACACGCGGCCAGCGCGACTGGACCTACGAGCGTGTGCTGGAGACCTTCCCGCGCCTGAAGGAGCGCCTCGGCCACGGCGGCCAGCAGCTCAGCGGGGGCGAGCAGCAGATGCTGACCATTGGCCGCGCGCTGATGACCAACCCCGACGTGCTCATCCTCGACGAAGCCACCGAAGGCCTGGCCCCGCTGATCGCCCGCGAGATCTGGCGCATCTGCAGCCTGATCAAGGACAGCGGCATCAGCAGCGTGATCGTGGACAAGAACTGGAAACACGTCACGCAGATCACCGACCGCAACATCATCCTGGTCAAGGGCCAGGTGGTGTTCGAGGGCAGCTCCGACGCATTGCACGCGCAGCCGCAACTGCTGGACCAGTACCTCGGGGTATAAGAATGCGGCCGATGGCGCCCCGCCGATAGAATCGTCCGCTTTCGTCTTCGAGGGGGTTCGCCCGTGTCCGATCGCCTGGCAGTTCTGCCGCAATACCTCCTGCCCAAGCAGGCACTGACCACCCTGGCTGGCAAATTTGCGTCGGCCCAGTTGGGCGGACTAACCACCTCGGTGATCCGCCGCTTTGTGGCCCGCTACAACGTCAACATGGCCGAGGCCGCCAACCCCGACATCACCAGCTACGCATCGTTCAACGACTTCTTCACGCGTGCGTTGAAACCCGGGGCCCGCCCGCTGGCGGCGGCAGACCTGATCTGCCCCGTGGATGGCGCCATCAGCCAGTTTGGTCCCATCGCGAAGGACCAGATTTTCCAGGCCAAGGGGCACACCTACTCCACAACCGCCTTGCTGGGCGGCGATGCGGAAGCAGCAGCCCGCTTTGACAACGGCCACTTCGCCACGCTGTACCTGAGCCCGCGCGACTACCACCGGATCCACATGCCCTGCGCGGGCGAGCTGACGCGCATGGTGCATGTGCCGGGCGATCTGTTTTCGGTGAACCCGACCACGGCACGAGGTGTGCCCGGCCTGTTCGCGCGCAATGAACGCGTGGTGTGCTTTTTTGAGTCGGCCCAGGGGCCTTTTGTGCTGGTGCTGGTGGGCGCCACCATCGTGGGCAGCATGGCCACCATGTGGCACGGGCAGGTCAACCCGCCACGCACGGGCACGCTACGGCAGTGGGACTACGCCAAAGGTCAGGTCAGCCTGCAGCAGGGTGAAGAAATGGGCCGCTTCCTGCTTGGCTCCACGGTGGTGATGTTGTTTCCCCAGGGGCCACTGCAATTCAACCCGCAGTGGGCTCCGATGCGGGCGATTCAGCTGGGCGAGGCCATGGCACAGCGCGGGGCGGTCTGAGCGACCGCAGCCTTGCGACAGGCAAAGGGTGGTAAGCACCCTGCACTGTGCACCAGCCCGTCAGATCCGGTCCGGGACGCGCGTCAGCTGAAACGCGGTGGGGGCCAGTTGCAGGGTGTCGGGGTGCACGGCAGTGTCGTTGCCCACCAGATAGATCATCAGCGCATTGCGACGGATGACCACATGGCTGACCGTTTCGCGCTGCTGCTTCCACTGGACGGAAGCGCCAGGCTTGAAATGGGGCATGTAGTAATAGGCGGTTGGATCCATGGGGTGCGGCTCCTTCCGCTTGAGTGGGCCAACAGGGTACCCCCTCAGCGGCCTGATGCGGACCGCTGAGCCATGGTAGCACCGAACCCCCATCAACAGTGAGAGGGTTAGCTCACAAGCTTGAGCAAGCTCAAGCCTTTGACGCTGACGTGGCGAAGGCCAGCGCCGCAGTCAACATGCGCTGCAGATGGGGCTGGACGCGCGCCGCAACCTCCGGCAGATAGTCAAATGGCAAGGCCTCCTGCATGTAGCTGCACTGTGTCATTTCCAGCTGGATGGCATGCACGCCTTGCTCCGGCTGGCCGTAGTGGCGTGTGATGTGCCCGCCTTTGAAACGGCCGTTGAGTACGGCGATGTAGCCAGTGGCTTGTTGTGCAATCGACAGCAGTTCTTGCGCCAGGGCGGGGTTGCAGCTTTCGCCATTGGCCGTGCCCAGGTTCAGGTCGGGCAGCTTGCCCTCAAAAAAGCGCGGCAGCACCGAGCGGATGGAATGCGCATCCCATAGCACCGCCACGCCATGTTGAGCCCTGATGCGGTCCAGCTCGGCACGCAGTTGTGCGTGGTATGGCACCCACACCGCATCGCGCCGCGCCGCCACCTCAGCATCATCCGGCACATCCCCTTGGGCGTAGATGGGCGTGTCATCAAAGGTATCGACCGGGCACAGGCCGGTGACGCTCTGGCCGGGGTACAGGCTGGCGCCGTCGGGCGGGCGGTTCAGATCGACCACATACCGTGAATGCGTGGCCACCAGGATGGAGGCGCCCATATCTTTGGCAAACGCATACAGCCGCTCCATGTGCCAGTCGGTGTCGGGCACCTGGCGGGCCTCGTCGGTGAAGCGGGCCGCCAGGGCCGGGGGCACATAGGTGCCCGCGTGGGGCATGGACACCAACAGTGGTGCGGTGCCGGGGTAGAGAACAAAAGGTGGTGGAGAGGTATCCGTCATCACAAATCCAATGGTACGGGTTCAATCTGGCGCGATGGTGGCCGAACGCGCGGTCACAAACGCATGGGCAGCATCACCGTGCAGTGCGTGTCGGCCACCAGCGATGCGCCGCTGGCCCGCCACCCACACACTGTCAATGGCGGAGGTGCGGTGGCTGCCAAACACATGGGCCGACAGCATGCTGTGCGGGGGCAGATCGCGCAGCGCCACATGCTGCGCATCGAGCGCCACCAGGTCGGCCTGCTGCCCCACTGCGATGCCGCCAATGGCGCGGCCTGCGGCCTGCGACCCGCCTGCAACGGCCTGCAAGGTCATGGCCGTCGCAACCTCGGGCTGCGCCGCATTGGCCAGCACATTGCGCTGGCGCAGCGACAGGCGCTGGCCGTATTCGAGCATCAGCAGTTCCTCAGCCGCGTTCACGCAGGCATGGCTGTCAGAGCCCACGCCCCAGCGGCCGCCGTGCTGCAGCCACAGCGGCATGTCGAAGATGCCGTCGCCAAGGTTGGCTTCCGTGGTGGGGCAGATGCCAGCCACGGCACCCGTGCGGGCAGCATCGGCGTATTCCTGCGGCGTCATGTGCGTGGCATGCACCAGGCACCAGCGCTCATCCACTGGCGCGTGCTCCAGCAGCCACTGCACAGGGCGCTGGCCGCTCCAGGCAATGCAGTCATCCACCTCCTGCGTCTGCTCAGCAATGTGGATGTGGATAGGGGCCTCGGGGTTAAGCGCCGTGAGGCCCTGCACCGCAGCGGCCAGGCTGTCGGGCGGCACTGCACGCAGCGAGTGCGGTGCAAGACCCAAAACAGCCCCTTGCGCCTGTGCAGCGGGCGTGAGCCGCTCCAATAATGAGAGCATGTTGTCCGTGCTGCGGATGAACCGGGCCTGGTCTGCACGCGGCGGCTTGGCGCCAAACCCGCTGGTCTGGTACAGCACCGGCAGCAGCGTGACGCCCATGCCCGCGTTGCGCGCTGCGCGCAGCAATGCCTGCGACAGCGTGGCATCGTCGGCATACGGTGTGCCATCCTGGTCGTGGTGCACGTAATGGAACTCGCACACCGACGTGTAGCCGGCCTCCAGCATCTCCACATACAGCCAGGTGGCGATGGCCTCCAGAGACTCGGGCGTGATGCGTGCGGCAAAGCGGTACATCAGGTTGCGCCAGCTCCAGAAGCTGTCCTGACTTTCCCCCCTGTACTCGGTGAGGCCCGCAAACGCGCGCTGGAAGGCGTGCGAATGCAGATTGGGCATACCAGGCAGCACAGGCCCTGGGGCCACGGGAGTGCCCTGTGGCACAACGGCATCCGGTGTGACGGTGCAAAGGCGCCCAGCCTCATCCCATTGCAGCAGTACATGGCGCGCCCAGCCGGTGGGCAGCAGGGCGTTCGGGGCAAACAGCTCGTTCATTGATCACGCTCCAGAAGGGTAGGCGCTGCGCCAGAAGGCTTCCAGTGCGTCGCAAAAAGCCTGCGGCGCCTCGTCAGGCCACATATGGGTGGCCTGATGCACCACCAGATGGCGCGCCTGCGGCATGGCACGCGCCGCAGCGCTGGCGACTTCGCCAAAGACGGGGCGTGTGTCGCCGCCTTGGGCAATGCACACAGGGAGCGTGATGGCCGCCAGGTCGGCGGCAGACAGCGGCAGCGGCGGCGTCTGCGACATGATGCGCGGCAGCGTGTGCGCGTTGTCCAGTTGCAGGGCGCGCCGCTCTGCAGGCTGGCGGTCAAAGTACCCCGGCGACTGGCCCGAGGCATCCATGAGGCTGCGGGTAGCAGCGGCCAGATCGCCCTGCAAAACGGCCTCGGCCAGCGGGCCGTACATGAGCTGTGCATCGGCCTGAAAGCGTGCCAGCGCTTCCGGCTCCTGCAGATAGGTCGGAAAGCCTGGCTCGTACACGAACACGCTGCGCAGCCGCGTGGCGTGGTGCCGCGCCATGTACAAAGCGGCATGTGCTGAATAAGACCAGGCCACCAGATGCACCGGGCCCTGGCCCCATGCGTCGATGGCACGCACCAGGTCGTCCAGATGCGCGGCCAACCCAAAGGGCGGACCATCGTCGGGCCAGGCCTGCGTGCCAAAGTAGCGCAGCGTGACGGCCAGTGTGTTCCAGCGCGCAGCCAGATGGCTCTGGTGGGCCGACCACATCCGCGCGTCGGCCAGCGCACCGTGCACCAGCAGCACAGGCGCCCCCTGCCCCTGCTGACGCGCGGGCATGGGGCCCAAGCGCAGTTCCGATACAGCCATGCTCATGCCCCACTCCTTGCCCTTGCAATACGCCCTTGCCGCACGATGGTGCAGTCGGGCTTTTGGCCCAGCCAGTAGGCCAAATCGGCCGCATCCCCCACGGGCCACAGCACGAAGTTGGCGGGCCTGCCAGATGCGATGAGGCCGTGGGAATCTTGCAAGCCCAGCGCGCGCGCGGCGTGGGTGGTGATACCGGCCAGCGCCTCGGGCACCGTCAGGCGGAACAGCGTGCAGGCCATGTTGGCCATGAGCAGCAGGCTGAGCGCGGGCGAGGTGCCCGGGTTGTGGTCGGTGGAGACGGCCATGGGCACACCGGCTTCGCGCAGCTGCGCAATGGGCGGCAGGTGCGTATCGCGCAGCGTGTAGTAGGCGCCGGGCAGCAGCACGGCCACGGTGCCAGCGGCTTTCATCGCGGCGATGCCATCGGCCGACAGGTGTTCGATGTGGTCGCACGACAGCGCACCGTAGCGCGCAGCCAGCGCCGCTCCGCCCATGTCCGACAGCTGCTCGGCGTGCAGTTTGACGGGGATGCCCAGCTTTTGCGCAGCCCGGAAGACTTGGCGTGTCTCGGCCAGCGTGAAGGCGATGCGTTCGCAGAACACATCCACTGCATCCACCAGGCCTTCTGCGGCCAGTGCGGGCAGCATCTCGTTGCAGACCAGATCGACATAGGCTTGGCTACGGCCTGTGTACTCGGGCGGCAGCGCGTGCGCGCCCAGGAAGGTGGTGCAGACAGTCACGCCAAACACCTCGCCCAGGCGGCGGGCCACGCGCAGCTGTTTGCGCTCATGTTCCAGCGCCAGGCCATAGCCCGATTTGATCTCGACGGCGCACACGCCTTCATCGAGCAAAACACGCAGGCGTGGCGCAGCCTCGGCAAAAAGTTCATCTTCCGACGCCGCACGCGTGGCCTTGACCGACGACACGATGCCCCCGCCCGCCTTGGCCACTTCTTCATAGGTGGCACCGGCCAGGCGCATGGCGAATTCGTTGGCACGCTGGCCGCCGTAGACCAGATGCGTGTGGCAATCCACCAGCCCGGGCGTGGCAAGCGCGCCCCGCGCATCGTGGCGCGGCAATGCCTGGTAAGCGGCGGGCACATGAGCCTCGGGCCCCACCCAGGCCATCTGGCCTTGCTGCACCACCACGCAGGCGGGCTGGCCCTCGGGCACGGGCACATCGGCCACCCACAGGCCGGGCGCGGGTTTCAGGTTTTGCCACACGCCATCGGCGTTCTGGCTGGCGGCCCATCCATTGGGGTGACTGGGGTTGTCCTTGTGTTGCATCTGCCTGCCCACCCGTGGGCTCCGTGTTGAATGCTATATAAATAATAGCTACCAGCGCTTATCTATCATGCGGTGGCGGCCATTTTTATTCAAATTTTGGGGACTGCACCGCGCTGCAAGGCGATCCAGACCAGTGCGGGCGCATCGGCGTCGGCCCCCGCATGCAGCGGCTCCAGTTGTCCCGGCGTTGCACCGCCCTCACCCGCCCACCAAAAGCCCTGCCCTGCCGCCAACGCACGCGGCCCGGCGCCCTGCGCCACCCATTGCCAATCGCCCTGCAGCACCAGGCACAGGCCTGCGGGCGTGTCGCCCGGAGACTGCGCATCGCCCACCACCTGCAGCGGCCCGTGCCACAGGCCCCGCCGTTGCATCAGGTTGAAGTCCTTGGAGGTGCCGCCCAGCATGGCGCCATCCACCGCGTCATCGCCCGAGAAAGCAAACGGTTGCCAGCGCTGCTCCAGCCGGTGCTCCCAGCCAGGGCTGCTCAGGTGCAGGCCGTCACCGCCCAGCAGCATGATCTGGCGATCAATGGCCGGGAAGACCGAGAACGGCCCGGGCCGGTCCACCGTGGCCAGGCTCACGCGCCACTCAAAGCTGTTCATGTCGGCGCCCGGGGGCCAGCAGGCCAGCTCTTGCGTGCTGCCGCCGCCGTTTTTCCAGGGCATGCTGGGGGTGGTGGCCAGGTCAAAAAAATGCATTGCCATCGTTGTTGTCGTGTTCATCAATCAGGATGTTGCGGTGGTCGGCTCTGCGCCCGTGACCAGCAGCGGGAACAGCGGATGGTCCATCTCCGCGCCAGCGGGCAACTCGTCGGCCAGGCCCGGAAACTCGGGCGAGGTCTTCCACGGCCGGGGCGCATGGCGCGTATCGTCGCCGAGGAACCGCACCGAAAACACGCGGCGGCGGTTAGTGCCCTCTACCCCACCCGCCGCATGCAGCGTGAGCATGTGAAAACACACCACGTCACCGGGCTCGATCTCCCAGCCCACGATGGGGAAGGCATCGCGGTCAGCCTCGACATCAGGCAGATCCTGCAGGCTGCCTTCGGGGAACCACTTCGCCTGGTTGTCCATGAAGGTGCGCGGCATGAGCCACGGCCCCTTATGCGAACCGGCCACAAACTCCAGCGTCGCAGCGCGAGACACCGGGTCCACCGGAATCCACATGCTCACGTTCTGCTGGCCTTCGATGTTGTAGTACGGCTGGTCCTGGTGCCAGGGCGTGCGCTGGCGCGTGCCCGGCTCCTTCACCAGCACATGGTCGTGGTACAGCCGCACGGTGCGTGACTGCATCAGGCGCTGCGCGGCCAGGGCCAGCGGTGTCTCACGCACAAAACGGCCAAACTGCGGGATGTCCTGCCAGTTACAGAAGTCCTCGAAGAAGCGGCCCGGGTCGTCAGGCCGGCTGGCCACCTTGGCACGCGGGCTGGGTGCGGCGAGGTTGGCATCGATGCCATCGCGCAGCAGCGCCACCTCTGCGGGCGTGAGCAGCTGCTTGATGCAGATGGCGCCGTCGCGGTCAAAACGCGCGATGTCGTCTGCGGTCAGGCGCTCCTGCAAGCGCTGCTGAAAGCGTGCTTGCAAGGGTGTGTCCAAAGCAGATGAAGGCTGGGGCATCGGGGTTGTCTCCTTGATTGTTATTGACCATGGTGCACCACGCCGCTCCCAGCCTCAGGCCTCAGGCGCGCGTGAGCACGGCTTGCAGGAAAGAGCGCGTGCGCTCCTGCGTCGGGTTGGTGAAGATGGTGGCAGGTTCACCGGCCTCGATGATGCCGCCGCCGTCCATCACCACCACCACGTCGCCCACGTCGCGTGCAAAGTCCATTTCGTGCGTGACCACCATCATGGTCATGCCTTCGCTGGCCAGCAGCTTCATGACCTGTAGCACCTCGCCCACCAGCTCCGGGTCCAGCGCCGAGGTCGGCTCATCGAACAGCATCACGCGCGGCTCCATGGCCAGCGCGCGGGCAATGGCCACACGCTGCTTCTGTCCGCCCGACAAGCTGGCGGGCATGGCCGTGGCTTTGTGCGCCAGGCCCACCTTGGCCAGCAGGGCCTGGGCACGCTCCTCGGCCTCCTTGCGCGACAGGCCGTGCAGCTTGCGTGGGCCCAGCGTCACGTTATCGAGCACCGACAGGTGCGGGAACAGGTTGAACGACTGGAACACCATGCCCACTTCTTCGCGCAGGGCGTTCAGGTCATGGTCAGGCAGCATGCGGCCGTCCTGCACCAGTGTGCGGCCACAGATCTCGACCGTGCCGCCTTCGGGCTGCTCCAGCCCGTTGCAGCAGCGCAAAAACGTGCTTTTGCCAGAGCCGCTAGGCCCAATCACCACCACCACCTGCGAGGGCAGCACGTCAAAATCAATGCCGCTCAGCACCACATGGTTGCCAAACGACTTGCGCAGTCCGCGAATGCGCACGATGGGCTCGGCGGATGGGCTTGCTCCAGTCGTCACAGAATTTTTCTTCATTGCACCATCCCCCCGGCACGCAGGCGCAACTCCATGCGGCGCAGCACCAACGACGTGACACCCGTGAGGATGAAATACACCACCGCAATTGCCAGGTACACCTCCAGCGAGCGGTACGACACACTGATGATCTTCTGCCCTTCGTGCATCAGGTCGTGGATGGTGAGCAGCGACACCAGCGCCGAGTTCTTGATCAACGCGATGAACTCATTGCCAAGCGGCGGAATCATGCGTACCACGGCCTGCGGCAGAACCACCGTGCGCATGGCCAGGCCCGAGGACATGCCGATGGAGCGCGCCGCCTCCATCTGCCCCTTGTCAATGGACTGGATGGCGCCGCGCACCACCTCGGACACATAGGCGCCCGAGTAGATGCCCAGGCCGATCACGCCGCACACAAAAGCGGGCAGCAGGATGCCGAACTGCGGCAGGCCAAAGAACAGGATGAACAGCTGCACCAGCAGCGGCGTGCCGCGTATCGCGGCCACGTAGGCGGTGCACAGGGCGTAGACCACGCGGCGCTTGGGGTTCAGGCGGCCAATGCCCACCAGCAGGCCCATGACGCAGCCCAGCAGCAGCGAGGCGGCCGTGATTTCCACAGTGACCAGCGCACCCGCCAGCAACTGGGGCAACCCGGCCCAGACAGGAGAAAAATCGAGTTCCATGGCTCAGTTCGGCAACGTTAGGCTGCTGTTTACTTGGCAGCGCTGTTGCTGAACCACTTCTTGACGATGGCCGCATAGGTGCCATCGGCCTTGAGCTTGGCGATGGCGCCGTTGACGGCCTTCGTCAGCTCGGGCGTGTCCTTGCGCAGGGCCATGCCGTACTCTTCGGTGGTGAGCTGCTCGTCGAGCACACGCAGGCCAGGACGGGTGCGCACATACTGGAACGCGGCGGGCTTGCCGGTCACGGCAGCGTCGGCGCGGCCGATATCCACCAGGTTGAACATCTCCTGGTTCTTCTCGACCTCAACGCGCTGCACCTTGGGGAATTTTTCGGTCAGGTACGACACCGACTTGGTGCCCACCTGCACGCTGACCTTCTTGCCATCCAGATCGGCCAGCTTGTTGATGACCTTGTTGTCGGCCTTCACCATCACCACCAGGCCACCGGCGTAGTAGGAGTCGGTGAAGTCCACCACCTTCTTGCGCTCGTCGGTGATGTAGATGGCCGAGACCGCCATATCAAAACGCTTGGAGATCAGGCCGGGAATCAGGCCCTTGAAGTCGATGTCCACCCACTCGACCTGCTTGCCCATGGTCTTGGCAATGGCCTCCACCAGCTCGATGTCGAAGCCCGTGCGTTTGCCGTTCTCGACAAACTCCATGGGTGGGAACGTGGCATCGGTGCCCACACGCAGGACGTTGTCCTGGGCCTGTGCACCCGTGGTGCAGAAGGCTGCGGCGGCCAGGCTGGCCAGAAGAAGGTTGCGACGAAGGTTCATGGGGAAAGCTCCTTGGGGAGGGGTGGGGGAAATCAGGGAGAAGTGAGCTGGCGGGAGATGCGCGCTGCGGCGACGACGGCCATACCGGTAAGCGCGGCCTCCTGCCCTTGCGCCCGCAAGATGGGGGCCATCAGGGTGATGGCTCCTGCAGCCTGCCGGGGAGAACCGAACACGGGCACGCTGACGCCCCAGACACCGGCATCCACTTCGCCGGAGCTGACGGCGTAACCCGCCTTGGCAATACCTTCCAGCTCCGTCTGCGCAGCCTTGCGCTCAGGGGTGTCTGCGCCGTAGTGCAGATCCAGAATGGCATTGCGCGTGGCCGGGGCCACATGGGCGAGCAGGCACTTGGCAGACGCGCCTGCGCGTAGCGGCACGCTGCGCCCTTTTTCAAACGAGCAGCGCAGGGCCTGCGTGCTGTCCACCATGTCCAGGCACACCACGCTGTCATTCACGGCCACCACCAGCCCCACGCTTTCATGGGACTGCCGGGCCAGGGCCTGCATGTCCGGCCGCGCGTGGTGCACCAAGTGCGACGCCATGTCAAAGCCCAGGGCCAGTTGCAGGCTCAGCGGCCCGGGCGCGTAGTGCCCGCTGCTCTCCAGCACAAAGCCCCACTGCTTGAGCCGCGCCAACTGGCGGTACAGCGTGCTGCGCGCCAGGCCCGTGGCCTCCATCAACTCGGCCGCCGACATGGGCTGCCCATGTTGCGCCAGCACCGCCAGCACGTGCAGAACACGGTCGGCGGCGGCAACGGAGGTTGGTCCACGGGTGGGCATGGACTCAGTATCAAAGGATTGCAGCGGCATTCAAACCCGACATTCCCAACGAATGGGAATGCAGTTCCCTTTTTTCACATTCCTGTCACTCCCTCCCTCGCCCCTTCACTTCACCATGGGCAGCTTCAGCCCCTGCTTCTTGGCGGTTTCCACGGCCAGCTCGTAGCCCGCGTCGGCATGGCGCATCACGCCGCTGCCGCAGTCGTTGACCAGCACACGCGCCAGGCGCTCGGCTGCGTCATCAGTGCCATCGGCCACGATGACCATGCCCGAGTGCTGCGAGTAGCCCATGCCCACACCACCGCCGTGGTGCAGGCTGACCCAGGTGGCGCCACCTGCGGTGTTGAGCAGCGCGTTGAGCAACGGCCAGTCGCTCACGGCGTCGGTGCCGTCCTTCATGCCTTCGGTCTCACGGTTGGGGCTGGCCACGCTGCCAGTGTCCAAGTGGTCGCGGCCGATGACGATGGGCGCCTTCAGCTCACCGTTCTTCACCATCTCGTTGAAGGCCAGGCCTGCGATGTGGCGCTCGCCCAGGCCCAGCCAGCAGATGCGGGCGGGCAGGCCCTGGAAGGCGATGCGCTCGCCCGCCATGTCGAGCCAGCGGTGCACGTGCTTGTTCTCGGGGAACAGCTCCTTGATCTTGGCGTCGGTCTTGCGGATGTCTTCCGGGTCGCCTGACAGCGCCACCCAGCGGAACGGGCCCTTGCCTTCGCAGAACAGCGGGCGGATGTACGCGGGCACAAAGCCGGGGAAGTCGAATGCGTCCTTCACGCCTTCGTCAAACGCCACCTGGCGGATGTTGTTGCCGTAGTCCACCACCGGGATGCCCATGTGCTGGAAGTCGAGCATGGCCTGCACGTGCACGGCGCAGGACTTGGCTGCAGCCTTCTTCAGCACCTCGTGCTGGGTCACATCCTGCTGCGCGGCGCGCCACTGCGCCACCGTCCAGCCTGCGGGCAGGTAGCCGTTGACGAGGTCGTGGGCCGACGTTTGATCGGTCACCAGGTCGGGCTTCAAGCCACCGGCCTTGGCGCGGCGCACCAGCTCGGGCAGAATTTCTGCAGCATTGCCCAGCAGCGCAATCGACACCGCCTCTTTGGCTGCGGTGTGCTGCTGGATCAGCTCAAACGCATGGTCGATGTCGCGCGCCTGCTTGTCCACGTAGCGCGTGCGCAGGCGGAAGTCGATGCTGCTTTGCTGGCATTCAATATTGAGCGACACCGCGCCCGCAAACGTGGCCGCGAGCGGCTGTGCACCGCCCATGCCACCCAGGCCTGCGGTCAGGATCCACTTGCCTTCGAGCGAGCCGCCGTAGTGCTTGCGGCCGGCCTCGGCAAAGGTCTCGTAGGTGCCCTGCACGATGCCTTGCGTGCCGATGTAGATCCAGCTGCCAGCGGTCATCTGGCCGTACATGAACAGGCCCTTCTGGTCCAGTTCGCTGAAGTGCTCCCAGTTGGCCCACTTGGGCACGAGGTTGGAGTTGGCCAGCAGCACGCGTGGGGCGTTGGCGTGGGTCTTGAACACGCCCACGGGCTTGCCGGACTGGATGAGCAGGGTCTCGTCGTCGTTCAGGTCCTTGAGCGAGGCAAGGATCTGGTCATAGCACTCCCAGTTGCGCGCGGCACGGCCAATGCCGCCGTACACCACCAGGTCTTGCGGGCGCTCGGCCACTTCGGCGTCCAGGTTGTTCTGGATCATGCGGTAGGCCGCTTCGGTGAGCCAGCTCTTGCAGGTGAGTTCTGTGCCGCGCGGCGCGCGGATCACGCGGCTGGCGTCGTGGCGGGGGTCAGTGTTGGAGGCGGCGGCGATGATGGCGTCGTTGGCGTTCATGGTGGGCTCCTGTGAATCGATGGGTGTGAACAGAAAAAATCAGGCGAAGCTGGGCAGGCACTGCGTGAGCGCGGCAGGCCAGGTGGACTGCTGGGCCCATGCGCGCATGGCTTCGATGTCGGTGGCAAGGTAGCGGTCTTGCTCTAGGTAGGCCACACGCTCGCGGATGGCGGCGAACTGTGCTTCGACGAGCGGAGAGGATTTCAAGCTGCGGTCGAACTCCATGCCCTGCGCAGCGGCCATGGCCTCGATGCCCACCATCACGGCCGCGTTGCGCACCATGTCGCCCAGTCGGCGTGCGCCGTAGGTGGCCATGGAGACATGGTCTTCCTGGTTGGCCGATGTGGGCAGGCTGGTCACGCTGCTGGGGTTGGCCAGGCACTGGTTCTCGGCCGCCAGCGCGGCGGCGGTGACCTGGGCAATCATGAAGCCGGAATTCACGCCGCTGTCGCGGATCAGGAACGCGGGCAGGCCCGAGAGGCCTGGGTCGAGCAGCAGCGACAGGCGGCGTTCGGAGATGGCGCCGATTTCGGCGACGGCCAGCGCGATGATGTCGGCCACAAACGCCACAGGCTCGGCGTGAAAGTTGCCGCCAGAAATCACGTCACCGTTGTCGAACACCAGGGGGTTATCCGACGCGGCGTTCGCCTCGATGGTCAGCACGCGCGCGGCATGGTGCAGGTTATCGAGGCACGCGCCCATCACCTGCGGCACGCAGCGGATGGAGTACGGGTCTTGCACGCGTCCACAGTTCGGGTGCGAGGGATCGATGGCACTGCCATCGAGCAGTGCACGCACGGCAGCGGCTACAGCGATCTGCCCGGCCTGGCCACGCGCTTCATGGATGCGCGCGTCAAACGGCTTGACCGAGCCTTTGATGGCTTCGAGCGACAAGCAGCCTGCCACCAGCGCGGCGGCGAAAACGTTCTCGGCACCAAACAGCCCGGCCAGCGCGAGCGACGTGGACACCTGCGTGCCGTTGAGCAGCGCGAGCCCTTCTTTGGGGCCCAGTACAAAAGGCGGCAAACCGATGGAGCGCATGGCCTCGGCGCCCGACACCACCGTGCCATCCACCTTGGCCTGCCCTTCGCCGATCAGCACGCAGGCCAGGTGGGCGAGCGGCGCCAGGTCACCCGATGCGCCGACGGAACCCTTGGCCGGAATGACAGGAAGCACATTGGCGTTGGCCATGGCCAGCAGCGCATCCACGATCTCGGGCCGGATGCCCGAATGGCCACGCGCCAGGCTGATGGCCTTGGTCGCAAGGATGAGGCGCACCACATCGTCCGCAAGCGCATCGCCCGTGCCCACGCTGTGCGACAGCACCAGGTTGCGCTGCAGCTCGGCCAGGCGCTCGTGCGCAATCTTGGTGCTGGCGAGCTTGCCAAAGCCGGTGTTGATGCCATAGACGACCTGGTCTTCATCAACGATACGCTGCACCGTGGCCAGCGACGCCTGCATGAGGGCCCGCGCGGACGGGTCCAGCGACAATTGCACGGGCGCGGCATAGATGCTGCGCAGCGCGGCCAACGACACATGGCCGGGGAGAAGGGTCAGGGAGGAAGTGGTGGCTTTTGTCATGGCGTTGATCCTGTATATACAAGTAGGTACAAGCGAAAAAATTCTGAGCTTTTGGCGAAAAACTTTCAACCGGCGACGGGGTTGCCGTCGGCTCGGAAGCGGCTGCCCAAACGGTAGCGGGTGGCAGGGTGCAAACACCGCACCACGGTGATAGGCACCCCGCGCGACCAGGTGCGGCGGGTGAGCAGCAGGCACGGCTCCTGCGGCGACATCTCCAGCAGCGTGGCCTGCTCGGCGGTGGGCATGACGGCATCGACCACATGCTCGATCTGGTCGAAGGGCACGTTGCGCACCAGGTATTCGGAGGGCTGCAGTTGCGTGAAGTCCTGCGCGGCGAATTGGGGTACCTGGCGCGGGTTCACGTGGCGGTCTTCGAGCTGCACAGGCAGGCCGTCTTCGCGGTGGATGCACAGCGAGTGGAACACCGACTCGCCCGTGCGCAGGTCCAGCGCCGCAGCGATCTCCAGCGTGGCCGAGATGCGTTCCACCGCCAGCACATCGCAGCGGTAGTCATGACCACGTTGGCGAATCTCGCTGGCCAGGTTGGCGATCTGCAGCAGCGTGGACTGGGGCTTGTCTTCGGCCACAAAGCTGCCCACGCCCGCCACGCGCACGATGCGGCCCTGCTCTACCAGCTCACGCAGCGCGCGGTTCACGGTCATGCGCGAGATGCCGAACTGGGTGACCAGCTCGTTCTCGGACGGCAGGCGGTCGCCCGCGCGCCAGATGCCTTCCTGGATCTTGCGCGAGATGTGGTCCTTGACCTGCTCGTACAGCGCCATCGCCTGTGCAGGTGCCGCCGTGCCCGCAACCGCATTGGACGCGGCGGCGGAGCGAACGCTGCGCGGAGCTGCAGCGGGACGACGGGAAGGACGAGCGTTCATGGTGTCTTAATGCAGATCGGCCGCCATCGACTCGGCGCGGATCTCTTCCGTGAGACGCGCTTTCAAGTCCATGAACTCGGGGCTGGTCTTGATCGTGTAATGGCGCGGGTGCGGCAGGTCGACCGCCAGCTCGGTCTTGATGCGGCCCGGCCGGGCACTGAACACCGCCACGCGGTTGGCCATGAAGATGGCTTCGTCAATGTCGTGGGTGACAAAAAGCACGGTCTTGCGCTCGGCCTCCCAGATGCCCAAGAGCAGTTCCTGCATGAGCACGCGGGTCTGGTTGTCCAGCGCGCCAAAGGGCTCGTCCATCAGCAAAATCTTGGGGTCGTTGGCCAGCGCGCGTGCAATGGCGGTGCGCTGCTGCATGCCGCCCGACAACTGCTTGGGAAAATGCTGCTCGAAGCCGCGCAGGCCCACCTTGGCGATGAAATAGTCAGCACGCTCTTTTTGCTGTGCCTCGGGCATGCCGCGCTCGCGCAGGCCAAAGCGGATGTTCTGCTCAATGGTGAGCCAGGGGAACAGCGTGTAGCTCTGGAACACCATGCCGCGCTCGGCGCCGGGGCCTTCGACCGGCGCGCCGTCGAGCAGCACGCGGCCGCTGGTGGCATGGTCGAGCCCCGCCACGATGCGCAGCAGCGTGGACTTGCCGCAGCCCGAGGGGCCCAGGATGGTCACGAAATCGTTGTCCTGCACTTCAAAGTCGACCGGCAGCAGCGCCTGCGTACGCTGGCCCTTGGCGGTCTCGAAGATGCGCGACACGGCTTGTATGGATACACGGCTCATCGCACAAAACTCCAGGCAAACAGACGGTGGTTGAGCGCCTTGAAGGCAAAGTCGGACACGAGCCCGATGAGGCCGATGACGATGATGCCGAAGATGATCTGGCCGGTGTTCAGCAGCGATTGGCTGTCGGTGATCATGTGGCCGATGCCGCTCGACGATCCGATCAACTCGGCCACGATCACATACGTCCAGGCCCAGCCCAGTACCAGGCGCAGGGTTTCCGCAATGTCGGGGGCAGCACCGGGGATGAGCACCCGCGTGACGATGCCCTTGTGGCCCGCACCCAGGGTGTAGGCAGCCTCCACCAGGTCGCGCCGCGCGCCGCCTACGGTCACGGCCACCATCAGCGTGATCTGGAAGACCGAGCCGATGAAGATGACGAGGATCTTCTGCGCCTCGCCAATGCCCGCCCACAGGATCAGCAGCGGGATGAAGGCCGAGGCTGGCAGATAGCGGCAGAACGAAATGAAGGGCTCAAAGAACGCCTCGATGCCCTTGTAAGCACCCATGGCAATGCCCAGCGGCACGGCGATGACTGCGGCCAGGATGAAGCCGCCGAACACACGCCACACCGTCATGCCGATGTCCTTGTGAAAGCCATACTCTGCAAACAGCAGCCAGCCCTCCTTGGCCATGGTGACAGGGCTCGCCAAAAACGTGGGCGACACATAGCCGCCCAGCGTGAAAAACGCCCACACCAGCACAAACAACACAAAAAAACCAAAGCCCAGCAACCAACGGGCGCGGGCACTCACAGGCTCCAGTGGAGCCAGTGAACGCCGCCGCACAGGGGCTTTTGGCGCGGTAACGGACAGGGGTTGCACGGCAGACATGGCGCGTTCTTCTTCCAGTTTTTTTACTTGATGAAGCTCGCGTCGAAGGTGACCGCCAGGTCCTCATTCGCCTTGCGAATGATGCCGGCCTCCAGCAGGATGGCCGTGGCGTCCTTCATGAAAGCCTGCAGCTCGCCCGCAAAGAATTTCTGGTTGGCAGCCTTGTCTTGCCAGCGCAGGAAGGACGAGGACTTGGCGAACTGCTCACCGGTCTGCTTGACGGCGGCGCCCATGATTTCGTTGGACTTCGTGGGGTCGGCCTTGATCATGTCCAGCGCCTGGAAGTACGAGTTGGCCAGGGCCTGCGCAGCCTTGCCGTTGGCCTTGAGCCAGGTAGGGTCGCAGCCCACGGTATCCATCACCATGGGGTAGTCGAGCGTGGTGGCCAAAATCTTGCCAGCGGCAGGGTTGTCGCGCACGGTAGAGAGGTAGGGCTCATACGTCATGGCGGCGTCGTTCTGGCCCGCCACAAAGGCCTGCGCGGCCGCCTGGGGCGACAGCGTGGTGGTCTTCACGTCCTTGAGACTCATGCCGTTCTTGCTGAGCATCCAGGCCAGGCCAAAGTACGGAGCGGTGCCGGGCGCATCCACGCCGATGGTCTTGCCCTTCAAGTCCGCAAAGCTCTTGATGTCGCCACGCACCGCGATGCCGTCAGCACCATAGGACTTGTCCATCTGGAAGATCTGCACGATGGGCACGCCGTTGGCGTTCCAGGCCACGTGCGTCTCGACCGTGGTGGCGGCGCACTGGATGGACTTGGAAGCCAGGGCCAGGTGGCGGTCCTTTTGCGGGATCATCTTGATCTCCACATCGAGGCCGTTTTTCTTGAAGATGCCGGCCTTGTCGGCCAGCGTGAGCGGCGCAAAGCCCGTCCAGCCGGACATGCCCAGCACAATCTTGGTGTCCTGCGCCTGGGCCGGTGCGGCCAGTGCCATCACGCATGCCGTTGCCGCTGCCAGCGACGTCCATTTCGCAACCGATCGAGTCATCATCTGCTCCTGTGTGAAGAAAGTTCGTTGGCCCACCCAGCCGGGACGCCTGCGTGCCGGTTGCCATGATGACAGCCGGAGCATACCTGTATATACAGGGTAAACGCTAGGCCCTCACCATCTGCGGAGGTAGTGCCAGTGTTGAGCAAGATCGGGGCCAGCTGATCAGCTTGGCGGCTTGGGTCTCTATGGGCCTGGAAATTTCACTATCAAAACAATAGCTATTAGCGCTTATCTATAAAGAGCTAGCAGCCATTTCAGGCATTATTTTGACACCTACCGCAAAACACGGGGCCGGCAAGTCGGGTTGGAGCAGCACCCGTTGCGGCATCTCGATGTAGGCCACAAGCGCACCAACCGTGTGCGCCAGATATCGGCGTGGACTGCGCCGCGCTCAGCCTGGCACACCAGCAGTTGCCTGCGCCGCACCGTCGGGACACGGCAAGCGCGCCGTGACTCTCAGGCCCGGTTCCGCATTGCGCACCAGCAGCGTGCCGCCGTGGGCTTGTGTGACCAGGCGGCACAGGTACAGGCCCAGCCCCACCCCACCCGTGGTGCGCTGGCGCGCTGTGTCGGGGCGGTAGAACGCCTGGGCCAGATGCGGCAGATGCGCGGGCGGCACGCCGGGGCCGTGGTCTCGCACTTCGATCTCCACCACGCCTTCGTTCATTCGCAGTTCGATCTGCGGCGGCTGGGCTGCGGGGTCGTTGTGGCGCAGGCTGTTGTCCAGCAGATTGCGCATCAGCAGGCGCACACGGGACCGGTCGAGCATGCAGGTGGGCAAAGTGCCGGGCACCAGCAGAGTGATCGCTGTTGCCCCAGGGTGCCGCACTTCCAGTTCCGCCACCACCTCACGCGCCAGCTCGGCCAGGTCAGTGGGCTCGCGGTGCAGGGCCGCATGACGCCCAGCCAGGCGCTCGCTTTCGAGCAGGTCCGTAATGAGCCGTGCCATTTCACCCAGGTCGCGCATCAGGGCTGCGCGCTGGGCCAGCACATCGGGCGATTCGGGCAACAGCTCGGTGTTCAAGCGCGCCCGTGTGAGGGGGCTGCGCAGCTCGTGGCTCATGGCCAGCAGCAGCGCCCGCTTGGCCTCCAGCATCTGGTGGATGTCTTCGCCCATGGTGTTGATGGTGCCCGCCAGCTGTCCCAACTCATCGGGCCGGTGCGCGTGACGCACCGGAATAGGTTCACCAAAGTCGCCATTGCCAAAGCGCCGCGCACCATGCCGGATGTCGTCCAGGGGCCGCAACAGGTGGCGCACATACACAAAGGCCAGCGCTGTGAGCAACAGCAACACCGTGAGCGTGCCCCAGGCGATGCGCGGGCGCTTGTCCCACGACAGCGCGTTCAGCCCGAATTCGATGTGGTGGCCATCGTCCGTGGTGCGCTGCAGTAGGCGGTAGCCGGTGTCATCGCGGCTCCAGTGGTCCTGGCGCTGGACCTTGTCGCTCATCCAGTCCGGGCGCGGCCGATCGGGGTGCGAATCCCAGTGGATCTGCGGCCCGTCGATGCGCAGCGTCACCGGAAGCCGGTCGGCAATGGCCTGTGCCCGCTCGATGCTGGGCGGGCTGCCAATCTCAGCGGTGAGGCGGTCCACATAGTCCATCAGCAGCGGACGTGCGGCCTCCTTCCAGCCCAGGGCGACCACCTTCTGCATGCCACCCATGAAGACCACGGCCACGGTCACGGCCAGTGCCATGAACACCAGCACCAGGCGGATGCGCAGCGAATACCCGACGGCATCGCGCGCACGTCGGTGCCATGGGCAGGCGGGATCGTGCCCGAGCTGTGAATCGGAGGGCTTCATGGCCATGTCGATGCCGAAGAAGGGGCGCCAGGCGGAGCACTGGCCGCCCTGCGCAGTGCCAGCGAATAGCCTGCGTTGCGCAGCGTCTTGATGCAGTCCAGCGGCTCCAGCTTCTTGCGCAGGCGGCTGACCACAATATCGACCGCGCGCGTGTACAGCTCGGCCTCATGCCCGCGCAGCTGGTTGAGGATGTCGTCGCGGCTGAACACCTTGCCAGGCTCCCGGGCCAACAGGTGCAGCAGGTCGAATTCGGTGCCCGTCAGCTCCAACGCCACCCCCTGGCGCAACACGCTGCGGCGGGCTGCATCAATGCTCAGGCCTTCAAACTCCAACGTGGCACCCGCCCCGTTCCCGGGCGCGCTGGCCCGGCGGCGGCGCAGCACGGTCTGCAGCCGAGCCACCAATTCACGCGGCTCAAAGGGCTTGGGCAGGTAGTCATCGGCTCCCAGCTCCAGCCCCACCACCCGGTCCATCACCTCGCCCCGGGCGGTCAGCATCACGATGGGCAGATCGCCCTGCTTGCGAATGGTGCGGCACAGCTCAAACCCGTCCATTTCGGGCAGCATGACATCCAGGATGGCGGCATCAAATCCGCCTGTCACCAGCTGGGCGAGCCCGTCGCTCGGTTTGAGGGCATGGATCAACTCCAGCTCGAACCGTTGGAAGTAGGTGGCCAGTGGCGGGCCCAGCTGCGCGTCGTCGTCAATAAGCAGGATTCGGTGCATGCGCAATTCTCACACCGTCAGGCATCCGCTCCGTGGGCGGGCCCCCGAGCGCTGTCCACCACACGCAATGCGCGGTGTCGCACGATAAGTTTGCGCAGGCGGCCCTGGGCACCGGAATGCAGCGTGTCAAAGTGGTCGGCGGCGGCCAGCAACGCCGGCAGAGTCTGCGCTGCGGCTGCAGGCTGGCGAGCGACCAGGCCCAGCGCATGTTCACGGTCAAAACGCGGCCCCCAGACCAGGGACATCAACTCGTCGTGGGGGTCGGGCATCCCCGCCAGCAGCGCAGGCCCATGTTTGCGCACGCCCTGCGCCAGGCGGTGGATGGGTTCCAGCGTAGGAGACATGTGAACGCCCCCCGCCATCAGCCGCGTGCCATCCAGCCCTTGCGCCTCTGCATCATCTCGCGCACTTTCTGCTGCTGGTCGGGGTTCAAGCTGTCGTAGAAATCGGCCAGTGCGCTGATGACTTCGGGGCTGTTGGCCTGGACCGCGCGGGTTTTCTCGTCCAGCAAGGTCTGCGCCCGAGCGCGGTCAAACTTGGCGCCCGCCAAAATCGCCTGCATTTCGGTGCGCGGGTCCGCAGTCTTGCCGATGAAAGCTGCGCGCTGGGCTTCCATCTTGTCGGCCAGCACATTGAGCTTGAGCTTTTGCGCCTCATTCAGGTCCAGCTTGCTGCTCACGCGCTCCACCACTTTGCCACGCACCTCGGTCATCTTCTCGGGGCTCATCGGGCCGCGGTGATGGTGGCTGCTGGAGCAGGCCGTCAAGCCGCCCACAGCAATGGAGGCGCCGAAGATGCCCATCAGGGTTTTCTTGATCCAGGGTTTCATGGTGCAGTCCTTTCATGGACGGTGTTGAACATGACCCTGATGGTGCCGACAGACCTAGTGGATGGGGTCTCGACGCAGTTTCGGTTTATTTCATTTTGTTTCACCCGCCCTGCCATGCTACCCACCAGCCTGCAGCCTGCAACATAGCTGCGAGTGCACTTAACGGACCACGGCGGAAAGCACAACAAGGCGATTTGCCAACTCGGCAGCCTCAGTCCGCATCCGCTGGAGCAGTATGGTGCCGACGCTCCAGCCGCCGTACCAGATAGGGAAGGCAATTACCCCCGCGGAGCCTTGCCCAAAGCCATACGCCTCTATCGCCTCCTTGATACCGGGGTGCAAGGTCGGAACACCGACCAGAATTTTTCCGTCGAACACCCTTGCCAGATACTGCTGGGCACCTTCCGGGCGGATGTGCAGTGTCAGCACCGACATCGCTTTGCTCCGCAACCGCCCATTTGCAGGCGCAAGGTCATCAGCCCATCGCCTGCGGCTCTTGACAGTCCAGATCGGCGAACTGCAACTCCCGCTCCAGGCCGTGGCTGTCGCTGCGGCCCAGAGGCAGGTTGTCGGTTTGCTGGCGTTGCAAGAGCCCGTCTGCGGGCTGGCCCATCTGCAGAGAGGGAGCCTCTGGGCAAGCTTCCAGGTGGTGAGAAAGCGTGGGATCGTAGGACAACATTTTTACTCCTCAGGCCGGGCCGATAACGGCCGGTAAAAAGATTGGCACATGCCCCACGCACGAGCGCATGTCAGAGCCCAGAAAACATGAATGTGGGACAGCGCATACACGCCAAGTGCGTAAGACCAAGGGGCCAAGTTTGCAAGTGCCCTTGTCCGGAAGAGGACTACGCCGCCTTTTTCAGCAAAGGAGACTCCCCCATTCCGAGCGCATCGCCTTCACCGGCCAGCAGACCAATGCAGTCCAGTGCTGTCGGGGAATCACACGGCTGTGCATACACACGCAATGCGATGTCCTGCGCTGCCGGGGAAAAGTACAGCCAGAGGTTGTCGTTCGCCTTGTCGTAGCAAGAAAAAAGTGCCCTGCCAGAACCTGGAGGACACATCAAGAACTTCGACATGAACATCTGCTGGATTCGCAAGGCAGGCTCAAAGGCCTCATCGTCGTTGCCAAGCGCCAATTTGTACCAACTGCTCATATGCACCTTTCGTCTGGCCGTGCCAGCAATACAGATGCTTCATCGTATTTTTGGCCTGCGACTATGACCCTTCTGGTGCAGCGCAACACTCTGTAGGACGATTTCTCCCGGTGCCTGGAGTTTTTCCAGGAATCCCCCCACCAGGGCCCTCAGTCGTAGGAAGACTCCAGATCGCAATGCGATTCCCGGTGGTGTGTCTTGACGATGGCTCCACAGGCTCGCAGGGTCGCACAACCGAGGCCGGTGACATACAGCACCTGGGCTTTCTGATGGGGTGAATCGACGGGCGGAAGCTGCACCTCCACCATTCCAGCCGCGCGCAGGATGCGCAGCTTGTCGATGTTGACGACATCCGATTCAATCAGGGGAAGCGCGTCGCGCTCCAGCGCTCTCAAGTACTCCATTGGCATGGTGGCCTCCGGCGTGAACGAGCGTGCATTGTGCGGCGTGAGCCCCTCAGGCTCAAGAATTGATACACGAAGCTACAACCTCGCGATCTAGTCAGGCTGCGTCGTCCAATGACAACCCACGCCGCTTGGAGATACGGTCCGTAGACCCCAAACCCATCTTCACAACGCTGCGATTGCGATGTATGGAACAAGCGGCACTGCAGCCAAGAACGGCGAACAAAATCTAGCTCAGCGGCCCGGGGCTAGGCGTTTCTTCGCAGGCAGAACAAGCCGTACAACAAGACGGGCGGCCGCCAGGGGAGTTTTGTTCGTTGCTCTAAAACCTTCAAACCCCGCTGACACATCGGACGCCCCTGTAAACCGGACATATTTCACGATTTACTGGCCCGCCCATCGCACACCTATCGGAACCGGACTTAGGATGCACCTACCGTCAAATCTGGCGGTTCGCCCCTCCCCTGTGCGAGTGATGCAATGATTTAGCCCGCCTCGTGCGGGCTATTTTTTTCGAACCTCGCGGCTCTCGCTGCAGGCAAACAGCACCTGCCGACCAATCTATTGCACCCAATTGCCAATATTTCCCAGGGCATCGACGGTCAGCACACCAACCCCGAGGAAGCAAACAAGGATCTTTCGGTGCAACAGTTTCTGGAAAGAGTCTTGGAATGCATGGATGCAATAGCCCCCGAAGGAAACGGGGGAACAACTGGGCGCAGTCGGTGACTTTTCAGGTTTTTTCCCCATCCGTTCCCCGGTTTAGCTGTGGCCACCAGCAAATTACAGCGCATGTCCATGCACCATAAGTACCTGTTTTACCAATGAAAAAGGTGTTCGCTGGAAGTCAGCGAACACCCTTGGACGTTATGGTGGTGGCGCATGGGGGTACAAAACAGTGGATGAAGGTAAGCGGTGGGGGTACAGATTCCGCATGGGGGTACAAAACAGTGGATGAAGGTAAGCGGTGGGGGTACAGATTCCCCTATGGCGACCTCCTTCTACAGAGGGAAGTGGGGGTACAAAACACCGATTTCACCAGATTTATCTGGTTGTACCCCCATTTGTACCCCCACTTTACCCTGGCTGGGCATGGACGACTCTGGACGGCCACGGATGTTAAGTCGTTGATTTACCAAAGAAAAAGGGCGTCCACTGGATTAGTGTGGACGCCCTTGGATGGGGTTATGGGCTGGCGTCTACTAAATGATGCCCCACAGGCCGCCTAAATACTCATTTCCTGAAAACTCGACGGGAATTTGTTCCCCCACTTGTTCCCCCGGATTGCTGTGATTTTTTGAATCAAGGACTTAGGCTTCACAGCTCACAAGGTACGGCAAGAGCGGGGCAATTAAACTCACCCCCTAACTGTTGACTTCCACGCCGAAGTGCCCCTCGGTGGGATAGGGTTGAATCGCTCCGGGTTTCGAGGAGGCTGTTTGGTTTAAGTCAGCTCACTTCCACAGTGGCCTGACTGGCGAGTTGCCGGTAGTAGTTTGCCTCAGCTTCTGCAGGCGGGATGTACCCGATGGGTTCAAGCAGGCGATGGTAGTTGAACCACGATACCCACTCGAGCGTGGCGAACTCGACTCCTTCCTTGGTTTTCCAGGGAGCCCGGCGGTGAATCAATTCGGCCTTGTACAGGCCGTTGATTGTCTCGGCCAGCGCGTTGTCATAGCTGTCCCCCTTGCTGCCCACCGAAGGCTCTATGCCCGCCTCGGCCAAGCGTTCGGTGTACCGAATGCTGACGTATTGCGAGCCCCTGTCAGAGTGGTGAATCAGGCTGCGGCCCTGCTCGGGTTGGCGCGCGTAGAGCGCCTGCTCCAGCGCATCGAGAACGAAGTCAGTTCGCATCGAACTGCTTACCCGCCAGCCAACGATGCGTCTGGCAAACACGTCGATGACGAAGGCCACATAGAGCCAACCCTGCCAGGTCGACACATAGGTGAAATCGCTGACCCACAGCTGGTTGGGCCTCTCGGCGCGGAACTGCCGATTGACGCGATCCAGCGGGCATGGCGTCTTGGCATCGCCGATGATGGTGCGCACGACCTTGCCGCGCATCAATCGTTCGACCGTGCAGCGGGCTACGGTCACGCCTTCGCGTGCCAGTTGCCGCCACACTTTGTCGACGCCGTAGACCTGCATGTTGGCCTGCCAGACGCGTTGAATCTGCGGCATCAGCACCTCGTCGCGCTTGGCTCTGGTGCAGCGCTTTTGAGGCTCGCGCATCAGCGCGGCGTGGCGCCAATACGCCGATGGGGCGACCTGCAAGACCTTGCAGAGCGGCTCGACCCCGAAAGCATTGCGCTGCTGGTCGATAAAGGCCTTCAAGACTTCAGTCGGCGGTCGAGCTCCGCCTGGGCAAAAAACGCGCTGGCCAGCTTCAGTATCTCGTTGGCCCGGCGCAGCTCTTTGACTTCGCGCTCCAGTTCCTTGACCCGTTGGGCTTCGGCTGTTGTGACACCTTCTCGCGTGCCGGCATCCACTTCGGCACGTTTGACCCATTCGTTCAGGGTCTGCGGCACGCACCCAATCTTGGGGGCGATGGACTCAATGGCGGCCCACAGCGACGGGTACTCCCCGCGCTGCTTTTGCACCATCCTCACCGCGCGCTCACGCACCTCAGGTGAGAACTTGTTTGTCTTCTTCATGGCTCAATCCTCTCAGAGTGTTGAGCCTCCTCAAAAACCGGGGCGATTCAGAAAGCTGATGGAAGCCAAGCCAGAGGCCGACTCGAACCTTGTCGAACCAATCCAGTAACACTGACAGTTCGCCCGGGCTGACTGGTGCCGTATTTAGCACCTTCTCGAACACACCCTTTGCCGAGTTCTCTAGTGCAGAGTGACGAGTGTTGCACTTCTCGCAAGCGGGAAACGTAAAGCGGTCAAATGCGTACTGGCGCTCGCTCGGCTCCTGCCAAGGTTGCATATTGAAGCCAAGCCGTACAACACGGTTGGGGTCACCTGTCAGCGCAAGAAGCCACCGTGGGAGAACGTGCTCCCTGTTCTTGTCGACGGGCGGTTGACCGCAGAAGATGCAGAACTTCGAGGTAGCCACGTAGCGCCCTAACGTAATGTAGACCGGACCAAACCGCAGGCCATATCTGGTGCTTGCGGTCTAAATTCGCACAACAAGAACGCGAAAAGTGGCTCGTCGCCTAGCTTTGCCGCATGGTTACTGCGCAAAAACACAATACTAAATTCAGCCATGAAACCCGCAGGGCCTCCTGTGATGCACGCTACACGATTGCTGTACCAGTCTCGTACGTGCATTCGTTTCAATCACTATAGCCTGCGGGAGGATCGACGCTCGGCGGTGGGGACGTGCTCTTCCGATGACGGCTTTGTAGCGTTACGCTGAGCGACTGCTTCGGACCGAGGCTGTGTGGAAACGCTCAACGAGTATGTGTGCCAGTCCCGTCACGCGTCACTGAGCCGCATTTTCCAGCAGCTCTGTTGAGTAGTCGTTTTGGAGCACCTTGGGCCTTGCGACGCATTTCTGAGGCCTTTCTCGGCCTGTAAAAGCCAACAAAGGCTTTACGCCTTCACCATCCGCATCGCCAGCATCATCTGCGCGATACCCATCACGCTCATCACCCGCTTGAGGTTGTAGGCCAGCACATGCAGGCTCATCTCGGTGCCCACGTGCTTGAGGGTCTTCATCAAGAAGTGAATTGAGCCCATCCAGTGCTTGAGTGTCCCGAAGACATGCTCCACGGTGGACCTGCGCAACGTCATGGCCTCGGGGTTACCGTCTAGCCGTTGCTGAACGCGCTCCAGAACATCTTCGTGCTCCCATCGGCGAATGCGCCGGTTGCTACTGGTCGTGCACTTGGATTTGAGCGGACACTTTGGGCAGGCACTAGACCAATAGACGCTCAGATTCAGACCCTTCTCGAGCGTTTTGAAGCGATGGATCGCACGCTCGCCTGCAGGGCACTGGTACTCGTCATCCTTAGCGATGTAGATGAAGTCGGCCTTGTCGAAGCGCCCTTCAGCCTTTGCGTTTGACGTCATCGGTTTGGGCACGAAGGTCGTGATGCCAGAGTCTTCGCAGGCCTTGAGTTGCGGGCCGCTGAAGTAGCCTCGGTCGGCGAAGGCTTGCAAGCCCTGGCTCCCCATAGCCTGGTCTGCGGCACAGGCCATGTTGTGCAACTGCGCACGGTCATTGCCAACGTTCGTCACCTCGTGCGCGACGACCAAGTGGTGCTTGGCATCGACAGCGGTCTGCACGTTGTAGCCCACCAGGCCCGATCCCTTGGCCTGGGTTGCCATCGAACGTGCATCGGGATCCGTGAGGGAGATCTGGCCATCGGGCAGGCTCTTCAATTGCTCCTTGAGACCGTCGAGTTGCCGCATCTGCTCACGCAGCTTTTTTAGCTTCTCCTGCAGTCGTTCTGTCTTGGCTTCGACCTCTGCCGGCTGCGTGCGGTCAGCGGTCTCCAGCGCGTCCAGGTAACGCTGGATACTCTGCTCGATCTGCTGCTGGCGGGCCTCGATCTTGCCGGCGGTGAAGTTGCGGTCACGGCTGTTGACGGCCTTGAACTTGCTGCCGTCGATGGCCACGATGGCCTGCGAGAAGAGGTTCAACTGTCGGCACATGGCGATGAAGCGCTTGCAGACGTTGCGGATGCCAGCGCCGTTGCTTCGACGGAAGTCCGCAATGGTCTTGAAGTCCGGCGCAAGGCGCCCGGTCAGCCACATCAGCTCGACATTGCGCTGGGCTTCACGCTCCAGCCTGCGGCTCGATTGGATGCGGTTGAGGTACCCGTAGATGTAGAGCTTGAGCAGGACAGCGGGGTGGTACGAAGGCCGGCCAGTGACTGCCGGATTGATCCCATCGAAACCAAGTGCCCGAAGATCCAGTTCTTCGACAAACACATCCACAACACGCACCGGGTTGTCCTCTGCGATGTAGTCGTCCAAGCACTCCGGCAGCATAGTGATCTGTTGTCGGTCTTCGCCTTCGATGAATCGCTTCATGGGGGCACCTCGCTTGAATCGGGTGCTGCTATTTTAGTTTTGGACCGCAATCGTGGGTGGAGTTTTCACGCAGCCTCGGTCGATCGCCGCCTCTGATGAATGACTGCTGATGGGCATCCGATCCAGCGTACGTAAGCGACGAGGTCGACGAGAGGTAACCGGCTGCTTCCAGCCTGAACAAGTCGGACATAACTTGGCAGCCAACAATAGCTCTGTACCGATGATCTTGGTCAAAGCGAGCCGCCATCAGTCCACCATGCTGATGGTCATCGAGGATCTCACCTGCGCCGATCCTGCCAGTTGTTCACCAACCGGCTCCATGCCGCCATGCGATCACCTGCCGGCGTGCCGGCCGTCCCGGAGTTGCTGA
This sequence comes from Acidovorax sp. JMULE5, assembly GCF_013376875.1. Lineage (GTDB taxonomy): Bacteria > Pseudomonadota > Gammaproteobacteria > Burkholderiales > Burkholderiaceae_C > Acidovorax > Acidovorax facilis. The sequence goes on from NZ_CP035951.1 coordinate 1,410,351, forward strand.
CCACCAGCCGATCGATCACGGCCTCCTGCTCCTGGCTGAACTCCTGTGGAAACATAGGTATGACGGTGACAATGCAGTCCCCAGCCTCTGCCTCGTTCGTCCACGGCAGGCCCGCGTTTTTGATGCGGTAGTTCAGATGGCCCCGCCGCAGCTTCATCTGTTGCAGCCCGCGGGGGGTTGGAACCTCAATCCAGCGATTGGCCATCCATGCAAATCCATCGACGGGCAGCTCGCACTTCAAGGTCCCATCGGCTTCAGCCGTGAAGAATTCGTGCGGCTGCAGCTCCACGCGCACGCGCAGCGACAGCTTGTGCTGGCGTCGATTGCCTTTCACTCGGGCGGAGACATCGAGCAGGTCGCCAGCGCGCGCGCCTGGCGCGACCGGCACCCGGCAGCGGTACTTGCTCGGCGGTGCCTTACCGCTAGCCGCGCAGGCAGCGCAGCTGTGGCGCGTCTTCCCCTGTCCCTGGCAGGCTGCGCATTTGTCCGTGGACGAGATCCAGGCGAACCAGAGATGCTGCCGGATGTGGCCGGCGCCACCGCATTCACTGCACTCGGTAGCTTGCAGTTGCAAGCCAATGCCTGCGCACTCGGCGCAGTCTTCGATCACCTCGCCTCGAACTTCCCTGACGCAACCGCTCACCACCTCCTCGAGCGTGAGGCTGATGGTGTGCTCGACGGTGGATTGTTCCGCACCGGGGTGGGATCTTCGGTTTCAGCCTCTGGTTCGGCCCGGGCGTTGCGGATCATTTCCAGCGCCCGATTGATACGCTGAATCTTTCGCAGGGCATGCGGGCTGTTGTTGCGATCCGGGTGCCAGCGTGCGGACAGGCGGCGCCACGCAACCTTCACCTCGGCATCGCTAGAGCCTGGTGCCAAGCCGAGTTCGTGGTAAGGGTCGTCGAGGTCCATGATCTCATTGGCACAAACTATGTTGCAGTGCAACATAGTAGCAGGCGCAGCGGGCAGGCAGGATCCTCGGGCTGGTCTGGCGTCCTCTGTGCACGGCCGACCTTTCCCGATCTCAGGGATATCTGCTTTCGGGTCTATTCTGTTGAAGAATTCGGAAGCTCCCGAAATGCCCAACGCAGGCAGAGAAATCGACTCGTCCTAGGATCGAAGAACTCACATGCTGGCAGGGGTGGAGGCCCCCTTGAAAGCACGGCTTAAGGCAACGGTTGGGAGTTTTTGACAGAGTAGAGGCGACAACTGCCGACTGTTAGGTTAGCGCGTACGACTTGGTTCAGCCTTGCTCTGCCCTCGCCGTATCCACGGCAGGCCCGCAGAGATTGCAACCGTTCGCATGTGGGTCACGAATGGGTACTATCGGTCAAGAACTGCCGCTGGCGGTTTGAGAAAACACTCGCCGAATGTTTGCATTCACTGGCAGCATCAGGCCCTGAGTTCGCATGATGATTAAAGCGCACTAGGCTTCATTTGCCATCCGGTTTACAGCGTCGATATCGCGTTTGGGCGATAGCGCGGCTCCTATATCCACGAGCTTCAGAGTATCTGGTCACAACGATGCCGAGCACTCTGCGATTAGTCCTCTGAACCAAAGCTGGGCGGGATGCGAGCCATTGCGCCGATGCAAAATCAGGTCGAATGCGATTTCAGGCAATGCGATCAGAGGCTGAAAAAACGCCAACTGGCGACCAGCCGGCGCCGGGCATGCTCGTCCGCCCCGGTCAGGCTAGCCGCCTTGCGGCCACCGCTTCAGGAAGAGCGCGTCTTGCCGATAACCAGAAGGTTACGATGAAAAGCCTCCTCGCTCTGCTGCTGGTCAGCGCCTGCTTCCAGGCGCAGTCCGCCGACCTACCTCCCTGCGACAAGGCGGTGCGTTTCAGTGCGGCTTGGTTCGCCGACCCGGAAGTGGACAACGCCAAACCGGCCGCCGAACTGACGAAGATCGGCGCGGGCGCCGGCCGCAGCGGTACGCAACTCGGCCACGTCGTTGTCGAGACCAAGCTGGCGGTGATGCCGCAGACCAGTTGCCAGGGCGTCGTCGTGCGGCTGGATTACATCAAACCGGTGCTGCGCGTAGCCAGCGAGATCCCGCCGGGCAGCTGTGCCTATGCGCACGTGATGAAACACGAGCAGACGCATGTGCGCATTCACCGCGACATCGCGCGCCAGTTCCGCGAGCTGGACTATCCCTGGGCCTCGGGCAGCAGCAGCGCGGGCATCCTGCTCTACGCAAAACAGGAACTCGACCGCCTGATGCAAGCCCAGGTGCTGTTCGACAACCTCGAGGAATACGCCCGCAACTTCAGCGCGTGCGGTGGTGAGATCGCGCGGCTGGTGAAGCCCGCGGCGTCTACCAAGTCGGGGCAGACACCGGGTTGAGGCAACCGCCTTCCGCGAGGGCTGATTGGTCGCGCCTTGGGCTGGACCAGAATGATGCCGACGGTCAGGCTTGCTGCCGCCGAGACCGGAGTGAGCCACCGCGCCGACCTTCGACTGCGCCACTTGTTCCGCCCCCGAACCCAACAGGCGTGTGGGGATAGAGCCACTCGCGTGGCTCACGGGGTCGTCGGCACATGAGTCAAAAGTGGCTTACTTCTACATCGGCGCCAACAGCTCAGATACCGTAGTTGCACGGCCAAAAGGGATTCGTGCAGAGATTCTTTAGCAGCTTTTGGGGACTAAGGCCCTTCGCTCCATATGACGCTGCACCCAGGCAACCAGCGCATGCGCTTCCATAGGCATTGCGATGTGGTATCCCTGGCCTTCCTGGCAGTCCATTCCGACGAGTGCATTCCAGACAGTCGCATCCTCAATTCCTTCCGCCAATACGCTGAGCCCCAGCTTTCGCCCCAATTGAGCCACCATCTCGGCGATTCGGGCGCTGCGAGGCTCACTCAACTGACGAACAAAGGAACGATCAATCTTGATGCGATCCAGAGGCAGCCGCTCAAGATAGCTCAGCGACGAGTATCCGGTCCCGAAGTCATCGATTGCAATGGATATGCCCTGCGCGCGTAGGGCTGAGAGGGTTTGCTCCAAGAATTGAGTCGGAAGCGCAGCGACTGATTCAGTGATCTCCAGCTCCAGGTGTAGGCCCTGCAACCCGTTGGTCGCCAGCGCTGCGCAGACAAGGTCAAAGAATCCAGAGTCCTGCAACTGCACCGTGGAAACATTCACGGCCATTCTCTGTGGGGCGGTACCTGCGTTCAGAAGCTCGCGCATCGTTGCACAGGCTGTGTTGAGAACCCACTCGCCCAATCCCACGATGAGGCCAGAATGTTCGGCAACGGGGATGAACTGATCTGGAGGGACAAAACTCCCGTCGCCCTTACGCCATCGCAGCAGAGCCTCGAGCCCGACCAGAGTATGGCTGCAGAGGTTCAGTTGGGGCTGATAGACAAGGAACAGCTGCTTGTTCTCAATGGCTTCTCTCAGTTCAGATCGCAGCAATGCTCGAGCTCGTGCTTCCGTCCCCATCAGATCTGCGTACTGGAGTTCTTGACCTCGGTAGTCTCGCTTGGCACGTTTGAGGGCAATGGTGGCATCCTTGACCAAGTCAGCTCCTGCTCGTGGCTCCTCTGGCAAAAGCACATACCCACAGGTGAGCGAGACCTTGTGCGGAACGCCATCAATGTTCAGTGGGTGCCTGATGCACTCCAGCAGCTGTCTAGGCTGTACGTGTCGTACAGATCCGAGGACGCCGAAGGTATCCGCCCCGAGACGGGCCAGCAGCACACTAGGAGGCAAAGACGCTTCAAGGCAGCGGGCGACCTTTTCCAGAAGCCGGTCACCGAACCGGTGACCCATCACGTCGTTCGTAGCGCTGAAGTCGTCGATGTCGACCAATGCCAGAATGTGGCCGTTCGTTCCATGCCGTGCGCACTCGTTGACCTCGTGGACAAAGTGCGCGCGATTGGGAAGGTTGACCAATGGGTCGTGGTATGCACTCTCATGCAAACGACTAAGGAGACCTCGGTTGTGCAGGAGGGTTCCGAAATTGGCGCGCAGCACGTCCAGTACCTGCCGGTCAAGTCCGTGGTGGTCCCTGGGCACGTGGATGAACACGACGAGGTCTTGTTCATCCTTGTGCCCGATGTGCAGCGCCAGCCCCCCGTCCTTGCCGTAGATGTTGCTTTTGCTTTCCGCCGACTTGAGAAGCAGGTCCAGTTCCGGTCCTGGCGTCACCAGATCGAGCGGGAGATCCACAAACTCGGAAAATTTTCCGGATGCCGCCATCACGTAGTAGTCACGCTGGCTTTCCCCACGCTGCGCGCAGACCATGCCTTCTCGTTCTACCTTCAGCAGCGCGGAGATTTGGGTCAGCACTGCCGAAGCGAACTCGCAATCGCCCTTTGTTTCGAGAAGAGATGCGCTTGATCGCACGATAAGTTCGAGGCTTGATCGGCTGGCATCTACAGCGCAGAGCTGTTTGTAAGACCGAATTGCTGTCACGACCATGGCCAGAAGCCGATCTCTAGTGAGTTCCGCCTTGGTCCGGTAGTCGTTGATGTCGTACCTGAGCAGTGTTTCCAAATCAGGGACCTGCCCCGGTTGACTCGTTCGAAGGACGATGCGGGTGTTTCTCAGGCCCGCGGAATGGCGGATGAAGTCGACCAGGTCGAGTTCCGAGCTGGCCTGCTCCGCCCCCACGTCGAGTATGACCATGGCGAGGTCATGTGCACGCAGCAGCAGCAACCGTGCTTCGTCGTCCGAGAACGCATGCGTGAATGCCAATGGTCGTCCAAACAGCGTTTGGCCCTCAAGCGCACTGAGAGTTGCAGTGTGAACGTCGGGATCACCGTCCACGACGAGTATTCGCCAACTTGTTCTGCTGTTGCGCTCGTCTTGTCGTGCTGCTTCATGAGTGGTCAACCCTCCATCGGTCCAGCGCCCCTCAGTCTCAAACAACATGCTCGGCAGCCGCCAAGGCGTTGGTCGCGAGGCGGACCTGATTTCGGCCCCCTCGCTTGGCGACGTAGAGCGCTTCATCGGCAAGGCCGTACGCGCTGTCGAAGTCACTGCCGGCGGGCCCCCAGCACACCCCAAAGCTGGCAGTGACGCTACTCCCGTCAGGCAGCTCGAATGCGTAGGCTTCGATAGCGTGGCGCAAATCTTGCGCTACGCGCTCGGACGCCGCTCCACCATGACGCGGAAGCACGACCGTGAACTCTTCGCCCCCAACACGCCCGATGTGAGCGGTCGTAGGAACGACAGCCTGAAGGCAAGCCACTACCCCCTGGATGACCCGGTCACCCACCGGATGCCCGAAGCTGTCGTTGATTCGCTTGAAATGATCGATGTCTAGAACGATCAACGCGAGATCTTCCCGGCCGAAGTGTCGATTGACCAAATCAATGACAGCCGCCCGGTTGAGGACGCCGGTGAGCGGGTCGTGATTGGCGCGGTGTTCCAGCTCGGCGGCCAGGTCCTGAAGTCGCGTGTTCATCTGGTTCATTTCCAGCTCGGCCCGGTCGCTGCGACGCACGAGCCTACGCGTTTCCCGAAGGAGTCGCTCGTAGGCAAGGATCAAGTCGCCAAGCGCTTGCCCACATGCTTCTTGCGCGGAGCTTGGGCAGGCCGCGTGTGCAGCCCTGGCCGCCAGTAGCGTTTGATTCTCTGCGTCAAAAATGTCGGGGGCGTGCCTCGCGGGAGCGCCTAGCATTCAAGCGGCTCCGACCGAATGGTTGACGAACTCGATGGCCGGGAAATCTTCACTCAGTTCCTGGCCGAACTCGAGAATGGTGTCATCTTCTTCGTCGTGATACCAATTGAGCACGACGCGGTTTCCTGCCGCGGCGGCGTTGTCTAGCGCTTCAATGAGGTTGAACAGCATTTTCGTGCTGGAGCTATTGAAGTAAGCCAATGCGATGTTCACTTCCAACGTGATTTCGCTTTGTGTAGCCAGAAACTCTCTTAGCTTCGCGACGATGTCCCCATAGAAGGCTGCTGCGTTTTCGGGATATGACTCGCCCCGCAGGCTGAGATTGCGCGTGTCAAACTTGAAGTCCACCTCGGGCGAACTGGGCGTCGGTGCGATATAGAGGTTGTCCATCAGTAGTCTCGATTCGTCGGCTCTCAGTGCTTAGATTGCCGCCTTCAGATAGAAGACGGGGGAATCGCCAGACTCATTGTTGGCGTCGAAATCAAACTCAAGAGGCTCCCGAGCGTCCCGCGCGACGGTCAGGAACCCCAATCCCGCACCCTTGCTCCCATCCGGCGTGTCCTCACGCAGCGTCTGGCGGTAGGCCCGCTTGATCTCTTCGAGCGTCATGCTGCGCAGCGCAGTCAGCTTCACACGAAGCTCCTCGGCCATCAGAGGTTCAATGGGATTCGCACAGAGCAGGGAAAAGCTACCGTCGAGTTCGCGGCGAATGCAAACCGAGCCATGGCGCAGTTCGCCATCGTTTTGACTGGCGGGGGTAAGCGAGTCCGCTGAGTAATGAATGATGTTCTGCGCCATCTCGACAAACGACGAGAAAAGCTTACGTCGGGTTGGTGCGGCGACCCCGGCGACTTCCAGTTGGAGCTTCACCGCATCGGCCATCGCGGCCACGATGTGCTGTGAGAAGTACCCGACGTAATAAAAGATAACCTGGTGCTCGCGCGCCAGGCTGAAGAACGAGCCGTATTTGTCGGCAATTTTGTGGGACGTCATATCTGTCTATGTTCGGAAGCAGAAGAAGGTGAGGTCATCGCGCCGGTGGTGCTCGCCCTGCCAAATGCGGAGCGATTCCAGCAACGCCGCGTTGAGCTCTGAAGGTGTCTTTTCTTTGTGCTCGAGCAATAGCTCCCGAACGCGCCGCTTGCCGAAAGCAATGCCGCGAGGCCCGCCGATCTGGTCAACCAGCCCATCGGTACTGACGAAGACCACACTCCCCGGGGGAAGAATTGCTTCCTGGTTCTGCCATGCGTAGTCGAAGTCGCTGTCCACATAGCCCACTCCCTTGCGTTGTGCATCGAGCATTTCCACGGCATCGGCTTCAGGGCGGAGCACGAACATTGAAAGTCGTGCCCCCGCAAAGATCAGCCGGCCGTTGGCAGGCTCGAACCAGAAGCAGGCAGCGTCCATGCCGTCATCAGAACCGGGCGTCCCATCCTGGCCGTTCATCTGGCCCAGCATCTGCTTGATGCTTCGATTGACATGGCCCAGCAATCTCGCGGGGTCGCGAGGACCGTTTTGCTCAATAGCCTGGTTCAGGCTGGTGGACGCAATCAAAGTCATGAATGCGCCAGGAACCCCATGCCCTGTGCAATCGGCCACCGTGGCGAACCAACCGTCTGAATCTGTGCTGAACTGGTAGAAGTCGCCTCCGACGATGTCCCGAGGCTGCCAAACCAGGTTGGCATCTGGACAGGCCCGTGCCAGGGCATCAAGGGAGCTGCGCAGAGTGGATTGCTGAATCACACTCGCATACTCAATGCTGTGCATGATCTGGCGGTTTCGAGAGGCCTGCATATCTGCCACGACCCGCATAAGCTGCAAACCGTTGCCGATTCCCGCGAAAGCACCGTCGCGCGTGATGATGAAGCCGTCGGACAGGGCTTTCTCTCCGTACTCCACCGTTTTGAACGTCAGCGCATCGATGTCCAGGGCCTCGTCGACGATCAACGGCTCCTTGTCCATGAACGCGATACAGCTCTTTCTACCGTACAGTTCTTGCCGGAACTGCTTGCTCATCTGTGACAAGAAGATACTGCGATTGATGAGGCCGATCGGCTGATTGCCTTCCACGACGGGGAGGCTCACGAGGTCGCGGTGGCGGTTGAATACCTCCATCACTTTGTCGTTTGTCTGATCAGTGGTCATGCACGGCACTTCGATGCACAGATCGGCCGCGCTGGGCTGGCGGAATCGGGGCCGGAAATCGCGCAGGTATTCGGTGGTTTCGAGCATGAGGCGTGGCAAGAGCCGGAGGGCGTTGTGTCTAAATGTTACGATTACCATATTGCGGTTTCGTGACGCAGTCGTTGTTTAGCGAGCGTTCTGAAATAAATTTCACCGGAATGGTCTCAGGCTAAGCATCGGAGTGCGCCCAGGAGTGATCTGCGCAACCTTGCGCACATGTGAATACGTTGGTGCCCGGTCCGCAGTGGCTTGGACGGTTTACCGAATGATCCGATGACCTAGACTGCCGAGTGACTTGGGCCCTTCACACTTTCGGAATTTCTGCAGCGCGGACTCGGGCGCCGAAACGAAGTACCGTCAATTGCTGTGCCGCGAGATGGCAGACAAGGATTCCAAGGCTTGGTCCAGCGTGGGCTGGTTGGCGGCGAGGCGCGAGGCATCCGTCAAGGCTACAAAGAAGGCGCGGGCCAAGATGCTGCGTGATCACACGTTGCGCTCGACTGCTCACGGACACCTCGGATCGAGCTCACTTGTGGTGTTGCTGAACATCAACCTCCCAGGTCACATAACGACTCTGACAACCGCTGCATAGTGGCTCGCCGTTCCACCAAGCACAAACAAGTGCCAAACTCCATGTGCATGGCGATAGCCAGCGCGATTGACGTAGAAGATAGTGCCAGCCGTGTAGAGAGCTGCGCCGGTGAGCAACCACTGTAGCCCCCGAGCGTCGATCTGGGCAAGCAGCGGCACGGTAGCGACGACCATGGCCCAACCCATTCCAACGTAGAGTGCCAGGGGCGGTTTTTGGGAGGCGACACCAAGTTCGCGCGCTATTCCCAGCAGGGCGATGCTCCACACTGCCGCCAGGAGGGCCCAGTCCCAGGCACTCTGCACCGCAACCAATGCAAAGGGCGTGTAGCTGCCAGCAATGAGTAAGTAGATAGCGCAGTGGTCGGCACGTTGCCACCACAACTTCGCTTGCCCATGCGTGCCATGGAAAAAGGTGGATGCGGCATACAGTGCAACGCAGGACAGCGCAAAAGCCAGCCCCCCAACGATCTTCCCCACGTTGCCAGTGGGCAGGCTGGCCGTGAGCATGAGTGGAACGCCTAAAACAGCCAATGCAAACCCAAACAAGTGGGTGCAGGTGTTGAAGCGTTCGCCTGGGCGCATTCGGATGAAGTGCTTGATTGGCTCCAGTGAATCAGTTGGGCGTGACGTGGGTATGAAGAAAAGGGGAAGCTCTTCATCTTGTCCAACTGGTAGCGGCGATGCTTCTCCGTATCGGGTATCGGCATCCAGCACTTCTTCACTACAGCTCAGCCCGGTCAGTTGCTCGATCTCCTCGACGGTCGAGAGAAACTCGGACAGCGGTTGGCTTTGGCCGGCAGAGCAGTCCACTAGGCTGCGGAGGATTGCAGTGGGAGGCGGGCTGGGAGATACCGTGACGAGTAGCCGCTGGGAAGCGTTCATAAATCCAGCTTGAATACAGCCACAGACTCCATCAATGCCTGGGTGTTAGTGCCAGTGCAAACGTGAGCAGCAGTGCCAGTCGAACATTGACCAGGGGCTGAAGCTGGTTCCATTTGAAGCCAGCTGTGGATAACTATAAGGTGGATGCTTCGGTAGGTCCTCCTTTTTTTGAACTCGTGGTCAGTATGGCCGAGCCATCAGGCGAGGCCCTTTCCTCCGCGGTCTCGCTAACGTGGGCGGCTGCTGCCTTCCTGGTCTGCTCACGGGTCTTGATGCGCCCTTTGGCTTCGTGCGTGCTGTGGCGGAAGCGGTAGGACTCGTTGCCGGTCTCGATGATGTGGCAGTGATGGGTCAAGCGATCCAGCAACGCGGTTGTCATCTTGGCGTCGCCGAACACCGTGGACCACTCCGCGAACGTCAGGTTAGTGGTGATCATCACGCTGGTGTGCTCGTAAAGCTTGGACAGAAGGTGGAACAACAAGGCACCACCGGCCTGGCTGAAGGGTAGGTAGCCCAACTCGTCGAGCACGACCAGATCCATGCGCACCAGACTCATGGCGATGCGTCCGGCACGGCCCTGGCTCTTCTCATGCTCCAGGGCATTGACCAGATCGACCGTGGAGTAGAACCGCACTCGCTTGGCGTGCCGGGTGAGCCCGGCAATTCCCAGCGCCGTGGCCAGGTGGGTTTTGCCGGTGCCTGGGCCGCCGACCAGCACCACGTTCTGCGCATCCTGCGTGAACGAGAGGTCCGCCAGTTTCTGGATCAACGCGCGGTCGACCGGCGCGACGGTGAAGTCGAACCCAGCCAGGTCGCGGTGCATCGGGAAGCGTGCCGCCTTCATCTGGTGGGCGATGGAACGCATCGCCCGATCAGCATCTTCAGCCTGCAGCAGGTGCTCCACCAGCCAGCGTGATGCGGCCAGGGTCGTATCGCCGCCTTGCTCCGTCAGATCGGCCCAGGCCGTGGCCATGCCGTTGAGCCGCAGCGCCTTCAGTTGGGCCTGTACATCGATGGAGGTCTCACGCATGGCCCACCTCCTGCCCGTCCAGATGATCCTGGTGGGTGGGGCGCAGCCGGTCATAACGCGCGGTGTCGGCCTTGGGCACCTGGGTGAGTTGCAAGGACGTCTGCGCCTGCGCCGGCGTGGCAGGGTTGTTCAAGCGGGCCAGCACGTTGCGCACGTGCTCCACGCTGATACTGCCGCTGGGGGCCCTGCCTTCGAGTACCAGCTCGATGGCCACCAGCACCGCTTCCAGCCCGGCCTGCGGCACCACGGCCAGCACCTGTGCCATGACCCGGTCCCCTCCAGGGTGCCTGAGCAGAGACTGGCGCAAACGCAGCAACGACGCCGGAAGGTCCAGGAACGGCGTGCCATTGCGCAATGCGCCCGGTTTGCGCTGCACCAGGTCGATGTAGTGCTGCCAGTCGTAGCTGGTCTGGCCACTGCCCGGCAGCCGGGCATGGCTGGCTACGACGGCATCTGCGGCCGCCACATCGATTCGTTCGGGATAGACGCGGGTGCTGACGATGTGGCCGGCCCACTCGCACGGCACGGAGTAACGGTTGCGCGCGGCGGCCACCAGGCAGGTGCTGCTGACCCGGGCCAGCCGCTCGACGTAGCCGTTGAAGGGGGCCGGCATGGACATGAGGTGAGGCTTCTCCAACTCCCACATCTCGGCCACGGTGAACTGTCGGTGGATCGGATGCGTGGTGTCGCTCCACACCGAACGACACCGCTCGCTCAGCTAGGCATTGAGTTCGATGAACGAGCCGAAGCGACGGGTCGCGGCTTCGATCCAGATGCGCCTGCGGCTGTCCTGCACGTTCTTCTCCACCACCCCCTTCTCCCAGCCGGAGGCGACGTTGCAGAAGTCGGGGTCGAACAGGTAGTGGCTGCACATGGCTGCGAAGCGCGCGTTGACCGTGCGCTGCTTGCCGCGTTGCACCTTGTCCACGGCGGTGCGCATGTTGTCGTAGATGCCGCGCCGGGTGACGCCGCCAAGTGCCTGGAACGAGCGAGTGTGGGCATCGAACAGCATCTCGTGGCCCTGGCTGGGGTAGGCCACCAGCCAGAAGGCCCGGCTGGCGCACAGCTTCAGGTGCGCCACTTGCACGTTGTAGAACACGCCGCCGACGACCATGGCTTCGACGCTCCAGTCGAACTGGAAGGCCTCGCCCAGCTCGAAGCTCATCGGAACGAACGCCTTGGCCGCACTGGCTGCTGACTCCACCCGCCAGCGCCGGATGTAGTCGGTGACGGCGCTGTAGCCGCCGCGGTAGCCCTGGGCCTGTATCTGAGCAAACAAGGCACGGCCGCTGCGCCGTCCCTGCTTGGGGCGATGGCTGTCGGTTGTGAGCGCTTGATGCAGGATCGGCTCGAACGCAGTTAGCTTGCCATCGAGCTTCACCCGCTCGTACTTCGGGGCAACATCGCCGGGCGCTTTGAGCCACTTCTTGACCGTGTTGCGCGACAGACCCGTGCGCCTTGCGATCTCGCTGAGGGAGAGTTGGTCGCGCAGCCTCATGCGCCTGACCTTGCCAATCATGTCCATGGTGATCACCTTGAATCCCTGCTGAAATTCTCAGCAGGTCAGTGGAACACCCTGGTCAATATTGGATTGGCACTTTGCGGTTTAGCTGGTCAAGATTGCATCGGCACCAACAGTCTTGTTTCATCTTCAACCGACGGAGATCCGATTGCCTACGCCTCGCATATATGGCCAGCTCTTGTAGGAACGATCAACCCAGAGTGGCCTTACTCGATCACCTCTACGTCTTTGCTCAACATGGGCCGCAAGCACGGGGTGAACATTCATCGCCCCGACGCCTTCAAGCCAAGCATCAGAAATGGCAAGGTAGCGTGGTCTTACGTTCTCTGGAGTTGATTTTCGTTCGCTGCTTGCGATCCCCCTGCGTTCATTTGCTGCTTTCTCCCAGATAGTCTGCCCACCACTGCATCAACTTCGTCCGGTCGGCCATGTATGTGGTGCGGTGGTACGCCGCGCGAATCTCGTTCTGTTCCAGGTGCGCGAGCTGCCTCTCGATCACATCCGGTTTCCATCCCTGTTCGTTGGCCACGGTCGAGAACAGGGCCCGGAAACACCAGCTCGCGGCCGCCGCTGATGGCCTCGATCCTGGCCAGCTCTTCGAGGGCCTGTTTGGACAGGGGCACCCGATGTTCCTCGCGCATCTTCATTCGCTCTGCGGGGATGGTCCACAGGGCCGCCTTGCGGTCGATTCCCACCCACCGCGCACCGACCGCGCACCTCCCCCGTCTGCTGTGAGTGAAAGTAATGGCTACGACCCGCTGCCTGGCGAGCGACCACGGCCTTCATCGAGGATGCCGCTGGCTCTTTCTCCCGCTACCTATGGCATCAGGCCCGGTGCTTTTTCGGAACGCAGATCATCAAGATAATCCGCCCAGCGCTGCATCATCCGCGTACGGTGCGCCATGTACTGCGTGCGGTTGTACGCCCGACCATTGGCGTCCTTGACCGCGTGGGCAAGTTGAGCCTCGATCACTAGCGGATCAACGTCCAACCGCTCGGCAAGCATCGTGCGAGCCGTGGCACGAAAGCCATGCCATGTTTGCACTTCCGGCGTATAGCCCAAAGAGATAAGAGCTGTGCGCACTGAGTTCTCTGATATTGGGCGTTCATGGTTCCGCTCGCCCGGAAACACCAGCTTGCTACGGCCAGTCAGAGTGTGAAGTTCGCGAAGAATGGCCACGGCCTGAGTCGGCAGAGGCACTAGGTGTGGCTCCCCGTGCTCTTTACCGTCCTTGCCCCGCTTCATGCGAGCCGCAGGGATCGTCCAAAGCGCTGCTTTCAGATCAATTTCCGCCCAGGCCGCAGCCCGCAGCTCCCCCGGCCGCTGAAACAGCAAGGGCGCAAGCTGCAATGCAGTTCGCACGATTGGCCCGCCCCGGTAAGCCTGAATAGCGCGCAGCAACGTTCCAAACTGGACAGGATCAGTGATCGCAGCGAAGTGCCGTCCCCTGTAAGGCGAGAGCGCGCCCTTGAGGTCACCAGTGATATCCCGCCCCACGCGGCCCGTAGCGACGCCATAGCGCCACACCTGTCGCGCGAGCATGAGCCCACGGTCTGCCGTTTCTATCGCGCCGCGTTCTTCGATCTTGCGCAAGGCGGCCAGCAACTCCATGGGGGAGATATCGACCATCCGCCGTTCCCCAAGCCAGGGGAACAGATCGCGCTCAAACTGTCGAAGGGCTCTCGTAGCGTGGCCCTCGCTCCACACGGGAATTTGCTTGGCGTGCCACTCCAAGGCCACCATCTGAAAAGAATCGCCCTCGGGGTTCATTGCCTTGAGCTTTTCCACTTTGCGAGCCTGAACCGGGTCAACCCCGGTGGCCTTCTGTTGTTTTGCAGCATCCCTCGCCCTGCGAGCAGCCGTCAGAGAAACCATAGGGTAGCTGCCCAGCGCCAGCTGCTTTTCCTTGTTGTTGATCCGGTACTTGAGAAACCAGCGCTTGGAACCGTTCGGGCTTACCTGCAGATAGAGCCCGGCCGAATCACTGAAACGGGCTTGCTTGCGCTCGGGGGGACAAATTGCGTTGCGGCACTCAAGGTCAGTCAGCATGGGGGTACAAAACGATGGATAACAGTAAGCGGTGGGGGTACAGATTCCCCTATGGCGAACCCCCTTCTACAGAGGGAAGTGGGGGTACAAAACACCGATTTCACCAGATTTCTCTGGTTGTACCCCCATTTGTACCCCCAGTTTGCTTTGGCTGGGGATGGACAAGCCTGGACGGCCATGGACGCTAAGTCCTTGATTTACCAAAGAAAAAGGGCGTCCACTGGATTAGTGTGGACGCCCTTGGACGAATGTATGGTGGAGCTGGCGGGAATTGAACCCGCGTCCGCAAGCCTTCATCGGGCAGATCTACATGTTTAGCGATCTGATTTGTGTCTCGCCGTCTGTGTCGCGCAGTCGCACGCTACACAGGCCGCCAGCACCCTATTTTCTCGCTCCAACCCAAGGTACCCGGATCAGAGCCAGCCCATGTAATTATCCTTGCAGCCGGGAGGCACTGATTGCTCAGAACCCCCTTGCCCAGCCCATCGGCCAACTGTTGCAAGGCTCACTGGCAATTAAGCAGCGAGTGCGAAACGTTCGTCGTTTGCAGTTAGTTTTTTAAATCGAGATTTACGAGCGTGACTCAAGCTCGACATGCACCACACCGATTCCGAACCCACGTCGAAACCAGGACAGCCCCAGACCCTCTATTTTAGGTGCGTACAAGCAATTGCAAGAGCTCGACCGGAGATTTAATTGCAGCATGGGCGCCCCACTCCGCCGGATTGGTCTTGGCCCCCAGGTATCCGTAGGTTGCTGCGACAGTTCCCATGCCCGCAGCGAGGCCTGCAAGAATGTCGCGCTCATCGTCCCCCACATAGATGCACTGCCCCGGCTCCAGTTTCAAGCGCGACGCCGCTTCGAGCAAAGGGGCTGGATGGGGTTTTGCATGGGGAGTGGTATCTCCGCTGATCACCGCTCCTGCGGTCGCAAACAGTGGAATGGCGCGGGTCAGAGGGTCCGTAAAGCGGGTCGCCTTGTTGGTCACCACGCCCCATGCCAGATTGCGGCGGAGGATCTGGGATACCAGCTCCGGCACCCCCTCAAAAATGCTGGTGCGTTCTGTCATGCACGACTCATAGTTCACGAAGAACTCCTCGCGCATGGTCAGAAAGTCGGGATGGTCGGGCGCCATACCAAATGCCTCGCCCAACATGCCACGGGCTCCAGCACCGGCCATCGGACGATAGCGCTCCAGCGGCAGGGAGGGCAAACCACGGTCCGTGCGCATCTTGTCGGCAGCAGCACCTAAATCAGGGGCACTGTCAATTAGTGTTCCATCCAGGTCAAACAGCACCGCGCGGATATTCTGAAACATTGGCTGGGCCTCAGGCTGCGCGCCGCGTGGCAAACAGGTAGTTCACACTGGTGTCGCGGCTCAACCAGTAACGTTGCGTAAGGGGGTTGTACTCCAGGCCTCGGGTGGTCTGCACGTCAAGGCCCGCACTGCGGCAGCTGGCGGCCAGTTCGCTGGGTCGAATCATCTTGGCGTATTCATGCGTTCCACGGGGCAGCATGTTTAATACATATTCAGCGCCCACAATGGCCAGCATGAAAGCCTTGGCACTTCGGTGTATGGTCGAAAAGAACACCCATCCGCCCGGCTTCACGAGCTCAGAGCAGGCTCGCACAACCGATGCAGGATCAGGCACATGCTCAAGCATTTCCATGCAGGTCACCACGTCAAAGCTGGCGGGTTGCTCTTTGGCGAGCGCCTCCACACTGACTTCCCGGTACTGGATGTTGGTGGTCTGTGCCTCCAGAGCGTGCAACTGGGCCACTCGCAGTGCCTTGGAAGCCAGGTCAATACCCAACACGTCCGCGCCTTTGCGGGCCATGGAGTCGGCCAAAATACCGCCGCCACAGCCAACATCCAGTACGCGCTTGCCTGACAGGCTGCACTGCGTATTGATCCAGTCAAGCCGCAAAGGATTAATCTGGTGCAAGGGGCGAAATTCACTTTCGGGATCCCACCAGCGATGGGCCAATTCCGAAAACTTGGCCAGTTCGGCCGGATCTGCATTGACGATTTCACTCATGCACTGATTCTCCACGACGAAAGGCAATGAACAAAAAACCCCAGACGCAAAAAAGCCCCGATAACGGGGCTTTTTTGGGAAGCAATCCGAGGATTACTTGGAAGCGCGGGTACCAACCACTTCGATTTCCACGCGACGGTTCTTCGCACGGCCTTCGGCAGTCTTGTTGTCAGCCACGGGTTGCTTTTCGCCCTTGCCTTCAGTGTAAACGCGGTTCTTTTCGATGCCCTTGGACACCAAGTAAGCCTTCACGGCTTCGGAACGACGCACAGACAGCTTCTGGTTGTAAGCATCGGAGCCCACGGAGTCGGTATGACCCACGGCAATGATCACTTCCAGGTTGATGCCCTTGACCTTGGAGACCAGGTCATCCAGCTTGGCCTTGCCTTCTGGCTTCAGCACCGACTTGTCGAAGTCGAAGAATGCGTCAGCAGCGTAGGTCACCTTGGTAGCCACAGCAGGAGCTGGAGCGGCAGGAGCTGGAGCAGCGGCAGCAGGAGCTGGGGCAGCAGCAGGAGCGGCAGCAGCAGGAGCTGGAGCAGCGATAGCGCCATCGCAGCCAGGAGCAGCCGTTGCAGGCGTCCAGTTGGCATCGCGCCAGCAGTATTCGTTGGTGCCGTTCTTCCAGACGATGCCAGAAGCGTTTCTCCAGTTGTCAACGGTTTGTGCGCCAGCGGCGGTTGCGAGCGCTGCAGAGGCAAACAACATCGCCACTTTGTTCAGTTTCTTCATGGTTCTCCTCTTGGGGAAAAAGCCGCAGCCGCGCTGCGAATCAGGACGCTTGGAGTGACCATCACCCAAAGCGTTCAAACGATTGTGCCATACGTAACAGGGCAAAAGCGGGGGCACCCGCCTGGGGCCCGTAGGACAAAACCGGAATTGCTTCGATATGTTGCGTGGTCGCTACACGGTCTTACCTCTAAAATGGTTCTCCTTCGCCGCCACCGCAGTCCCCAATGACCCAGTTTGCCAAAGAAACCCTGCCGATCAGCCTCGAAGAAGAGATGCGGCGCAGTTACCTTGATTACGCGATGAGCGTGATCGTGGGCCGGGCCCTGCCCGACGCGCGTGACGGCTTGAAGCCAGTGCACCGCCGCGTGCTTTTTGCGATGCACGAGCTCAACAACGATTGGAACCGGCCTTATAAAAAGTCGGCCCGTATCGTAGGCGACGTGATTGGTAAATACCACCCACACGGTGATTCCGCTGTATACGACACCATCGTGCGGATGGCACAGGATTTTTCGCTGCGCCACATGCTGGTAGACGGCCAAGGAAATTTCGGATCGGTGGATGGCGATAACGCCGCAGCGATGCGGTATACCGAAATCCGCCTGGCCAAAATCGCGCATGAAATGCTGGGCGATATCGATAAGGAAACCGTCGATTTCGGTCCCAACTACGACGGCAGCGAAAAGGAACCGCTGGTATTGCCCAGCAAGCTCCCGAATCTGCTGGTCAATGGTTCGGCCGGTATTGCCGTGGGCATGGCCACCAATATCCCGCCCCACAACCTCAACGAAGTGGTCGATGGCTGCCTGCACATGCTGCGCAACCCCGATGCCACGGTTGATGAGCTGATGGAGATCATTCCCGCGCCCGACTTCCCCACGGCCGGCATCATCTATGGCATCAACGGCGTCAAAGACGGGTACCGCACGGGGCGCGGGCGTGTGATCATGCGCGCCAAGTGCCACTTTGAGGACATCGACCGGGGCCAGCGCCAGGCCATCATCGTCGATGAGCTGCCCTACCAGGTCAACAAAAAGACGCTGCAGGAGCGCATGGCCGAGCTGGTGCACGAGAAGAAGATCGAAGGCATCAGCCACATCCAGGACGAGTCTGACAAGTCGGGCATGCGCCTGGTGATCGAACTCAAGCGCGGCGAAGTGCCCGAGGTAGTGCTCAACAACCTGTACAAGCAGACGCAGCTGCAGGACACGTTCGGCATGAACATGGTGGCGTTGATCGACGGCCAGCCCCGCCTGTGCAACCTGCGCGACCTGATCAGCGTCTTTCTGCAGCACCGCCGTGAAGTGGTCACCCGCCGCACAGTGTTCGAGCTGCGCAAGGCGCGCGATCGTGGCCACGTGCTCGAAGGCTTGGCCGTGGCGCTGGCCAACATCGACGACTTCATCGCCATCATCCGCAACGCGCCCACCCCGCCGGTGGCCAAGGCCGAGCTGATGGCCCGCCCGTGGGACAGCAAGCTGGTGCGCGAGATGCTCACCCGCACGCGTGCCGACGGTGGCGTGATCAATGCTGACGACTATCGCCCCGACGGCCTCGAAAAAGAATTCGGCATGGGCCAGGACGGCCTGTACCGCCTGTCGGAAACGCAGGCCCAGGAAATCCTGCAGATGCGCCTGCAGCGCTTGACCGGCCTGGAGCAAGACAAGATCGTGGCCGAGTACAAGGAGGTCATGGCGGTCATCGAAGACCTGCTGGACATCCTGGCCAAGCCCGAGCGCGTGTCGGTCATCATTGGCGACGAACTCACCTCCATCAAGACCGAGTTTGGTCAGCACAAGCTGGGAGCTCGCCGCAGCATCGTCGAGTACAGCGCGCAGGACCTCTCCACCGAGGACCTGATCACCCCCACCGACATGGTGGTGACGCTCAGCCACACCGGCTACATCAAGAGCCAGCCCCTGTCCGAATACCGTGCCCAGAAGCGCGGCGGACGCGGCAAGCAGGCCACAGCGACCAAGGAAGACGACTGGATCGACCAGCTCTTCATCGCTAACACGCACGACTACATCCTGTGCTTCTCCAACCGAGGCCGCCTGTACTGGCTCAAGGTCTGGGAAGTACCCGCCGGCTCGCGCGGCTCGCGCGGCCGCCCCATCGTGAACATGTTCCCGCTGCAAGACGGCGAAAAAATCAACGTCGTGTTGCCACTGACCGGCGACATGCGCACTTTCCCGGCCGACCGCTATGTGTTCATGGGCACCAGCATGGGTACCGTGAAGAAAACGGCGCTGGATGAATTTAGCAACCCGCGCAAGGGCGGCATCATCGCCGTCAACCTGGATGATGGCGACTACCTGATCGGCGCCGCCCTCACCGATGGCAAACACGACGTGATGCTGTTCAGTGATGGCGGCAAGGCCGTGCGTTTCGACGAAAACGACGTGCGCCCACTGGGCCGTGCGGCACGTGGCGTACGCGGCATGATGCTGGAAGACGGCCAGAGCGTGATCGCCATGCTGGTGGCCGAGGACGAAACCCAGAGCGTGCTCACCGCCACCGAAAACGGCTATGGCAAGCGCACCAGCATCACCGAATACACCCGTCACGGCCGGGGCACCAAGGGCATGATCGCCATCCAGCAAAGCGAGCGCAATGGCAAGGTGGTGGCCGCCACGCTGGTGCATGCTGACGACGAGATCATGCTGATCACCGACAAGGGCGTGCTGGTGCGCACCCGCGTCTCCGAGATCCGCGAACTGGGCCGCGCCACGCAGGGTGTCACGCTGATCGCATTGGACGAAGGCTCCAAGCTCAGCGGGCTGCAACGTATTGTTGAAAACGATGCCAATGTGGCTGAGGGCGAAAGCGAAGGCAACGCCAACGACGGAAACCCGCCAGCCGCCGAAATCCCGGAATCACCAGACGCTTGAGTCAGACCAGCGGGTGCAGCCCCGACGGCGGAGACCCACTGCGCTATTAAAACTGAAGCTGCTAGCGCTTATCTGATAAGCGCTAGCAGCCATTTTGACCAAAAAAATGAAACGCCCATACAACTTCTCGGCCGGCCCGGCCGCCATACCCACCGAAGTCCTGGAGCAGGCCGCCGCCGAGATGCTGGACTGGCATGGCAGCGGCATGGGCGTGATGGAAATGAGCCATCGGGGCAAAGAGTTCCTGTCCATCTACGAACAGGCGGAAGCCGATCTGCGCGAGCTTTTGGCCGTGCCAGCCAACTTCAAAATCCTGTTCATGCAAGGCGGTGGCCTGGCCGAGAACGCGATCGTCCCGCTCAATCTCTCGCGGGCCGGTGTGGTTGATTTTGTGGTGACTGGCAGCTGGAGCCAAAAGTCGCAGAAGGAAGCGCGCAAATACGCATCCGAAGTGAACATCGTTGCCTCCTCCGAAGACACCAGCTTCACCACCGTGCCCGACCCGGCCTCCTGGACGGTGAGCCGGGGTGCGAGCTATTTGCACATCTGCAGCAACGAAACCATCAATGGCACCGAGTTCCACGAGTTGCCCGACCTGAAGGCGCTGGGCAGCGATGCACCGCTGATCATTGACTTCTCTTCCCATGTCGCATCGCGGCCGGTGGACTGGTCACGTGTCGGACTGGCCTTTGGCGGTGCGCAGAAGAACCTCGGGCCTGCAGGCCTCACGCTGGTGATCGTGCGCGAGGACCTGCTGGGCCACGCCCTGCCCGCCTGCCCCAGCGCGTTTGACTACCGCGTGGTGGCAGAAAACCAATCCATGTTCAATACCCCACCCACCTGGGGCATCTACGTTGCAGGCCTGACCTTCCAGTGGCTCAAGCGCCAGACCGAAGGGGCCTTGAGCGGTGTGGCAGCCATGGAGCAGCGCAACATGGCCAAGGCGGATCTTCTCTACAAAGCCATCGACAGCTCGCAGTTGTATGTGAACAAGGTGGCGGCCAACTGCCGCTCGCGCATGAACATTCCGTTCTTCCTGCGCGACGAAAGCCGCAACGAAGCCTTCCTGATCGGCGCCAAGGAGCGCGGCCTGCTGCAGCTCAAGGGCCACAAGTCCGTGGGCGGCATGCGCGCCAGCATCTACAACGCCATGCCCCTGGCGGGCGTGCAGGCGCTGGTGGACTACATGCGAGAATTTGAACAAAAACACGCCTGAGCGGACTACGGCCCACCCACGTTTTCGCGACAGCGCACCGATATTTCCCATCCATGAACACTCCGCAAGCCTCACCCGACCTCGCCAGCCTGCGCGTGCAGATCGACAGCATCGACCAGCAACTGCTCACGCTGCTGAACCAACGGGCGCTCGTGGCCGAACAGGTGGGTGAAGTCAAGAAGCGCGAAGGCACGCCCTTTTTCCGACCCGACCGTGTAGCCCAGGTCATCGACAAGATCACCAACGCCAACCCTGGGCCGCTCAAGGGCGCGCACGTCGCTGCCATCTGGCGCGAGATCATGTCCGCCTGCCTGGCGCTCGAATCGCCCCAGCGTGTGGCCGTGCTGGGCCCCGAGGGCACGTTCTGCGAGCAGGCAGCGATCGAGTTCTTTGGCGGCGCGGCCGACCTGATGTACTGCGCCAACTTCGACGAAGTGTTCCACGCCACAGCCGCTGGCAGCGCGCAGTACGGCGTGGTGGGCGTGGAGAACTCTACCGAAGGCGTGGTCACCCGCTCGCTCGACCTCTTCCTGCACACCCCCACCCACGTAGTGGGCGAAGTCAGCCTGCTCGTGCGCCACAACCTGCTGCGCACCAGCAACTCACTGGATGGCATTGAGGTGGTGCTGGCCCATCCGCAAGCGCTCGCACAATGCCAGGCTTGGTTGTCCAAGCACCTGCCGCATGCCGAGCGCCGCCCGGTGTCCAGCAATGCCGAAGGCGCACGCCTGGCCACCACCAACCCTGCCTGGGCGGCCCTCTCCAGCGAACGTGCAGCCACTCAGTTCGGCTTGCACATCGTCTCCCACGCCATTCAGGACGACGCCTACAACCGCACCCGCTTCGCCATCATCTGCCTGCCGCACACGCTGCAGACGCCACCACCCTCGGGCAAGGACTGCACCAGCCTTGTGGTGTCGGTGCCCAACCGCCCTGGCGCCGTGCACGACCTGCTGGTGCCGCTCAAGACGCACGGTGTGTCCATGACGCGCTTCGAATCGCGCCCCGCCCGCACCGGCCAGTGGGAGTATTACTTCTACATCGATCTCGACGGCCATCCTGCCCAGCCCCATGTGGCCAGGGCGTTGGAAGAACTGCGCAGCCTGTGCGCGTTCTACAAGGTCCTGGGCACCTACCCTGTCTCGTCATAAGGAGCCGTCGCCATGTTCGAACAACTGGGACTGATCGGCTGCGGGCTCATGGGAGGCTCATTCGCCCTGGCCATGAAGAAGGCCGGCCTGGTCAAACGCGTGGTGGGTTACAGCAAATCACCCTCCACCACCGACCGCGCCCGCCAGCTGGGTGTGATCGATGTCGAGGCGCCGTCCGCCTTGCTGGCCGTTGCTGGCGCTGACATTGTGCTGGTGGCCGTGCCCGTGGCCGCCACCGAAGCCACGCTCAAGGCCATCAAGCACCTGGTCACCCCCCAGATGCTGATCATGGACGTGGGCTCCACCAAGGCCGATGTGGTGCAGGCCGCACGCCGCGCCTTGCGCGACCAAGTGGGCTCGTTTGTGCCTGCACATCCAATCACAGGGCGCGAAGTGTCGGGCGTGGAACATGCCGAGGCCGATCTCTACAGCGGGCGGCAGGTGATCCTGACGCCCACCGAACGCACCTTCACCGCGCAGCTGCAAAAAGCCCAGGACATCTGGACGGCCCTGGGCAGCCGTGTGACCAGCATGTCGCCCGAGTCGCACGATGCGGCGTTTGCAGCTGTCAGTCACCTACCCCATGTGCTCGCCTTTGCGATGATGAACAGCATCACGGGCCAGGACACCGGAGACGATTTCCTGTCGCTGGCGGGCCCGGGGTTCCGGGACTTCACGCGCATTGCAGCCAGTGATCCCAAGGTGTGGCGCGACATCCTGCTGTCCAACCGCGACGAGCTGATCGCCCAGTCCAAACTGTTCCAGCAGGCACTGCACACCATCGAGCAGGCCATGCAAAAGGGCGATGCCCAGGCGCTGGAAGACATGCTGACGCTGGCCAGCGAGACCCGGGCGCACTGGCGCATGGGTGCGAAGCGGAAATAACCCCCCTGAGTCGCCTGCGGCGCCTTCCCCCGAGGGGGACGCACCCGGTGGCCTGGCGGAGCCAGTTCCACGGGTGCGCTGGCGTTCGGGGCGCGCCGGTTGCACAGGCTTCTGGCGGCAGAAACGTTCTTTGAGCTGCAATGGACACACCACAACGATGTACAGCACCGCATTCCTAGACCTACCTCCCTTGCAAGCCGCCGCTGGCGAAGTGCACTTGCCTGGCTCCAAGAGCATTTCCAACCGCGTGCTGCTGCTGGCGGCGCTGAGCAATGGCACCACCACCGTGCACGACCTGCTGGCGTCCGACGACACCCGCGTCATGCTCGACGGGCTGCGCCAGATTGGCTGCACCGTGGACGAGGCGGGCAGCACCGTGCACATCACGGGCCTGGGCGGCCGCGCACCGCAGTCGCCGGCCAAGCTCTTCATGGGCAATGCTGGCACTGCCATGCGCCCGCTGACGGCCGCACTGGCCTTGCTGGGCGGTGAATTCGAGCTGTCGGGCGTCCCGCGCATGCACGAGCGCCCTATTGGCGACCTGGTGGATGCACTGCGCCAGCTGGGTTGCCAGATCGACTACCTGGGGAACGACGGCTACCCGCCGCTGCGCATCGCCCACGCCAATGGCGTCCCTGCGCTGGCACTGGCTGCGCCCATCCGCGTGCGCGGCGATGTGTCCAGCCAGTTCCTGACCGCTCTGCTCATGGCATTGCCACTGGCGGCTGGCACCCAGAACATCGTGATTGATGTGGTGGGGGAATTGATCTCCAAGCCCTACATCGCCATCACCCTCCAGCTTCTGGCGCGCTTCGGCATCGTGGTCGAGCACCAGAACTGGCAGCGGTTCACGATTGCGGCGGGCAGCCGCTACCAGTCGCCCGGCACCATCCACGTCGAGGCCGACGCATCATCTGCTAGCTATTTCATAGCGCTTGGCGCAATCACATCAAGCGCCAGCGGCCAAAATGGCATCAAAATTCAAGGCGTGGGCCTCGATTCGATCCAGGGCGACATCCGCTTTGTCGATGCCGCCCGCGCCATGGGTGCCGTGGTCACCGGTGGCCCTAACTGGCTGCACATCCAGCGGGGTGAACCGGGCCAGGGCTGGCCGCTCAAGGCCATTGACCTGGACTGCAACCACATCCCCGATGCCGCCATGACGCTGGCCGTGATGGCGCTGTATGCCGAGGGCACCACCACGCTGCGCAACATCGCCAGCTGGCGCGTGAAGGAAACCGACCGCATCGCCGCCATGGCCAACGAACTGCGCAAGCTTGGAGCCACGGTGGAAGAAGGGGCGGACTTCATCCGCGTCACGCCACCTGCCCAAGTCCAAGACTGGAAAGCGGCCAGCATCCACACCTACGACGACCACCGCGTGGCGATGTGCTTCTCGCTGGCGGCGTTCAACCCAGCGGGCCTGCCCGTGCGCATTGAAGACCCCAAATGCGTGGCGAAGACCTTCCCGGATTACTTTGAAGCCCTGTTCTCGGTGGCAAGCACTGCCACTGGCCACATCCCGGTGATCTGCATCGACGGCCCCACCGCCTCGGGCAAGGGCACCGTGGCGGCTGCGGTCGCGCAGCGCCTGGGCTACCGGTTCCTGGACTCTGGGGCGATGTACCGCATCACGGCCCTCGCCGCCCTGCGCGCTGGCCTGGCCATCAGCCCCGAGCACGAGGCCCGCATTGCCGCCTTGGCGCAGACGCTGCCCGTGCGTTTCGAAGGGGGCCGGGTGTGGCTGGGCAGCGACGATGTAACGGAAGCCATCCGCACCGAAGAGGCCGGCATGAACGCATCCCGCGTCTCTGCCCTGCCCGCCGTGCGGGGGTCGCTCGTGGATCTGCAACACAGCTTCCAGCGTCTGCCGGGGCTGGTGGCCGACGGCCGGGACATGGGCACGGTGATCTTCCCCGAGGCCCCTTTGAAGGTCTATTTGACGGCCAGCGCTGCCTGCCGCGCCGAGCGCCGTTATAAACAGTTGATTTCAAAGGGTTTTTCGGCTAGTATCGCAGACCTCCGCGCAGATCTGGAAGCGCGCGACGCCCGGGACAGCACCCGCAGCGTTGCACCTCTCAAGCCCGCGCAGGACGCTCTGGTCCTGGACAACTCCGATTTGACGATTGAACAAGCCGTTGAAAAGGTGCTGGCTTGGTGGCAAGAGCGTCAACCTTTCGCAAGGTCTGCGCAGGGTTGAAACGTGTGGCGCCTTTTTTAGAACGGGCTCCACAGGCAATGCTGAAAGGCCTTGCCACAGGCCCACGCAACTCCTCTCGCGCGCCAGCGCACAGGTTGTGTGGATCGATAACCTAACCCGCGGTTCTACCGCAAAAAACCACCGCAAGCAGCTATAAAAACAGTAGCAATGGTGCTACTGGAATCCTGTTTGTGGCAAGGAAACACATGTCCGAATCTTTTGCCGCCCTTTTTGAAGAATCTTTGCAGCGCACGGAAATGCGCCCAGGCGAAGTCATCACCGCTGAAGTCGTGCGCGTTGAGCACAACTTCGTGGTCGTGAACGCTGGCCTCAAGTCCGAAGCCTACGTACCGCTGGAAGAGTTCAAGAACGACAAGGGCGAAGTCGAAGTCCAAGTGGGTGACTTCGTGTCGGTGGCCATTGGCTCCATCGAAAACGGCTACGGCGACACCATCCTGTCGCGCGACACCGCCAAGCGTCTGGCTTCGTGGATGAGCCTGGAAAAGGCCCTCGAATCCGGCGAATTCGTCACTGGCACGACCAGCGGCAAGGTCAAGGGCGGTCTGACCGTTCTGGTCAACGGCATCCGCGCATTCCTGCCCGGTTCGCTGATCGATACCCGTCCGATCAAGGATCTGACGCCGTACGAAAACAAGACCATGGAATTCAAGGTCATCAAGCTGGACCGCAAGCGCAACAACGTGGTGCTGAGCCGCCGCGCTGTGGTGGAAGCCTCCATGGGCGAAGAGCGCGCCAAGCTGATGGAAACCCTGAAGGAAGGCTCCATCGTTCAAGGCGTGGTCAAGAACATCACCGAATACGGTGCGTTCGTGGACCTGGGCGGCATCGACGGCCTGCTGCACATCACCGACATGGCATGGCGCCGTGTGCGTCACCCCTCCGAAGTGGTGACAGCTGGCCAGGAAATCACGGCCAAGATCCTGAAGTTCGACACCGAAAAGAACCGCGTGTCCCTGGGTCTGAAGCAAATGGGCGACGACCCATGGATGGGCGTGAACCGCCGCTACCCCCAAGGCACCCGCCTGTTCGGCAAGATCACGAACATTGCCGACTACGGCGCGTTCGTCGAACTCGAACCCGGCATCGAAGGCCTGGTGCACGTGTCTGAAATGGACTGGACCAACAAGAACATCGCTCCCGCCAAGCTGGTTTCGCTGGGCGACGAAGTCGAAGTCATGATTCTGGAAATCGACGAAGACAAGCGCCGTATCAGCCTGGGCATGAAGCAGTGCAAGGCCAACCCATGGCAAGAGTTCGCACAGGACACGAAGCGCGGCGACCGCGTCAAGGGTCCTATCAAGTCGATCACCGACTTCGGCGTGTTCGTGGGCCTGGCTGCCGGCATCGACGGCCTGGTGCATTTGTCTGACCTTTCGTGGAACGAAGCCGGCGAAGCCGCAGTTCGCAACTACAAGAAGGGCCAGGAAGTGGAAGCCATCGTGCTGGCCGTGGACGTGGACCGCGAACGCATCTCGCTGGGCATCAAGCAGCTCGACGGTGACCCATTCACGACCTTCGTGACGGTGAACGACAAGGGCCAGACGGTGACCGGCAAGGTCAAGACCGTGGACGCCCGTGGCGCTGAAATCGACCTCGGCGAAGACATCGTGGGTTACCTGCGCGCTTCGGAAATCTCCCGCGACCGCGTGGAAGATGCCCGCAACGTGCTCAAGGAAGGCGACGAAGTCACGGCCGTGGTGGTCAATGTGGATCGCAAGACCCGCAACATCCAGCTGTCGATCAAGCAAAAGGACATGGCTGACGAACAAGGCGCCATGGCCAACCTGAGCCAACAGTCCAGCCGCGAAAGCGCCGGCACGACCAGCCTGGGCGCCCTGCTGCGCGCCAAGCTGGACAACTCGGAAAAGTAAAGCGCTGACCCGTTGAGGAGCCTCAGCGCACATTGCGCGGTAAGCTCCTTGTACGGTCAGACAGCGGGCGCCTCGGCGCCCGCTCTTTTTTCAGCAAAGACCTGCCCACCCGCAGCCTGCCCATGCCCCAAGATTCCATGACCCGCTCAGACCTCGTTGAAGAACTGGCCGCGCGCTTTGGTCAGCTCACCCATCGAGATGCCGAATACGCCGTCAAGACCATCCTGGACGCCGTGGGCGAGGCCCTGGTGCGTGGGCACCGCATCGAGATCCGGGGCTTTGGCAGCTTCTCGGTAAACCACCGCCCACCCCGCATGGGACGCAATCCGCGCAGCGGCGAGGCCGTGGCCATCCCTGAAAAACGGGTGCCCCATTTCAAGCCTGGCAAGGCCCTGCGTGAAGCCGTGGACAAGCGCACCGCCGAGATGGAAGAAAACTCGGGTGCCGCCAGCAGCACAACCATTCAAAAATAATAGCTGCTCGCGCTTTACAGATAAGCGCTAGAGGCCTATTTGACTTGAATTCTTATCCTGCAAGGGCCATACGGCCCAGCAGGCACAAGCTCTTAGAATCGCCCCACCACTGGGGAGACCGATGAAATACCTCCTGTGGCTGCTCAAGGCAGCCATTTTTTTTACGCTGTTTGCCTTCGCGCTGAACAACCAGCAGGACGCCACCGTGCACTTCTTCTTTGGCACGCAATGGCGCGCGCCGTTGGTGCTGGTGGTGTTGACCGCATTTTCAGCGGGCCTGGCCGTGGGAGTGCTGGGCATGGTGCCGCGCTGGTGGAGGCACCGCACCGCAGCGCGACGCGCCCATGCAGCGGTGGCAGCGCCTATGCCCGTGGCATCCTCCGCAGCAGCGGGCTCCATGCCCCCCGCCCCGCCACCACCGCCCGACCTGCCTTCAGCCCATGGAATTTGACCTGACCTGGATCCTGCTGGGTCTGCCCGTGGCCTTTGTGCTGGGTTGGCTGGCTTCGCGTTTTGACCTGCGCCAACTGCGTGCAGAAAACCGCCGCGCGCCCAAGGCCTACTTCAAGGGCCTGAACTTCCTGCTCAACGAGCAGCAGGACCAGGCCATCGACGCCTTCATCGAGGCCGTGCAGAACGACCCCGACACCTCCGAACTGCACTTTGCCCTCGGCAATCTGTTCCGCCGCCGGGGCGAATACGACCGCGCCGTGCGCGTGCACGAGCACCTGCTCTCGCGCGGTGACCTCTCCCGCACCGACCGCGAACGTGCCCAGCACGCGCTGGCGCTCGACTTCCTCAAGGCCGGCCTGCTCGACCGCGCGGAAGAAGCCTTGCACCGCCTGGAAGGCACCCCCTTCGAGGCCCAGGCCCGCCTGGCGCTGCTGGCCATTTATGAACGCTCACGCGACTGGCCCCACGCAGCCACCATCGCCCGAAAGATGCACGACGCGGACCAGGGCGACTTCAGCACCCGCCAGGCCCACTACCTGTGCGAGCAGGCGCTGGCGCTGAGTGCCCAGGGCGACCTGCCCGGTGCCCAGGCCTTGCTGGAGCAGGCCGTGGCCGCCGCCCCTGAAGCCGCACGCGCGCGCATTGAGCTGGCGCGCCTGCAGCGCCTCATGGGGCAACCGGCGGCAGTGCTGGCCACACTCAAGGCCCTGGGCGAGCGCAACCCCGCCGCACTGCCACTGGCCGCCCCGCTGATGGTCGAGGCCGCCACGGCCGCCGGGCGCACCGAAGAGGTCCACGCCCTGCTCCAGGCCCACTATGCGCAGGCCCCTTCGCTGGATGTGCTGGAAAGCATCGTGGCCATGGAAACCACCGACGAGGCCACCCGCCCCTCCGCCCGGCAGCGCTACGTGGAGCACCTGGACAAGGAGCGCTCGCTGGTCGCCGCTGCCAAATGGCTGGCCACCGAAAAGCTGGAACACGAAGAGTTCCACCCCCAGATCCAGCGCGCGCTGGACCACGCGGTCAAGCCCCTGACCCGCTACCGCTGTGCGGCCTGTGGCTTCGAGGCCCGCCAGCATTTCTGGCAATGCCCCGGCTGCCAGACATGGGACAGCTACCCTGCGCGGCGAGTGGAAGAGCTCTGAAACAACTGGCAACATCGCGTTGCCAGCGCTGGATAAGATGGCCGCGCGGTGCCTTCCGCGTTGCGCACAAAGAGCCATTCATTCATCCACACCGAGGGAGTTTCATCGTGTTCAAAAAAATACTGCTCATCATCACCCTGTTGTATGCCGCTGCCGCTTTTGCAGCGGTGGACGTGAACAAGGCCACCGCCGCTGAGTTGGATGGCATCAAGGGCATCGGCCCCGGTCTCTCTACCAAGATCCTGGACGAGCGCAAGAACGGCAACTTCAAGGACTGGAGCGACTTCATTGCTCGGGTGGGTGGCGTGGGCGAGAAAACAGCGGCCAAATTCTCCACCGAAGGTCTCACCGTGAACGGAAAGAAGTTCAGCGCCGCCGCAGTGGCCAAGGCCGAAGCAAAAGCCAGTGCGAAGGCCGAAAAGGCAGACAAGAGAAACAAGGACACCGCCAGCAAAGGCAAGAAGGACGAAAAGCCCGCTGACGCAGCAGCGGTGGTGCAGACCCCCGCTGCCCCAGCCACGGCAGCCACCGCTGCAGACAGTGCTACCAAAAAATAAGCACGCCACACAGACCACAAGCCCGCCTCAGCGGGCTTTGTTTTTTGGCGTAGACCTCAGCACGCGGCGCCTTCCACGGCGAGGACGGGGCAGGGTTTTTAGGGTCTCCCTCTAAAATCATTCGCGCATGCCCCTGATCACGCTCATCCTTCTTCCCTTCATCGGCAGCCTGCTGGCAGCGGTTCTGCCCTCCAACGCCCGCAATACCGAGTCCACCCTGGCAGGACTCATCGCCCTGTTCTGCACCGTGCAGGCGGCGCTCTACTTCCCGGAGATTGCGGACGGCGGCGTGATCCGGCAAGAGCTGGCCTGGCTCCCCGCCTTGGGCCTAAACCTCGTCATCCGCATGGATGGCTTTGCCTGGATGTTCTGCATGCTGGTGCTGGGCGTGGGCAGCCTGGTGGTGCTGTATGCGCGCTACTACATGTCGGCCGCCGACCCGGTGCCACGCTTCTTCTCGTTTTTTCTGGCGTTCATGGGAGCGATGGCGGGTGTGGTGCTGTCGGGCAACATCATCCAGATTGCGTTTTTCTGGGAGCTGACCAGCCTGTTCTCCTTCCTGCTGATCGGCTACTGGCACCACCGCAAGGATGCCCGGCGCGGTGCGCGGATGGCGCTGACAGTTACAGGCACGGGCGGCCTGTGCATGCTGGCCGGCATGCTGGTGCTGGGCCACATCGTGGGCAGCTACGACCTCGACCACGTGCTGGCCGCAGGCGCGTTGATCAAGGCGCACCCACTGTACGTCGCCGCGCTGGTGCTGATCCTGCTGGGCGCGCTGACCAAAAGCGCGCAGTTCCCGTTCCACTTCTGGCTGCCCCACGCCATGGCCGCGCCCACGCCCGTGTCGGCCTACCTGCACTCGGCCACCATGGTGAAAGCCGGTGTGTTCCTGATGGCCCGGTTGTGGCCCGCACTGTCGGGCACGGAAGAGTGGTTCTGGCTGGTGGGCGGCGCGGGGCTGGCCACGCTGCTGGTCGGTGGCTACGCGGCGATGTTCCAGAACGACCTCAAGGGATTGCTGGCCTACTCGACCATCTCGCACCTCGGGCTCATCACGCTGCTGCTGGGCCTGAACAGCCCGCTGGCCGCCGTGGCCGCCGTGTTCCACATCATGAACCACGCGACCTTCAAAGCCTCGCTGTTCATGGCCGTGGGCATTGTGGACCATGAAAGCGGTACGCGGGACATCCGGCGCCTGTCGGGCCTGCGCAGGATGATGCCCATCACCGCCACGCTGGCCATGGTGGCCAGCGCGGCCATGGCGGGCGTACCGCTGCTCAACGGCTTCCTGTCCAAGGAAATGTTCTTTGCCGAGACGGTGTACGTGAACACCACGCCGATGCTCGAATGGCTGCTGCCCGTCGCCGCCACAGTGGCCGGCATGTTCAGCGTGGCGTATTCGCTGCGCTTCACGGTGGATGTGTTCTTTGGCCCACCCGCCACCGACCTGCCGCGCCCGCCGCACGAGCCGCCGCACTGGATGCGCGTTCCGGTCGAGCTGCTGGTGCTGGCCTGCCTGGTGGTGGGCACGCTGCCCGCATGGTCGGTGGGGGCCTATCTGGCCGCCGCCGCGCGGCCCGTGGTGGGGGGCGAGCTGCCCACGTACAGCCTGGCGGTCTGGCATGGGTTCAACACCCCGTTTGTAATGAGCCTGGTGGCCCTGGGCGGAGGCATTGCACTGTATGCGCTGCTGCGCTGGCAGCGCGCGCGGGGCACGCTGGATGCACCGCCCCTCATGCACTACCTGAGCGGCCAGCGCATGTTCGAGCACCTGCTGGCCGCCCTCACGCTGGCGGGCCGCAAAGGCCGCCGCCTGCTGGGCACCAGCCGCCTGCAGTGGCAGATGCTGTGGCTGGCCGCAGCGGCCCTGGTGGCGGGTACCCTGCCCCTGTGGGCGCGGGGCTTGCCCATTGGCGACCGGGTGCAGCTGCCGCTGTCCCCCGCCTTTGCGCTGCTGTGGTTGCTGGGCGCCGTGTGCGCCGTGGCGGCGGCCTGGCAGGCCAAGTACCACCGGCTGGCCGCCCTCACACTGCTGGGCGGCTCGGGCCTGTGTGTGTGCCTGACCTTTCTGTGGTTCTCGGCGCCCGACCTTGCGCTCACACAGATCGTGGTGGAGATCGTGACCACCATCCTCATCCTGCTGGGCCTGCGCTGGCTGCCCCGCCGCGACGAAAGCCTGCGCGTGCCCACCCTGGCCGAAGAGCGCCGGACCCAGCTGCGCCGCTACCGGGACCTGGCACTGGCGTTGAGCGCGGGCGCAGGCATGGCGCTGTTGTCGTTCGCGATGATGAGCCGCCCTTTCCCCGACAGCACCTCCACCTTCTTCCTGGAGCGCGCCCTTACCGACGGGGGCGGCACCAACGTGGTCAACGTCATGCTGGTGGACTTCCGGGGCTTTGACACCTTTGGCGAGATCGTGGTACTGGGCATTGTGGCGCTCACGGTGTATGCGCTGCTGCGGCGCTTCCGCCCTGCGCGCGAGGTGATGGACCTGCCGCCCCAGCAGCGCGCCCTGCCCGCCGATGTGGACACCGACCTGACCAACCCGCGCCAGACCGCCGACACCGCCGTCGGATACCTCATGGTGCCTGCGGTGCTGGTGCGGCTGATGCTGCCGTTTGCCACGCTGGTCGCGGTCTACCTCTTCATGCGCGGCCACAACGAGCCCGGCGGCGGGTTTGTGGCAGGGCTGGTGTTCTCGGTGGCCCTGCTGCTGCAGTACATCGTCTCGGGCACGTCATGGGTCGAGGCGCATCTGCCCCTGTACCCACGCCGCTGGATCGGCGTGGGCCTTCTAGCCGCGCTGGCCACCGGGCTGGGCGCACTGGCCTGGGGCTATCCGTTCCTGACCAGCCACACGGCCCATTGGCACCTGCCGGTGGTGGGCGAGATCCATGTAGCCAGCGCGCTGTTCTTCGACATCGGCGTGTTCACCCTGGTGGTGGGCTCCACCATGCTCATCCTCACCGGCATTGCCCACCAGTCGGTGCGCAGCCACCGCTACAACAATGCGCGCGCCGACGACGAGGCGGCAGAACAAGCCGCTGCTGCCACAGCGCCCACCACCCGGGGAGAAACTGCATGGAACTGATACTGGCCCTGGCCATCGGTGTGCTCACCGGCTCCGGCGTATGGCTGCTGCTGCGGCCCCGCACCTTCCAGGTCATCATGGGCCTGTCGCTGCTGTCGTACGCCGTCAACCTGTTCATCTTCAGCATGGGCCGCCTGGGCCTGGCGATTGACAAGGAGCCCGTGCTGCAACCCGGCCTGCCGCAAGACCTGGCCCACTATGCCGACCCCATGCCCCAGGCGCTCACGCTCACGGCCATCGTGATCGGCTTTGCCATGACGGCCCTGTTCCTGGTGGTGCTACTGGCATCGCGCGGCATGGCGGGCACTGACCATGTGGATGGCACTCGCGCCAAAGACGCCCAGGAGATGCCGTGAATAAAGACACCCCCCTGAGGCGCTTCGCGCCTTCCCCCCGCTCTCGCAGCGCTGTGCGCTGCGGGCAGGGGGACGTAGCCCTCGCGGCGGGGCGGCCCTTGCTCGGCTGCCCCGGCCTGGGGCGTGCCAGTTTCGTGCGCAGCGCCTCGGACCAATGACATGACATTCACTGGACTTTTACTTGACCGGTTGATGCCGCACCTGATCCTTGCGCCCATTGCGCTGCCCCTGCTCACGGCCGGGCTCATGCTGCTGCTGCGCGAAGAGCGCCAGCGCACCAAGGTCACGCTCAACATCACCTCGACCTTTCTGGGCCTGGTGGTGGCCGTGCTGCTGCTGGTGCAGGCCAAGGACCCGAACCTGCCCGGCGGCCTGGGCGTGTACCTGCCCGGCAACTGGCCAGCGCCCTTTGGCATTGTGCTGGCCATCGACCGGCTCTCCGCGATGATGCTGGTGCTGGCCAGCACCGTGGCGCTGGCCACCGTGCTGTTCTCGGCGGCGCGCTGGCACCGCGCGGGCGTGCACTTTCACCCGCTGTTCCAGTTCCAGCTCATGGGGCTGGCCGGTGCCTTCCTCACCGCCGACCTGTTCAACCTGTTCGTTTTCTTCGAGATCATGCTGGCAGCCTCCTACGGCCTGCTGCTGCACGGCTCGGGCCGCCCGCGCGTGTCAGCCGGGCTGCACTACATCGCCATCAACCTCGCGGCCTCCTCACTGTTCCTGATTGGCGTGTCGATGCTGTATGGCATCACCGGCACGCTCAACATGGCCGATCTGGCGCAGAGCATTGCAGGCATTGCGCCTGCAGACCGGGGCCTGCTGCATGCGGCGGCGGCCATCCTGGCGGTGGCTTTTCTCATCAAGGCCGCTGTGTGGCCGCTCAATTTCTGGCTGGTGCCCGCCTACAGCGCAGCCACGGCACCCGTGGGCGCGCTCTTTGCACTGATGACCAAGGTGGGCGTGTACAGCGTGTTGCGGCTGTGGACGCTGCTCTTTGGCGCCGAGGCCGGTGAATCCGCCCAGTTTGGCAGCCAATGGCTCATCGGCGGGGGCATGCTCACCATGGCCTTTGGCGCTATCGGCATGCTGGGGTCGCAGCGGCTGGGGCACCTGGCGGGCTACAGCGCCATCCTGTCGTCGGGCACGCTGCTGGCGGCCGTGGGCTTCGGGCAGAACCTTCTCACGGCCGGGCTGCTGTACTACCTGCTCAGCTCCACGCTGGCCGTGAGCGCACTGTTCCTGCTGGCCGACCTGATCGACCGCTGGCGCAACGATGGCTCGAACCTCGCCCCCTACGAGCAGACGGACGATGCGCCGTTTCTGTCGGCCGACCTGGTACCCCGCGAGGGCATGAACCTTGACGACCAAGAGGAGGCGCTCATCGGCCAGGTCATCCCTGCGGCGGCCGCGTTCCTGGGGCTGGCCTTCATGGCCTGCACGCTGGTCATCGCGGGCCTGCCGCCCCTGCCGGGTTTTGTGGGCAAGTTCGCCATGATCCATGCCTTGCTCAATCCCCTGGGGCTCGGGGCTTCTGCCGGGTTCCACCTCGGCGCTGCAGGCTGGACGTTGGTGGCACTGCTCGTAGGCTCTGGCCTGCTCGCGCTGCTGGCGCTCACGCGTGCGGGCATACGCCACTTCTGGGCAGCGCACGACCGCACATCCCCCAAGCTGCTGGTGCTGGAGGGCTTGCCCATTGCCTTGTTGCTGGGCGCCTGCGTTGCGCTGGCCTGGCAGGCTGGGGCCGTGATGCGCTACACCCAGGCCACGGCTGACGCGCTGCACGCGCCCGCCGGGTATGTGCGCGCCGTGATGACGGCCAACCCTGTACCCAACCCTCCCAAGCCTTCCGCCATACAGGGGGGCGCCCAGCCATGAAGCCAGAGCCCCAACCCACCGCCACATCGCCCCGGCCCCTCAAGCGGCTGGTGCCCGCGCCCCTGCTCTCGCTGGCGCTGCTGGGCCTGTGGCTGCTGCTCAACCGCAGCCTGAGTGCCGGGCATTTTGTGCTGGGTACCGTGCTGGCGCTGGCGATCCCGCTGCTCACGGCCGGGCTGCGGCCGCTGCCCGTGCGTGTGCGCAAACCCGGCGCCGTGCTGCGCCTGGCCTTCACGGTGGTGGCCGACACCACCCGTTCCAACCTGGCCGTGGCGCGCCTGCTGCTGGCGCCCGGCCGCAGGCGCCACCCTGCCGGGTTTGTGCACATCCCGCTCGACGTGCGCGACCCCAACGCGCTGGCCGTGCTGGCGATGATCGTCTGCATCACCCCCGGCACGGCCTGGGCCGAGCTGTCGCTGGACCGCAGCGTGCTGCTGCTGCATGTGCTGGAACTGGACGACGCGGCCACCGTGATCGCCGACGTGAAGCGGCGCTACGAAGCCCCTTTGATGGAGATTTTTGAATGACCCCGATACTGGATTGGGCCCTTCCCATCGCCCTGTTCATGCTGGCCCTGGCCATGGGCTGCGCGCTGATCCGCCTGCTCAAGGGCCCCTCCGCACAAGACCGGGTGCTGGCGCTCGACTGCATGTACCTGAGCGGCATGCTGGTGATGCTGGTGCTGGGCCTGCTGTATGGCAGCAAGAACTACTTCGAGGCCGCGCTGCTGCTGGCGCTGTTCAGCTTTGTGGGCAGCATGGCCATGGCCAAGTTCCTGCTGCGTGGCGAGGTGATCGAATGACCGAAGCCGCTACCACTGCCGCCGCCGTGCTGCCGCTCTGGCTTGAAATCATCGTTGCCGTGCTGGTGCTGGCGGGCGCCGGGCTGGCCCTGCTGGGCTCCACCGGCTTGCTGCGCCTGCCCACGTTTTTTGAACGGGTGCACGCGCCTGCCATCATCGCCACGCTGGGCTGCTGGCTGATCATGCATGGCACGGTGCTGTACTTCTCGGTGGCCGACCGCAGCCTAGCGCTGCATGCGCTGCTGATCGCCGTGTTCGTGGCGATCACGGTGCCGATCATGTCGATCTTCTTGATGCGCGCGGCACTGTTCCGCGCGCGGCAGATGGGGCTGAATGTGCCGCCCAGCCTGAGCCAGCCCAAGGCGCCTGCAGACGCCAAAGACTCCTGATTTGATAGCTGCCTGCAAATGATGGACGAGCGCAGGCAGCCATTTTGATTACTATTTTTGGCCTGAAGATCCGAAGCCGCCGCCGCCCGGCGTGTGGATTTCAAACACATCGCCCGGCAGCATCTCGGCCTGGCCGATGTGGTCCAGCAGCTCCACCCGACCATCGCTGCGCACCACCTTGTTGATACCCACAGCGCCCGGCTGGCCGCCCGCCATGCCAAACGCGCCATGGTGGCGGCCGTTCGACAGGATGCTGGCCGTCATCGGCTCCAGGAAGCGCACACGGCGCACGCCGCCGTCGCCGCCTTTCCACCGCCCGGCGCCGCCCGAGCCCTTGCGAATCTCGTAGCCCTCCAGCCGCACCGGGAAGCGGAACTCCAGCACCTCGGGGTCCGTGAGGCGCGAGTTGGTCATGTGGCATTGCACGACGCTGGTGCCTGCAAAGCCGCCAGTGAGCTGCCCGTTGGCATCCCACACGCCGCCCGCGCCGCTGCCCCCCGAGATGGTCTCGTAGTACTGGTAGCGCGTGCTGCCAAAGGTGAAGTTGTTCATGGTGCACTGCCCCGCCGCCATCAGGCCCAGTGCGCCGTACAGCGCATTGGTGATGCAGGTGGAAGTCTCCACATTGCCCGCCACCACCGAAGCTGGCGGGTTGGGGTTGAGCATGCTGCCGGGCGGGATGATGACGTTGAGCGGCTTGAGGCACCCGGCGTTGAGCGGAATGTCGTCATCCACCAGAGTGCGGAACACATACAGCACCGCCGCCATGCACACTGCCGTGGGCGCGTTGAAGTTGTTCGTCTGCTGCGCGCTGGTGCCGGTGAAGTCGATGGTGGCGCTGCGGCTCGCTGCATCCACCTTCACGGCCACGCTGATCTGCGCGCCGTTGTCCAGCGGCAGAGTGAACGCGCCGTCCTTCAGGCGCGTGATGACACGGCGCACAGATTCTTCGGCGTTGTCCTGCACATGGCGCATGTACGCCTGAACGACGTCCAGCCCAAACTCGCCCACCATGCGGCGCAGCTCCTGCTGGCCCTTCTCATTCGCTGCGATCTGCGCGCGCAAATCGGCCATGTTCTGCTGCGGGTTGCGCGATGGATATTCGCCGCTTTCGAGCAGCGCAATCATCTCCGCCTCGCGCAGCACGCCGCGCTCCACCAGCTTCACGTTGTTGATCTGCACGCCCTCTTCCTCGATGCGCGTCGAGAACGGTGGCATGGAACCCGGCGTGGTGCCGCCCACATCGGCGTGGTGGCCTCGGCTACCCACATAGAACGTGGGCTCGGCCTCGTTGGCGATGTAGACCGGCGTGATGACCGTGATGTCCGGCAGGTGCGTGCCGCCGTGGTACGGGTCGTTGAGCACGAACACGTCGCCGGGCTGCATCTTGCCCGCGTTCTCACGGATCACGGTCTTGATGCTCTCGCCCATCGAGCCCAGGTGCACGGGCATGTGCGGCGCATTGGCAATGAGGTTGCCAGCGGTGTCGAACAGCGCGCAGCTGAAGTCGAGGCGCTCCTTGATGTTCACCGAGTAGGCCGTGTTCTGCAGCTGCAGCCCCATCTGCTCGGCAATGTTCATGAACAGGTTGTTGAACACTTCCAGCAGCACCGGGTCCACCGTGGTGCCCACGGCGTGCTGCACGGCACGCGCCACGCGGCGGTTGAGCAGCAGGTGGTCCAGGTCAGTCAGCTGCGCCTCCCAGCCGGGCTCGACGATGGTGGTGGCGTTCTTCTCGGCAATGATGGCCGGGCCGGGGATCACGTCGCCGGGGCGCAGATCCTCGCGCACCACCAGCGCGGCGTCATGCCAGGCCGCTGCACCGTCCACGCCACCGGTGTACATGCGCACGGTGCTGCGGCGCGGCACCTCGCGCGCGGGCTGCAGCGCGTGGCGCGGCTCCACGGGCGCATCGCCGGGCACCACGGCCTCGACCGATATGGCCTCCACCACCAGGCCCTTGCCCTGCATGAGGAAGGCAAAACGTTGGCGGTAGGCGTTCTCGAATGCGACGGTGATTTCGGCCAGCGAGCCGAATGGCACGATGAGCGCCGAGTCGCTGCCCTCATAGCGCACATGCACGCGGCGGTGCACCAAGGCTGTGCCCGCGCCCACCTGCTGGCGCTCCAGCTCGGTGCGCGCGGTGGTGGCCAGTTGGTCCAGCGTGGCTTCGATGCCTGCCAGCGCATCGGGCACCAGCTTGGTTTCCACGGCCTGTTCGCGGATCACGTTCTGGTCCGCCAAGCCCATACCGTAGGCGCTGAGCACACCTGCGAGCGGGTGCACAAACACGCGCGTCATGCCCAGCGCATCGGCCACCAGGCAGGCATGCTGGCCGCCCGCGCCGCCAAAACATTGCAGGGTGTAGCGTGTCACGTCGTAGCCGCGCGCCACGCTGATCTTCTTGATCGCATTGGCCATCTGCTGCACGGCGATCTGGATGAAGCCATGGGCCACGTCTTCTTGCGAGCGGCCGCTTTGCACCGCCAGCTGCGCAAACTTCTGCCCCACCACATCGCGGTCAAGCGCTTCGTTGGCTGCATGGCCAAACACCTTGGGGAAGTGCGCGGGCTGGATCTTGCCCACCATCACGTTCGCATCCGTCACGGCCAGCGGGCCGCCCCGGCGGTAGCTGGCAGGGCCGGGGTTGGCGCCCGCGCTTTCGGGGCCTACGCGGAAGCGCGCGCCGTCAAAGCCGAGGATGGAGCCGCCGCCCGCAGCGACGGTATGGATGCTCATCATGGGCGCACGCATGCGCACGCCCGCCACCTGCGTCTCGAACTCGCGCTCGAACTCGCCCGCGTAGTGGCTCACATCGGTGCTGGTGCCGCCCATGTCAAAGCCGATGACCTTGTCGTGGCCCGCGAGCCCCGCAGTGCGCGCCATGCCGACAATGCCACCTGCGGGGCCCGAGAGGATCGCGTCCTTGCCCTGGAACACCTGCGCATCCGTCAGCCCGCCCGACGACTGCATGAAGAACAGTTTCACGCCCGGCATCTCGCTCGCCACCTGGTCCACGTAGCGGCGCAGGATGGGCGAGAGGTAGGCATCCACCACCGTAGTGTCGCCCCGGCTCACCAGCTTCATCATGGGGCTGGTGGCGTGCGATGCGCTGACCTGCGTGAAGCCCGCCGCGCGCGCAATGCGGGCGGCAGCCTCTTCGTGTGCGGTGTAGCGGTAGCCATGCATGAACACGATGGCCGCGCTGCGCAGGCCTGCGTCATAAGCGGCCCACAGGCGTTCCTTGAGGTGGGCTTCGTCCAGCGGCTCGATCACCTCGCCCCGTGCGCCCACACGCTCCTGCGCCTCGATCACACGCTCGTACAACAGCTCGGGCAGCAAGATGTGGCGGTCGAACAGACGCGGGCGGTTCTGGTAGGCGATGCGCAGCGCGTCCTTGAAGCCCTTGGTGGTGATGAGCAGCGTGGGCTCTCCCTTGCGCTCCAAGAGCGCGTTGGTGGCCACGGTGGTGCCCATCTTCACGCACTCCACCAGTGCGGGCGTCACGGGCTCGCCGGGCTTCAAACCGAGCAGGTGGCGGATGCCTGCGACAGCCGCGTCCTTGTACTGCTCGGGGTTCTCGGACAACAGCTTGTGCGTGACCAGCGTGCCGTCCGGCCGCTTGCCCACCACGTCGGTGAAGGTGCCGCCCCGGTCGATCCAGAACTGCCAGCGGGACATGGGTGAAACTTGGTGGGACATGAATAACTATCTTTTTGATAGCCACCAGCGCTTATCAGATAAGCGCTAGAGCGTGGTTTTGTTCAAAATTCTGCGCCGATCAAAGGGATGCCGCCGAGCGCGCCGCCTGGTCGTACATGCCCGAGAGCACACGCAGCAACCGGGCCAGCTCGCCGATGTCGCGGTTGAGCGCATCGTCGGCTTTCAGGGCGTCGATCAGGCAGCTCTCGCGGATCTCGCGGTAGCGCTGCACGTAGGCACGGCCCACATCGGTGGCAGCGTAGGTCACTTCCTTGCCGTTCTTTTGCGAGGCCACGACGCCCAGGTTCTGCAGCTTTTTCAGCGCGTAGTTCACCAGGTGCGTGTCTTCCACATTCATGATGAAGCAGATGTCGGCCAGGCGCTTGTCGCGCGCGCGGTGCGTGACATGGTGCAGAACCACCACGTCGAGCGGCGTCAGATCCTTGAGTCCCGCCGCCGCCATGCAGTGCACCACCCAGCGGTGGAACGCATTGCCCGCCACGATGAGGCCGAACTCGAACTCGCTCATCTCCGCGCTCTGCGCCGATACCAGGTGCGCCGACGACACGATGGGGCCGGAGTCGGCTTTGGGTGGAAGCACGGACTTGGCCTTGGGCTTGGCGTCAGATTTCATGGCGGGTTCGGGCCTGCGGGTTCTGTCATTGGCACGGGATATGCATGGGGCATTGTAGGCAAGTCGATGGTAATTTGTTGGCAATTTGTCAGCGTTTAGGCAAAACACCTATCGCAATTTGACCGACTTCCGATACATTGATTTGTTACATCCAACCCTGCGGAGCAATATCCATGAAGCGTCGAATCTTCCCCGTGACCGCACTCGCCCTGACCCTGGCTGCGGGCCTTGCCGCCACTTCCACTTTTGCGCAAACGAAGTGGGACCTGGCCGCCGCCTACCCCGCCACCAACTTCCACACCGAGAACATGGTGCAGCTGGCCGGCGACGTGGACAAGGCTACCGGCGGCAAGCTCAAGATCACGGTGCATGCCAACGCCGCACTGTTCAAGGCCCCCGAAATCAAGCGCGCCGTGCAAGGCGGCCAGGCGCAGATGGGCGAGATCCTGCTGGCCAACTTCCAGAACGAGTGGCAGCTGTTTGGCGTGGACGGCCTGCCCTTCCTGGCCGACAGCTACGACGCCTCCAAGAAGCTCTACGCTGCGCAAAAGCCCTTCCTCGAGAAGAAGCTGGCCGAACAAGGCATGGTGCTGCTGTATGCCGTGGCCTGGCCTCCGCAAGGCATCTACACCAAGAAGCCCCTGGCCTCGGCCGCCGACCTCAAGGGCATCAAGTGGCGCGCCTACAGCCCCGCCACCGCCCGCATTGCCGAGCTGGTGGGTGCACAGCCGGTGACAGTGCAGGCCGCAGAGTTCTCGCAGGCCCTCGCCACGGGCGTGGTCGAATCGACGATGACCTCGGGCGCCACCGGCGTGGACAGCAAGCTATATGAGCACCTCAAGTTCTACTACGACACCCAGGCCTGGCTGCCCAAGAACGCCGTGCTGGTGAACAAGAAGGCCTTTGACGCGCTGGACAAGCCCAGCCAGGACGCCCTGCTCAAGGCCGGTGCCGACGCCGAAGCACGCGGCTGGGCTGCCAGCGCCAAGGTCAATACCGACACCATCGCCAAGCTCAAGGCCAATGGCATGGCGGTAGAAGCGCCGCCCGCCGCACTGAAGGCCGACATGGCCAAGGTCGGCGACACCATGCTCAAGGAATGGCTGGACAAGGCCGGCCCCGAAGGCAAGGCCCTGATCGACGCCTACCGCAAGTAAGCCCAGGCGCCTTCGCAAATGCGTCGTCTGCTGGACTTTCTGTACGACAGCGCCGCCGCCCTGGCGGCGCTTTTTATGGTCGGCCTGCTGGGCATGGTGTTGCTGTCCATCGCCAGTCGGCAGTTCCACTTCCACGTGCCGGGCACCGATGCCTATGCGGGCTATCTGATGGCCGCAGCAGGTTTTCTGGCGCTGGCGCACACCTTGAAGCGCGGGGAACACATACGCGTCACGCTGCTGCTCAACTTCCTCAAGGGCGGCGCGAAAAAGGCGTTTGAGATCTGGGCGCTGGGTATTGCCACGCTGCTGGCTGCCCTGTTTGCTGCCTACAGCTGCAAGCTGGCCTGGCAGTCGCACGAGTTCCACGACATCTCCACGGGCAGCGATGCCACGCCGCTGTGGATTCCGCAGATCGCCATGGCCGTGGGCACGGTGATTCTGGCCATCGCCTTCATCGACGAGCTGGTGCTGGAGGTGATGGGAAAACGCGCCGACACCACATCCGGCGAAGCGCTGCGCAACGAATAGACCAGGACTACCAACACCATGAGTGATCTCGCCATTACCGGCCTGCTGGTCCTGTCTCTGTTCCTCATCCTGGGCAGCGGCGTGTGGATCGGGCTCACCCTCTCGGGCGTAGCCTGGATCGGCATGCAGCTGTTCTCGTCGCGCCCAGCGGGCGACGCGATGGCGGTAACGATCTGGGGCAGTGCCTCCAGCTGGACCTTGACCGCCCTGCCCCTGTTCATCTGGATGGGGGAAATCCTGTTTCGCACGCGGCTGTCGCAAGACATGTTCAAGGGCCTGGCGCCCTGGGTGCAGGCCCTGCCGGGCCGCCTGCTGCACACCAACGTGGTGGGCTGCACGATTTTTGCCGCCGTTTCGGGGTCGAGTGCCGCCACCTGCGCCACCATTGGCAAGATGACGCTGCCCGAGCTCACGCGGCGGGGCTACCCTGAGCACATGGTGGTGGGCACGCTGGCCGGGGCCAGCACGCTGGGCCTCTTGATCCCGCCGTCGATCATCATGATCGTCTACGGCGTATCGGCCGAAGTGTCCATCTCGCAGCTGTTCATCGCGGGCGTGCTGCCGGGCATTCTGCTGGCGGCCCTGTTCTCGGGCTACATCATGGTCTGGGCGCTGCGCCACCCCGACCAGGTGCCCGCCGCCGACGTGCGCCTGACCTTTGCGCAAAAGCTGGCCGAGTCGCGCAGCCTGATCCCCGTGGTGCTGCTGATTGCGGCGGTGCTGGGCAGCATCTACACCGGCTTTGCCACCGCCACCGAGGCAGCGGCCGTGGGCGTGGTGGGGTCGCTGGTTCTCTCGGCCGTGCAGGGCTCGATGAGCTGGAGCACCTTCAAGGAATCGCTGATGGGCGCAACGCGCCTGTACTGCATGATTGCGCTGATCCTGGCCGGTGCCGCGTTTCTCACGCTATCGATGGGCTACATCGGTCTGCCGCGCCACCTGGCTGAATGGATTGCGTCGCTCGGGCTGAATCAGGGGCAGCTCCTCGTCGCGTTGGCCGTGTTCTTCATCATCCTGGGCTGCTTCCTGGACGGCATCTCCATGGTGGTGCTCACCATGGGCGTGCTCATGCCCACCGTGCAGGCTGCGGGCATCGACCCCATCTGGTTCGGCATCTTCATTGTGCTGGTGGTCGAGATGGCGCAGATCACACCGCCCGTGGGCTTCAACCTGTTCGTGCTGCAAGGCATGACCGGCCGCCAGCTGCCCTGGATTGCCAAGGTGGCCCTGCCCATGTTCCTGCTGATGTGCGCGGCCGTGGCGCTGCTCTATATCTTCCCCGGCATCGTCACCTGGCTGCCGCAGCAGATGGCGGCGCGCTGAGCCGCCGGCATACGAAACGGGTGTGGTCCAGACCAGGGCCACTCCGTTTTGCTCTTTTGGGGGAAGGCGCGAAGCGACCCAGGGGGACTTCATTTGCTGTGACAATCCCCCCATGCTCAATGTTCTGGCCATCTGCATCGGCGCCTGTGTGGGCGCACTGGCGCGCTGGCGCCTGGGCCTGTGGCTCAGCCCGGGCTGCTTGATTCCCTGGGGAACCTTGGCAGCCAACCTGGTGGGCGGTTATCTCATCGGCGTGTGTGTGGCTGTTTTTCACGCCCTGCCCCAGATCGATCCCGTCTGGCGGCTGGCCTTGGTCACGGGTTTTCTGGGCGCACTCACCACGTTCTCCAGCTTCTCGGCCGAGGTGGTTGAAATGCTGATGGTGCAACGCTACGCCATGGCCCTGGGAACCACAGCACTGCACCTGTTCGGGTCGCTATGCCTGACGGCGCTTGGCATACAAAGTGCTTCATATTTCATAGCAGCCCGCGCATTGTAGACTTGCCCAAGGGCCCATTTTTCTCTACACCTCATCCTCCATTGCATTACGCTGCCCAAGCCGGTGGCCGCAGCATTCGCCCCACCCCTTTTCCCCCTACAGACCGACACGAAGAGTCTCTTATGGACGCCAACACCCAACTCAACGAACGCCGCCTGGCCGATGCCTGGGCGGAACTGCAGAACCACGCAGTCAACGGCAACCCCTTGCACGCAGACGCTTATCGCCTCGCGTTTGCCGACCCGGAATTCCTGTTCCGCCGCGAGACACGCGGCATCCGCTTTCAGCTGGAAATGCTCAAGCCCGACCTGGGCCAGGCCGAGCAAGGCATCGAGAACACCGTGGTGGTCTACGGCAGCGCCCGGTTTGTGGCACCCGACGAGGCCGCAGCCCAGTTGGCCGAGGCCGAGGCCAGTGGCGACGAGGTGCGCCTGCAGCGTGCCCAGCAGGCCGTGCGCAACGCCC
The DNA here is from genome assembly GCF_013376875.1 of Acidovorax sp. JMULE5. Classification (GTDB taxonomy): domain Bacteria; phylum Pseudomonadota; class Gammaproteobacteria; order Burkholderiales; family Burkholderiaceae_C; genus Acidovorax; species Acidovorax facilis. The sequence continues at coordinate 1,454,697 of NZ_CP035951.1, forward strand.
GCTACTACGACCTCGCCCGCCAGTTCGCCAAGGTGGTGGCGGAATACAGCGAGCACCAGCGCCCCGCAGACCGCATCTACATCTGCACGGGCGGCGGCCCCGGCATCATGGAGGCCGCCAACCGGGGTGCCCACGAAGCCGGTGCACTGAACGTCGGCCTGAACATCGCCCTGCCCCATGAGCAAAGCGGCAATCGCTTCATCTCGCCCTCGCTCTCCTTCAAGTTCCACTACTTCGCGCTGCGCAAGATGCACTTCATGATGCGCGCCAAGGCATTGGTGGCCTTCCCGGGGGGTTTTGGTACGCTGGACGAACTGTTTGAGGTGCTCACGCTGGTGCAGACCAAGAAGGCCAAGCCGGTGCCCATCGTGCTGTTTGGCACCGACTACTGGAGGCGGCTGATCAACTTCGAAGTGCTGGTGGAAGAAGGCACGATCTCCGCCCAAGACCTCAAGCTCTTTCACTACACCGACGACCCGCAAGAGGCGTGGGAGCTGATCAAGTCGTTCTACCAGCTGTAGGCATTTCTTCGCCTACTGGCTCCGCACGGCAAGCGGCACTCAGCCCGGCCCCTGCCCCGGCTGTTTTTTCTCGCCCCCGATGCGCCACGCCAGCCGGGCGCCGCCCAGGCCTGCGGCGCCCACCCCCCAGAACAGGCCGCTCACGCCAATCACCGCCCCGGCCGATCCGAACATCAGGGGCATCAGCACGCTGGATGCGTTGATGGCCATGAGGCGCAGACCCAGCGCTTCGCCCTGGCGATGTGAGGGCGTGATCTGGTGCAGCAGGCTCATCACCATGGGCTGCCCCGTGCCCAGCACCAGGCCCAGCAACACCGAGCACAGCCCCATGGCCCAGGCGCTTTGCAGCATGGGGTACACCGCAAACAACACGGCCGTCACCAGCATGGCGCCGGCCATTACGCCCCGCTCGCGCAAGTGCTTGGCCACAAAGGGCATGAGCACGCGGATCACGGTGGCCGCAATCGCAAACGCCCCGAAGATGGTGCCAATGACCGCAGCCGACAAGCCGCGCTCATGCCCCAGCAGCGGCACCGCAAAGGCATGCACATCCCAGCACGACGAGATGAGCCAGTTCACGATGAGCAGGCGGCGAAACGGTGGGTCGTTCAGCAGATCCCACGCGCGCTGTGGCGGGCCATCTTTGGCGGAGGCTGCAGCCGCAGCGGGCAAATCCTGCGTGCTGCGCACACACCACCAACTGACCAGGGGCAGCAACGCCAGCAACGCAAAGGCCGCGCGGTAGCCTTCCAGGCTGCCCGGGGTGGTACCCGCATGGTCGATGGCCAGCCCCGCCGCAAATGGGCCGATGAAGTTGGACACCGCCGGGCCGATGGACAGCCAGCTGAACACCTGCTTGAGTTCGGTGGCGTCATGCACGGCGCGGCCCGCGTGGCGCTGCACGGCAATGGTGGCGCCCCCTGCGCCCGCCCCTGTCATCAAGGCCGCAACGCACAAGACCGCATAGGTCGGAAACACCACCGCCAGCCCTGCGCCCATGCACGCCACAGCCACCGAATAAGCCATCGGCCGCTTCAGGCCATGGCGGTCTGCAAACCGGCCCGCAGGAAGGGCCAGAAACACCTGGGTGAGCGCGAACAGCGCCACCAGAAACCCCACTGCCGCCACGCTGTAGCCCTCGCGCAGCGCGAGCAGGGGCGCGGCCAGCCGCATGCCAGCCATGCTGCCGTGCACACAGATCTGCGCGGCAATCAGCCGGGCCAGTGCCCAGTTCACAGCGGATCGTCCTCAGGGTCCAGCCCCGGCAACGGCACGGTGGTGGCCCCTGGCGCGGGCAGGTCCTGCACATCCCGCAGGCGCTTCTGGATGGCGCGGGTGCGCACGCCCACCTCGTCAAACTTCTTGGCGGCGGCGTCGATGGATTTTTTGGTGGCCTCGACCACATCGCCAAACTTGGCGAACTCGGTCTTGACCATGCCCAGAAGGCTCCACACTTCTGACGAGCGTTTTTCAATCGCCAGCGTCTTGAAGCCCATCTGCAGGCTGTTGAGCATGGCGGCCAGATTGGCCGGGCCGGTGATCATCACGCGGCAATCGTTCTGCACGGCCTCGACCAGGCCGGGGCGGCGCATGACCTCGGCAAACAGGCCTTCGGTGGGCAGGTAAAGCACGGCAAAGTCGGTGGTGTGCGGGGGCGAGACGTACTTGGCGAAGATCTTCCTGGCTTCGAGCTTGATCGAGGTCTCGAACGCATTGCCTGCAGACAGGATGGCGGCCTTGTCGGCCGCGTCCTGCGCATCCATCAGGCGCTGGTATTGCTCCACCGGGTACTTGGAATCGATGGGCAGCCACACGGGGTGCTCGTCGCTTTTGCCCGGCAGGCGGATGGCAAATTCCACCAACTCATCGCTGCCTGGCACGGTCTTGACGTTGCGCGCGAACTGCTCGGGGGTAAGCACGTTGTCGATGATGGCGCCCAGCTGCATTTCGCCCCAGGTACCGCGCGACTTCACGTTGGTCATCACGCGCTTCAAGTCGCCCACGCTGCCCGCCAGGGTCTGCATCTCGCCCAGGCCCTTGTGCACTTGTTCGAGCCGGTCGCTCACCAGCTTGAAGGATTCGCCCAGGCGCTGCTCCAGCGTGGCGTGGAGCTTTTCGTCCACCGTGCGGCGCATTTCTTCGAGCTTGGTGGCGTTGTCGGCCTGGATGGCGGCCAGGCGCTCGTTGAGCGCGGTGCGCAGTTGTTCGGCGTTGTGCTGGCTGCCCTGCACCAGCCCGGTGAGCTGCTGCGACACCGCGTCTTGCAGCACCGCAAACTGGTTCTTGATCTGAAAGCTGTTGGCTTCGAGCTGGTCTTTGAGCGCTTGCGACATCACCCCCAGCTGCGACTGGGTGTCGCTCTTGAGCGCATCGAGCGTGAGGCGCGTGGCTGCGTCCAGGGCCGTGAGGCGCTGCGCCAGCCGCGCCTCGAACACGCCAAAGGCGGCCAACAGCTCGGCACGGCCGTTGCGCGATTCGGCCACCGCCTGCGTCAAACGCTCATCGACCGCGTGGCGCAGCCCCTCCAGCGTGGTCTGCGTGGTTTGGGTGAAGCCGCGCAGTTGCTGGCCCATGCCATCCAGCGCGCCATCGTTCTTGGCCACGGCCAGCTGGGTGGCCTGGGTGGTGCGCTCCAGTGCCTGCAGGCGGGCCAGCCATTCGGGCGGCAAATCCACGCGGGGGCGACGCAGCGCCAGCAGCGCGAGCGCGATGAACACCAGGGCCAGTGCGGCCAGCAGAACGAGGGTATCGGTAGTCAAGGAAGGATTACTATGGTTTCGATAGCTGCTAGCGCTTATCTATCAAGCGCTAGCGGCCAATTTCTCTTAATAAATCCGGCGTTACTGCGCCCGCAGGCCGGGCACGGGCTGGTTCACCGGAGTAAGGGGGGCACGCCCGCCCAAAAAGGCGATCAGGTTGTCCGCCGCCAGGTTGGCCATGGCGCGGCGCGTGGGCACCGTGGCGCTGGCGATGTGGGGCGTGAGCACCACGTTGGGCACGGTGAGCAGATCGGGGTGCACGCTGGGCTCACCCTCAAACACATCCAAGCCCGCCGCGGCAATGCGGCCTTCGCGAAGCGCCACGGCCAGCGCCGCGTCGTCCACAATGCCGCCGCGCGCAATGTTGATCAGGGTGGCCGTGGGCTTCATCAGCGCCAGCTCGGCCGCGCCAATGGTGTGGTGCGAGGCTGCGCTGTACGGCACCACCAGCACCACATGGTCGGCCGTGCGCAGCAAGTCTTCCTTGCCCACGTAGGTGGCCTTGCATTCGGCTTCCAGGTCAGCCGACAGGCGCGAGCGGTTGTGATAAACCACCTTCATGCCAAAGCCGTGCGCGCCGCGCTTGGCGATGCCCTGCCCGATGCGGCCCATGCCGATGATGCCCAGCGTGCTGCCGTGGATGTCGCTGCCCGCGAACATGTCGTAGCTCCACTTCGTCCACTTGCCAGCGCGCAGGTAATGCTCGCTCTCGGTCATGCGGCGCGCCGTGGCCATCAAGAGCGCAAAGCCAAAGTCGGCCGTGGTCTCGGTCAGAACGTCGGGGGTGTTGGTGCCCAACACCCCCGCCGCCGTCATCGCGTCCACATCAAAGTTGTTGTAGCCCACGGCCATGTTGGCGCAGATCTTCAGGCGCGGCGCCGCAGCCAGCAGCGCCGCGTCGATACGCTGGCTGCCGGTGGTGAGCACGCCGTCCTTGTCGGCCAGGCGCGCGGCCAGCTCGGCCGGGGTCCAGATCACGTCGTCGGGGTTCGCTTCTACGTCGAAATGCTCGCGCAGGCGGTCCACGATGTCGGGGAAGATCGCTCGCGCGACCAGGATGCGGGGTTGGCTCATATTGCTATTTCCAATCAATTGGGTGGAGATCACCGCACGTAAAACGGGCATGCACCAATACCAGGGCCGCCGAGCAGAGCTGCAGCGAGGGCGGCGTCCCCCTTCCCGCAGCGCGCAGCGGTGCGAGAGAAGGGGGAAGCGGCGCAGCCGCTCAGGGGGATGTCCACTACCTAAACCAGATGAAAGTCATCACGATGAACAGCGGCACCAGGATGCCCCCCGACCACAACATGTAGCCAAAGAAGCTGGGCATCTTCACGCCCCGGTCTTCGGCGATGGCCTTGACCATGAGGTTGGGTGCGTTGCCGATGTAGGTGTTGGCCCCCATGAAAACGGCCCCCGCAGAGATGGCAGCCAGCGTGGGCGCCAGGGTGGTCATCAGCACCGCTGGGTCGCCGCCCGCAGTGTTGAAAAACACGAGGTAGGTGGGGGCGTTGTCCAGGAACGAGCTCAGGGCACCCGTGGCCCAGAAATACATGGCCGGGTCGGGCGAACCATCTGCGCGGGTCACGGCCGACACAACGGCGCCAAACGGGCCGTTGACGCCCGCCTTGAGCATGGCGATGACCGGGATGATGGTGAGAAAGATGCCCGCAAACAGCTTGGCCACCTCTTGCATCGGCCCCCAGCCGAACTGGTTGTCTTCATGCACCTTCTTGGGCGTGAGCCACAGGGATACAAAGGTGACGATGACCAGCCCGACGTCGCGCACGATGCCAGGCAGGCCGACCTCGGTGCCCGCGATGTGGAACACCACCGACGACTTCCAGAAGCCGCTGACCAGCACCAGCGCCACCACCACGCCCAGCAGGGCAAAGTTGACCTTGCCGTCAAAGCCGATGGCCCGGCTGTCGGGCGTGGGGTCGGCCGGGAGCACTTCTTCGCGGCGGTGGTAGTACCAGGAATCAAACACAAAGAAGATGGCCAGCAGCGCACCCACGAGGAAAAGCGTTTCCTGGAAGATGTGGCTCACCGTCCAGAAGAAATCCACGCCCTTCAAGAAGCCCAGGAACAGCGGCGGATCGCCCAGCGGCGTGAGCGAGCCCCCGGCGTTGGACACGATGAAAATGAAGAACACCACCACATGCGCCACATGCTTGCGGTTGTCATTGGCGCGGATCAGGGGGCGGATCAGCAGCATGGACGCCCCGGTGGTGCCCATGAAGCTGGCCAGCACGGCGCCAATGGCCAGAATGGTGGTGTTGAGCCCCGGGCTGCCGTGCAGGTTGCCGCGAATGAAAATCCCGCCCGCCACCGTGAACAGCGCAGTCAGCAGGATCACAAACGGGATGTACTCCGCCACCAGCGCATGCACCAGGCTCACGCCCGCCATGCCGGGGCCGAATGTGATGGCAAACGGCACCAGAAACGCCAGCCCCCAGGCTGCCGCCACCTTGCCAAAGTGGTGGTGCCAGAAGATCGGCGCCAGGAGCGGCATGAGGGCAATCGACAGCAGAATGCCCGCAAACGGAACGCCCCAGAGGACGGACAGCGTGCTGCCATCGATGTCGGCGGCCATGGCCCAACCGGGCAGTGCCGCCAAAAGACCGGCCACTGCCAGCCCGCGCGAGAGTTTCATGGGTTGTGTCTCCATCCAGTTATAAAAATCGGGGCGCCTCACGGCGGTTTGACGTACTTCGCGGCACATCGCGGCACTTCACGGAACCTCTGGGCGCTTCCGCGCGCCAGCGCGGCTACGCTGTCGCAGGGATATCAAACACCTGTCGCAGGTATGCGAGGTATTTCTCGTCATCACACATGCCCTTGCCCGGCGTGTCCGACAGCTTGGCCACAGGCTGGTCGTTGCAACGCGTCATCTTGATGACCACCTGCAGCGGCTCGTGCGCCGGCGGGCTGCCCAGGTCATTGGTGAGATTGGTGCCAATGCCAAACGCCAGCTGGCAGCGGCCCCGGAACTGCTGGTACAGCTCGATGGTGCGCGGCACGGTCAGCGCATCGCTGAAGATCAGCGTCTTGGTCAGCGGGTCCACGCGGTTCTTGCGGTAGTGGTCCAAAAGGCGCTCGCCCCAGGCAAACGGGTCGCCACTGTCATGCCGCGCGCCGTCAAACAGCTTGCAAAAGTAAAGGTCAAAGTCGCGCAGGAAGGCGCTCATCCCGTACACGTCCGACAGCGCAATGCCCAGGTCCCCCCGGTACTCCTTGGCCCACATTTCAAAGCCAAAGACCTGGCTGTCGCGCAGGCGCGGGCCCAGCGCCTGGCAGGCCTGCAGATATTCGTGCGCCATGGTGCCCAGCGGCGTCACGCCCAGTTTCATCGCATACAGCACATTGCTGGTGCCAGCGAACTGGCCAGGGCCTGCAGGTGCGCCGGGGCGACGGTCGCCGGTGCCCAGTCGAGCCACCAGCACGCGCAGCACTTCTTCGTGCCAGGCGCGGCTAAAACGCCGGCGGGTGCCGTAGTCGGCAATCTTGAGGTCCGACAGACCGTCGCCCTGCAGCAGCGCAATCTTGGCATCCAGGCGGCGGCGGCCTTCCAGGAAGTCGGGCACTTTCTGCGTGTTGCGAAAGTAGACCTCATTGACGATGGCCAGCACCGGGATCTCGAACAGGATGGTGTGCAGCCACGGCCCCCGGATGGAGATTTCGATCTCGCCGTTGTGCTGGGGCGTGACGGTGATGTATTTCTCGTTGAGCTTGAACAGCCCGAGAAAATCCACGAAGTCGCTCTTGATGAAACGCAGCGACCGCAGGTAGGCCAGTTCGGCATCCTGGAACTGCAGGCAACACAGCGACCGGATCTCGTCGCGGATTTCGTTGGCAAAGGGCGCCAGCTGCACGCCGGGGTTGCGGCACTTGAATTTGTATTCGACCTGCGCCCCCGGAAACTGGTGCAGCACGACCTGCATCATGGTGAACTTGTACAGGTCGGTGTCGAGCAGGCTGGTGATGATCATGGACAGGGCAAGCCTCAGAAATCGCGAACACGTTCCCAAGGCCTCAGACCGGGCAACGAAGCCGCAAAGTGTAGGCCATCGGGGACCCTGGCACCGCGCAAGGCCAGCGGCGTCAGCCAGGATTCAGCCGCCGCACAGCGCCTGGCCTGGTTGAGTGCCCTATGGTGCGCCAGCGCTTATCTGTGTTGCGTTACGCGCTATCAAAACCATACCAGCCAGTTTGCACGCGGTCAGCCGGGCACCACCAGAGCCTGCAGCACGGTGCGCAGCGCCTCGGGCACGGGCACCGGCCGGCGGGTTTCGCGGTCCACATACACATGGATGAAATGGCCAGCGGCAGCGGTCAGCGGCTCGCCTTGGGCAAACAGGCCCACCTCATACCTGACGCTGGAGCCGCCCAGCCGTGCCACGCGGATGCCCGCCTCCACCGTCTGCGGAAACGCCAGCGGGGCAAAGTAATTGCACTGGGTTTCTATCACCAGGCCAATGGTGCCGCCGGCATGGATATCGAGCACGCCCTGGTCGATCAGGTGGGCATTGACCGCAGTGTCAAACCAGCTGTAGTACACGACGTTGTTCACATGGCCATACACGTCGTTGTCGGCCCAGCGTGTGGTGATGGAGCGAAAGGCCTGGTAGGCGCTGCGCGGCTGCGGGGACGGGCGGGCGGCCGGTGCGGACGCAGCGGCAGGGGTGGTGCTGGCGGCAGAAGTCATGGCCGCACATTCTGCCAGCGCTGGTGGTACTGCCAGGCCACGCGCCAGGTGTTGAGCTGGGCCAACACCGTGTCGTCCAGGTTGCGGCCGTAACCGCCGGCCATGGCAAAAACCAGGGGGATCCGCCGCTGCCACGCCCAGTCGAACACACGCCGGTCGCGCGCCTCCAGCCCGTCGTGCGTCACCGCCAGCCGCCCCAGGCGGTCACCCTCATGGGGGTCGGCACCTGCCAGATAGAAGATGAGCTGAGGCGCAAACCGCTGCTCCAGGGTATCGAGCGCCTGCTCCAGGGCCTGTAGATAGTCAGGGTCCGTGCAGCCATCGGGCAGCTCGACATCGAGGTCGCTGGGCTCCTTGCGGAACGGAAAGTTGCGAGCCCCGTGCAGCGACAGCGTGAACACGCTGTGGTCGCCCCGAAAAATGTGTGCCGTGCCGTTGCCCTGGTGCACATCCAGGTCAATCACCGCCACCTGGAGCGGCCGGGCGGTGCGCCCGCCGCCGCCCCGCGCCCATTCCACCTGCATCAACCGGGCGGCCACCGCCACGTCGTTGAACACACAAAACCCGCTGCCCTTGTCGGCATACGCATGGTGCGTGCCCCCCGCGAGGTTGCCCGCCACCCCTTCGCGCAGCGCCACGCGGCTTGCGGCCACGGTAGCGCCCACAGAGCGCCGCGCGCGCTCGGCCATGGCCTCGCTCCAGGGAAACCCAATCTCGCGCTGGGCCAGGGGCGGCAGCGTGCCGTCGGCAATGGCGTCGATGTAGTCGGGCGCATGGGCCAGCGCTAACTCATGGTCTGTAGCAGGCAAGGCCACCTGGAGCGACACACCCGGCAGGTGTTGGGCAATCCGGTCGCGCAGCAGTCTGTACTTGGCCATGGGAAACCGATGGCCTTCGGGCAAGGGCAGCACAAAATGGTCTGCGTAGTAGGCGTGCATGACGCGATTGTGGCGAAGGGCGGATTTCTGGGTGGCCGTCCCTAATTTGCTGCACCGCAACAAAAAACCCTTGCAATCGCGAACGAAGCCCCTAAAATTCAACCCATGCTGCACTGCAACATGACTTACCGAGTCAGGGCCAGCGCAGATGTCTGTGAACCACCTGGCCTTCAAGGCCCTCATTTTTAGGAGATATGACATGACGCTGACCGCTGAACAAATCCTGGCCTCGCACAAAGCCAACATCGAAACCCTGTTTGGTCTGACCACCAAGGCCTTCGAAGGCGTGGAAAAGCTGGTTGAACTGAACGTGACCGCTTCGCGCGCCGCTCTGTCGGAAGCCGCTACCCACACCCAGGCTGTCCTGGGCGTGAAGGACGCACAAGAACTGCTGGCCCTGCAAGCCGGCCTGTTCCAGCCCCTGGCTGAAAAGACCGCCGCGTACAGCCGTCACCTGTATGACATCGCTTCGGGCACCGGCGCCGAATTCGGCAAGGCTTTTGAATCGCAAGCTGCTGATGCTCAGAAGAGCTTCACCAACCTGGTCGACAGCGCCGCCAAGAACGCACCTGCCGGCTCCGAAACCGCTGTGGCCGTGATGAAGAGCGCCGTCTCTGCCGCCAACAACGCTTTTGAATCCGTTCAAAAGGCCGTCAAGCAAGCGTCTGACGTGGCCGAAGCCAACTTCAACGCCGTGGCAAATACCGCTGCCAACGCCGCCAAGACTGCAACTCCCCGCAAGCGGTAAGTCCAGTACCTGCGGTCTGGAGTGCAAACTCTAGGCCGCATTCAGGGAATACCCTGATAATTCAACCACGCGCTGCGGACACCCTCCGCAGTGCACCAGTTGTCTCCTTGGATCCTCTCGAAACCCCCGTTTCAGGGATCCTTTTAAAGCCCGGTTCATGACCGGGCTTTTTTTTTGCCTGGACCTTCGCGCAGCGCACCGGAACTGGCTTTGCGCGGCTTCAGCGGCCGGTTCGGCGGGCAGCGGGGCCCCGTTGTGGCGGCCTTGTCGGAAATTCCCGCCCCGTCCTCCCCGGCTGGCAGCCTCGCCTTTGCGCTACATCAGACGCTCGCACCAAATCCCGCTCTCTCTTGGGCGTTTATTAAGAATAATTCGTGTTTGCTTTATCATTGGCGGAGTTACAACCCCGAAAGATGCATCCATGTCGAAGACTGTGAAAGCCTTGCTGAGTGCTTGTGCCCTGGCCGCCGCTGCAGGCGTTGTCCATGCCCAGGAACAAGTCGTCAACCTCTACTCGGCCCGCCACTACTCCACCGACGAAGCGCTGTACAGCGGCTTCACCAAGGCCACTGGCATCAAGATCAACCGCGTGGATGCCGACGACGCCGGCATCCTGGCGCGCCTGAAGGCCGAGGGCGCTGCCTCGCCAGCGGATGTGATCCTGCTGGTGGACGCCGCACGTCTGTACAAGGGTGAAGTGGACGGCCTCTTCCAGCCCATCCAGTCCAAGGTGCTGAACGACGCCATCCCCGCCAACCTGCGCAGCAAGCCAGCCGCTGACGGCGGCATCGCCTGGTTCGGCCTTTCCACCCGCGCCCGCGTGATCGTCTACAACAAGGTCAAGATGCAAAAGGCGGACATCGATACCTACGAAGAGCTGGGCGACCCCAAAAACAAGGGCAAGCTGTGCATCCGCTCCGGCTCGCACCCCTACAACCTGAGCCTTTTTGGCGCCGTGACAGAGCACATGGGCGAGCAGAAGGCCGAGGCCTGGCTCAAGGGCCTGGTGGCCAACCTGGCGCGCCCTCCCAAAGGTGGCGACACGGACCAGATCAAGGCAGTGGCTGCTGGCGAATGCGATATCGCCGTGACCAACAGCTACTACCTGGCCCGCATGATGCGTTCTACCAAGCCTGAAGATGTGGCTGTGGTGAACAAGGTGGGGGTGGTGTTCCCCAACCAGGAATCCTGGGGCACCCACCTGAACATCGCGGGCGGCGCTGTGGCCAAGCACTCCAAGAACCAGGCCAACGCGGTCAAGTTTCTGGAATACCTGGCCAGCCCCGAAGCACAGAACTACTTTGCCAATGGCAACAACGAGTGGCCTGCCGCAAAGGGTGTGACCCTGGACAACCCTGCCCTCAAGGCCATGACGGGTGGACAGCCTTTCAAGAGCGAGACCATTCCTATCAGCGCAGTGGGCGCCAACACCACGAGGGTGCAGCAGATGCTGGACCGCGTCGGCTTCCAGTAAGCCCGCCCGGCTCCTGACATGCCCGGCCTGGCCGGGCTTTTTTTCGCCTTCAGAAAGTCGGCCTCGATGCGCCATAATTGACGTTTACGTTAACGTCACTTACAGGAGACAGCACATGGACATCAAGGGCAAGGTATTCATCGTCACCGGCGGCGCATCGGGCCTGGGTGAAGGTACGGCACGCATGCTGGCGGCCCAGGGCGGCACCGTGGTCATCGCCGACATGCAGGCCGAAAAAGGCGAAGCCGTGGCCCAGGAGATCGGCGGCGCCTTTGTGAAATGTGATGTGAGCAACGAGGCCGATGGCCAGGCGGTAGTGGCCAAGGCGGTTTCGCTGGGCAAGCTCATGGGCCTGGTCAACTGCGCTGGCATTGCCCCCGCTGAAAAAACAGTGGGCAAGAACGGCGCCCATGCCCTCGCGCTGTTCAGCAAGACCATCACGGTCAACCTGATCGGCAGCTTCAATATGATCCGCCTGGCCGCCGAAGCCATGAGCAAGAACGAACCCGAATCCACCGGCGAGCGCGGTGCGCTCATCTCGACGGCCAGCGTCGCGGCCTATGACGGCCAAATTGGCCAGGCAGCCTATGCCGCATCCAAGGGCGGCGTGGTCGGCATGACCCTGCCGATCGCCCGCGACTTGGCGCGCAACGGCATCCGCAATATGACGATTGCCCCCGGCATCTTCGGAACACCGATGCTGTTTGGCATGCCGCAAGAAGTGCAGGACGCGCTGGCCGCTGGTGTGCCCTTCCCCAGCCGCCTGGGCACGCCGCAGGACTATGCCAAGCTGGTGCAGCACATCTTTGAGAACGACATGCTCAATGGCGAAGTGATTCGCCTCGACGGAGCCATCCGCTTGGCACCACGCTGAAACAATGGCCTTTGGCGCCGACAGCGTCACACCTTATTTGCTATTATATATATAGCAAACAATGCTTTCATATAAAGCGCTACGGGCCATTTTCTTCAAACTTCCACCTTTCGCACCTCCTGAGGAGGAGGTTGTCATTGCCAGGAAGGTAAACGGCTGTCATCAGCAGCCTGTTCACGGTTTCGCATGGTCGTAAGCAGGCTCTCAGACCAGGGTGACGCGACGCTCTGTCATCCATGCATCCAGTTGCACCGCCGGAACCGGCCGACTGAAGTAATACCCCTGGCCGGTATTGCAACCCAAAGATAGCAAAGCTTCACACTGCGTGGCCGTCTCGACCCCTTCGGCGATGGACTCCAGGTCCAGGCTCTGTGCCAAGCCGATGATGGCGCGCACGATGTGTTGGGCGCTGCCGTCCTCGCCAAGATGGCGCACGAAGGACTGGTCAATCTTGAGCTTGTGAACCCGCAGGCGCTGGATGTAGCTGAACGACGAGTAGCCTGTACCAAAGTCGTCAATGGACAGCTGCACTCCCAAATCAAACAGCTGCTGGACAATGGCGATCACCTTTTCAGGGGCGTCCATGGCAATGCTCTCGGTCAGCTCCAGTTCCAACATCTGAGGCGACACCTCGCTGTCAGCCAGTGCCTGTTGCACCATCTCGACCAAACCGGGATGGCGAAACTGAACCATCGACAGATTGACCGCCACCGTGAACCCGGTATGGCCCGCCTCGCACCACGCGCGTGCCTGTGCCAGTGCAGTGCGCAATACCCATTCCCCAATGCCCAGAATCTGCCCGCTGCTTTCCGCCACGGGGATGAACTCTGCGGGGCTGATCAAGCCGAGTTCCGGATGGGTCCAGCGCAGCAGTGCCTCAACCCCGGTGAGCCTGCGGTCGCGCAAACGGATCTGGGGCTGGTAGTGCAACGCCAACTGGTTTTGCACCACCGCACTGCGCAACGCATTTTCTATCTGCAACACCCGCAATGAGTGGGCTTGCATATCGGCAGAGAAAAACCGGTAGGTGTCACGTCCCGTCTCCTTGGCACGGAACATCGCCGCATCAGCACGCTGTGCCAGAGTTTCAAACTCACGGCCATCCTCTGGATACAAAGCAATGCCGATGGACGACGTCACCACCAGCTCATGGTGGCCCAACCTGCAGACCCGGCGCACCTCGGACTGCAGGCTCTCGGCCACATGGGCTGCATGCTGCGCATCCGCCAATGGCAGCACGATGATGAACTCGTCTCCCCCAGGGCGCGACACGGTATCTTCCTCGCGCAGCACCAACTGCAGCCGGTGTGCGATCTCCACCAGCAACTCATCGCCCACCTGGTGGCCCAGGGAGTCATTAACATTCTTGAAATGGTCCAGATCCAGGTACAGCAATGCAAGATGCTGTCCGCTGCGCTGGGTCAGCGCAAGCGCCTGGCTGAACCGCGACGCAAACATCGTACGGTTGGGCAAGCCCGTCAGCGCATCAAAGTTGACCAGCTTGCGGATACGCTCTTCATCGCGCTTGCGTTCGGTCACATCTTCTTGCACGGCCAGGTAGTGCGTGACCCGCCCTTGCTCATCGTGCAGCGGCGAAATGATGGCCGACTCATAGTACTCACGACCGTCCTTGCGGCGGTTGAGAAACTCGCCGCGCCAGGCACGCCCCGAGGACAGATGCGCCCAAAGGTCGGCATAAACAGACAGCGGGGTTCCCCCCGCGCTGAGCAGACGCGGGTTGCGCCCGACAACTTCGGCAAGGCTGTATCCGGTGGTGACGGAAAAAGCCGGATTCACATATTCAATGTTGCCGTCGGCTCCAGCGATGAAGATCGAATTGGGAGCCTGTTCTACAGCATGGCGCAGTTTGCGCAAGGTATCGAGCGTCTGCACCCGCTGCGTGATGTCACGGGACAACACCACAAAATGCGCCTCTGACGCCTCATCCATCACTTTGCGGGCCACGGAGAGTTCGAACCAGTGCTTGCCGTCTGGCAGATCGAGCGTGTACTGGAAATCACGGGCAACCCCGTGCTCGGCAGCCGCGTCAATGGCACGCTGTGCTACCGCAGCAGCCTGCGGTGGAAGAATGTCGTGAATGGTGCGACCCAGAACCTGTTCGGCCGGCAACAGCAGCAACTCGGGCTGGCGCGTATGGATCTCGATATAACGACCACCGCGCGTCACCTCGAACATGAGATCGGGAACCGCGTCCAGCACCGCACGCAAGGCCTTGTCGGACTGCTTCAATGCGCGGTATGGCGCCTCAATAGTGCCCACAAAAATGGCCCGGTACAGATAGTAGTAACCCACCACCTTGTAGACATGGCCCAGCAGGTTGAAAGGGTCCGTGGCGGTAACGTAGAAAGTGAAAAAGAACTCGCTCAAGGCCATGACCCAGACCGCCGCGAAGAGGCGAGCCACATCAAACGATGTACTCTCTCTCGCCAGACGAAGCAGGAGCACCAGCGACCCGGCATACAAGGCAATCACGCCATATTCAGCCGCAATCTTGAACGGGGTAAGACCTTTTGATCCGTAGGTTTCGGGATACCAGTGCGGGTACCAGAAAACCAGCACGTGAACCGCTCCGACAACGCCCAGGACCAGCGCCAGCACGGCAAATCGCCCCGGCCCCGCAGGTGCCGAATCCCCAGGCGCATGCCAGTACAGCCCCAGCGCCCACAGCAGGCTTACAGCCACCAGGTAACGCGCAGGCAGCCAGAAATTGATGCCCTTGGCCACCGAATTGGCCGTGACGTAATCGGGCATGCCGGCATACGACAGCATGTGCGAAAAATCCAGCAAGGCGACACCCAAAAAACCGCAGGCAAGAATGAACACGTTCCGCTGAGGATTGATGCTGTGCGCCTTCCAGCCCACCGCAAAAACCAGTGCCGACACCACAATCGAGAGCGTTTCCAGCCCCTGGTGAAGTACCAGGAAATGCCGCACTCGTTCGGGAGTCGCCATCGAGAAATATGCCCAGGCGGCAACCGCAGCCCCGGTCAGCAGCCACAACACTGGCGCCACGCTTCTGAAGCTGGCGGTATGTTGGGAATGGATCTGCCACCGGGAGGGTGTCATGGGCACCTTGTCTCTTTGATGTGCCCCACCCTCAGTGCGGCCATGTTGTTACACATTTTTGCACAACCCATTTTCAGCCACAAATGGGGGACCGCAGGCACAAAAACAAAAAACCGCTGCAGCCTTGCGACTGCAGCGGTTGATGACTGGCGGAGTGGACGGGACTCGAACCCGCGACCCCCGGCGTGACAGGCCGGTATTCTAACCAACTGAACTACCACTCCTGGCAGGCAGCTTTTGCTTGCATCTTTTCAACACAAGCCAAGCGCTACAACTTGGCGACCCTACGGGGATTCGAACCCCGGTACTCACCGTGAAAGGGTGATGTCCTAGGCCTCTAGACGATAGGGTCAAAACCTTGAAACTAACCGATATCAAACTTTGGTGGAGGTAAACGGGATCGAACCGATGACCTCTTGCATGCCATGCAAGCGCTCTCCCAGCTGAGCTATACCCCCAAAACTTCTCTGGCTTACACCAAAGAAAAACCCTTGCATATCAAAGACCTGCAAGGGTTTTTGACTGGCGGAGTGGACGGGACTCGAACCCGCGACCCCCGGCGTGACAGGCCGGTATTCTAACCAACTGAACTACCACTCCTGGCAGGCAGCTTTTGCTTGCATCTTTTCAACACAAGCCAAGCGCTACAACTTGGCGACCCTACGGGGATTCGAACCCCGGTACTCACCGTGAAAGGGTGATGTCCTAGGCCTCTAGACGATAGGGTCAAAACCTTGGAACTAACCGATATCAAACTTTGGTGGAGGTAAACGGGATCGAACCGATGACCTCTTGCATGCCATGCAAGCGCTCTCCCAGCTGAGCTATACCCCCACTTAATGACTCGAAACACACCGTGTTTGTTGTCATCATCTGAGCCTTGAATTATAGACAGATTTTTAGCGGTTTCGCAAACGCGCTACAACTTTTTCACGACCGACCAATTCCAGCACGGCATCCACCGAGGGCGTGTGGGCCGTACCCACGGTCAGCACCCGTGCGGGCATGGCCAGCTGGGGCATCTTCAGGCCCTGGCTAGCCAGCACCTGCTTAAACGCAGCGCTGATGGAAGCCTTGTCCCATGCACAGGCCGACAGCGCATCGGCCAAAGCATCCAGCGCGGGTGCAATGGCTTCGGTAACGTGCTGGCTGCGCTCCGCATCCACGGGCGTTACTTCACCGTAGAAGACATGCGCCCAATCGGCGAGCGCCACTGTGGTGTCGCAGCGATCCTTGAACAAGGCGCAAATCCGCGCAAGCCGCCCATCTGCCAGCGCTTCGGCAGATACACCCCGCTGCTGCAGCTGAGGCGCCACCAGCGCGGCCAGTGCATCGTCGGCCATGGCCTTGAGGTGCTGGGCGTTCACCCAACGCAGCTTGGCTTCGTCGAACTGGGCCGCACTGCGACCCAGGTGGTCGAGGTTGAACCATTGCAGGAATTGCTCGCGGCTGAAGATCTCATCGTCGCCGTGGCTCCAGCCCAAGCGCGCCAGGTAGTTCACCATGGCATCGGGCAGATAGCCTTCATCGCGGTACTGAGTGACGGGCTTGGCACCGTTGCGCTTGCTCATCTTCTCACCTTGCTCGTTGAGCACGGTGGGCAGGTGGGCATACACCGGCGGCTCCTTGCCCAGAGCGCGGAAGATATTGATCTGGCGCGGCGTGTTGTTCACGTGGTCGTCACCCCGGATCACATGGGTGATGGCCATGTCGATATCGTCCACCACCACGCAGAAGTTGTAGGTGGGCGTGCCATCGGGGCGCGCAATCACAAGATCGTCGAGTTCGTCATTGCTGATCTCGATGCGGCCTTTGACCTTGTCATCCCACGCCACCAGACCGCCTTGCGGGTTCTTGAAACGCAGCACGGGCAATACCCCCTCGGGCACGGGCGGCAGGGTCTTGCCGGCCTCGGGGCGCCAAGTGCCGTCATAGCGGGGCTTTTCCTTGGCGGCCATCTGCTTCTCTCGCAAGGCATCCAGTTCGGCCACGCTCATGTAGCAGGGGTACACATGGCCTGCGGCCTGCAGCTCTGCCAACACAGTCTTGTAGCGGTCCATGCGCTGCATTTGGTAGAACGGGCCTTCGTCGTGGTCCAGCCCGAGCCATGCCATGCCTTCGATGATCACGTCTACCGCCGCCTGGCTGGAACGCTCCAGGTCCGTGTCTTCAATGCGCAGGATGAAATCGCCGCCGGTGGCACGGGCAAACGCCCAGGGGTACAGCGCAGAGCGGATGTTGCCCAGGTGGATAAATCCCGTGGGAGACGGGGCAAAACGGGTGCGCACGCGGCCCGCGCCGGAAGCAGTGGTATCAGTCATGTCAATAAGTTCTGGCCCTCGCGGGGCCAGTTTCAAGATTCAATCAATCCAGAGAGCGGTGGCAAAGCTGGCTGCCAGGTCGCCATCCAGGACAAGGCGACCTGCAACGATCCGAGCCCTAAACCTCTTGGGCATTCGGCAGCGCCAGGCGGGAGGTATCTTCCTCTCCCTCCTCCACACCCACCCGCCCCTCGTTCAGGCTGGCGATGCCCTCGGCGGTAATGTCTCCGGTCACATAAACACCATCAAAGCAGGACGCATCAAACCCTACGATGGCGCTGTTGAGGGCGCCCACCGCCTTTTTCATGCCGTCCACATCCTGATAAATCAGTGCGTC
This sequence comes from Acidovorax sp. JMULE5, assembly GCF_013376875.1. GTDB lineage: Bacteria > Pseudomonadota > Gammaproteobacteria > Burkholderiales > Burkholderiaceae_C > Acidovorax > Acidovorax facilis. The sequence goes on from NZ_CP035951.1 coordinate 1,472,461, forward strand.
GCAGCCAATCGCCTGGCGAATCTCTTCCACCGTGCGGCCATGGGCCACCAGTTCGCTGCTGGTGGGCATGTCAATACCGTACACGTTGGGGTAACGCACCGGCGGTGCAGCGCTGGCAAGGTACACCTTGCGCGCGCCGGCGTCGCGTGCCATCTGCACGATCTCGCGGCTGGTGGTGCCACGCACGATGGAATCGTCCACCAACAACACGTTGCGGCCCTTGAACTCGCTGCCAATCACATTGAGCTTCTGGCGCACCGACTTCTTGCGCACACCCTGCCCCGGCATGATGAAGGTTCGGCCCACATAGCGGTTCTTGACGAAGCCTTCGCGGTATGGGATGCCCAGCAGGTGAGCCAGTTGCGTGGCGCTGGGGCGGCTCGACTCCGGGATGGGGATGATCACGTCGATTTCGTTGGGCGGCACGGTAGACACCACGCGCTTGGCAAGGGCCTCGCCCAGGTTCAGACGCGCCTGGTACACCGAAATGCCGTCGAGCACCGAGTCCGGGCGCGCCAGGTACACGAATTCGAAGATGCAGGGGTTGAGCTGCGGGTTATCTGCGCATTGGCGGGCATGCACCTGTCCGTCGAGCGTGATGAAGATCGCCTCGCCGGGGTCGATGTTGCGCTCGAACACATGCGAAGTGCCCTCCAGGGCGACCGATTCGCTGCCCACCATCACAGTTCCATCCTGGCTGCGCCCCATGGCCAGCGGGCGAATGCCGTGCGGGTCGCGGAAGGCCAGCAGGCCGTGGCCTGCTATCAGCGCGATCACGGCATAAGAACCCTTGATGCGTTTGTGTACCGCACGTACCGCCGTGAAGACATCTTCAGGCTGCAGCGGCACACCCCGGGTGGCGCGCTCCAGCTCGTGCGCGAACACATTCAGCAGAACTTCAGAATCGCTTTCCGTGTTCGTATGGCGGTGGTCCGTCAGGAACAGCTCGGTGCGAAGTTCGCGCGCATTGGTCAGGTTGCCGTTGTGCACCAGCACGATGCCGAACGGTGCATTGACATAGAACGGCTGCGCCTCTTCTTCGCTGTAGGCGTTGCCTGCGGTGGGGTAGCGCACCTGGCCCAGACCCACATTGCCAGGCAACGCGCGCATGTTGCGCGTGCGGAACACATCGCGCACCATGCCCTTGGCCTTGTGCATGAAAAACTTGCGGCCCTGCTGGGTCACGATGCCCGCTGCGTCCTGACCACGGTGCTGCAAGAGCAGCAAGGCGTCATAGATCAGCTGATTGACGGGCGCTGGACTGACGACGCCGACGATTCCACACATAGTTGTATTCCATCCGTTTGCGGGAACAGCCCCGCGGCAACCCAGCGGCAACGGCTTCTGGCCGCAACCGCATCGCTATCAGGAAGGCAGATGCCTTCCAAATTCTTCCGGCAGCGCCGGTTTCAAGCCCCGAAGCACTTCAGCCAGCACCGGGGCCCCTTGGGACTCCTGCCACCACAAGGCTTCGTGCAGGGGCGTGAGGCCCGCCACCACGGCCATCGCCAGCAGTAAAACCACCCCGCGCAACACCCCGAAGGCCGCCCCCAAAGTACGATCTGCAGGCCGCAGGCCGATGGCGTCCACCAGCTTTTTTGCAAGCCATGTCAAAAAGCCGCAGGCAAACACCGACGCAACAAACACCACCACAAACCCTGCGGCATAGCGCAATGCTTCGGCCGACTCGCCCATAGGCAACAACGCCGCCATGTCCTCGGCAAACCATTGCGCCACAAAAAAAGACACCACCCACCCCACCAGAGACAGCACCTCGAACACCAGCCCGCGCCAGGCTCCTATGAGCATCGATGCCAGCAGCACCGCCGCAAAAATCCAGTCCAGCGCAGCCATGGATGCAGAAACCCCTTGGCGCTGGCCTACAGAGTCAGCACAGAGGCCGACAGATCCAGCGCCTTGATGCGCGCCGCAGCCTTGTCCGCCTCAGCCCGGTTGGTGAAAGGCCCCACACGAACCCGCGTGCGCTTGCCCTCCTTGGTGTCCACCACCTGGGTGTAGGTTTTCATGCCCGCACGCTCCACTTTGGTACGCGCTTCACGGGCTTTGTCTGCGTCTGCGAAAGCACCCACCTGCACAATGAACCGGGCTTCCTCTGCGGTGGCAGCCGCAGTCGCGGGCTCTGCCGACCGGCCTTCTAGCAGCGCACGCGCGCGGGCAGCCTCGTCCGGGCGCTGCACAGGCTTGGGCTCGCTGGGCACCGGCGGCTTGGGCTCTGGCTTCGGTTCCGGTTTGGCTGGCGCTGCAGGGGCGGGTTTGGAAGCCGCGGGACGCGATCCTTGCACCAGTTCCTCGCCATCCGCGAGGCCATTGCCCACCGCACTGTTGTTGCGCTGGGGCGTGGGGCGCGGTGCGGTGGCCACGTCCTGCGAAGGCGGTGTCGAAGGCTTGGCAGCAGCCGGCGCCTCAGCAACTGGAGCGGGCACCACCAAGGGGGCTACCTTGTTGCGGTCGGGGATCTCGATGGGAATATCCACCGGAATCGGCCGGGGCTGGGTGTCAAACAGCATGGGGAAACCGATCACCCCAATCAGCACCAGCACTGCGGCGCCGATCAACCGATGGCGAGCACGCCGTCGCATCACCTCGATGCTCTCGGCCTGCGGGGTGCGCGGGCGCTTGGACGGCTTTTCGGCCTGAGCTTGTTCACCCTGACCGGGCCACCGAAACTTGAAAAATGCCATGGAGTAACGACTCGTTCGGACCTCAGAACCTGACTATTGGCCCAGATGTTTGGCGTGCAGGCGAGGTGTTCCGTTGATCAGAACACCGCCCACCGTGTAAAACGAGCCAAAGACCACGATTCTATCAGCGGGGTCTGCCGCAGCGACCGCCGCCTCCAGGGCATCCATGGGGTCTGCGTGCAGACTGGAGGTCACATCGCGGCGCCCGCCCGCCACCATCTGCACGGCGTTCCACTTCTGCTGCAGGACGGCAGCAGTCTCGGCGCGCGGGGTCGGCAGGTTGGTGAAATACCAGCGGTCTACCAGCGGGCCGACCTTGGCCAGCATGGGCCCCAGGTCCTTGTCGGCCATGGCGCCGAACACCGCATGCGTCGTGGGGAAAAACCCCATGGCATCCAGATTGGCAGTGAGTGCAGCCACTGAATGCGGGTTGTGCGCCACGTCGAGCACCAGCGTAGGCTGGCCTGGCACGATCTGGAACCGCCCCGGCAGCTCCACCAATGCCAGCCCGTTGCGCACCGCCTGGGCCGTGACGGGAATGCGCTCGCGCAGGGCCTCCAGCGCGGCCAGCACGCCCGAGGCATTGATCAACTGGTTGGCACCACGCAGCGATGGATAGGCCAGCCCCGCATAACGGCGGCCCCGCCCTGCCCAGCTCCACTGCTGCTTGTCTCCCGAGAAATTGAAATCCTTGCCGAAGCGCCACAGGTCGGCACCGATTTCCAGCGCATGGTCGATGACACTCTGGGGAGCCATCGGATCGCCCACGATCACCGGGCGGCCCGTGCGCATGATGCCGGCCTTCTCCCGGCCGATGCTCTCGCGGTCTGGTCCCAGGAATTCAGTGTGGTCGATGTCGATGCTGGTGATGATGGCGCAGTCGGCATCAATGACGTTGGTGGCATCCAGGCGCCCGCCGAGCCCCACTTCGAGGATGGCCAAGTCCAGCCGCGCATGGCTCATGAGGCGCAGGATGGCCAGCGTCGTGAATTCGAAGTAGGTGAGGGAGATTTCATTGCCATTTTGGACCCTGGCGCTTTCCACAGCTTCGAAGTGCGCTATCAAATCAGAAGCATTGACAATTTCACCGTGAACGCGGCAGCGCTCCTCGAAATGCACCAGGTGGGGCGACGTGTACACGCCTGTGCGGTAGCCCGCCTGCTGCGCCACGGCCTCGAGCATGGCGCAGGTAGAGCCTTTTCCATTGGTGCCCGCCACGGTGATCACGGGGCAGTCAAACCGCAGCACCATGCGGCGTGCCACTTCACGGACACGGTCCAGGCCCATTTCGATGTTGCGGGGATGAAGCTGCTCGCAGTGGCGGAGCCAGCCTTCCAGAGTGTGGATTTTGGTATGCATACAGGGCGGGATTGTCGCCCAGCCACAAGTTCGAGGATGATGCGCGGCATGACAACCTCACTCATCACCGTTTACGGTATACCCAACTGCGACACCGTCAAGAAATCCCGCGTCTGGTTGACTGAACACGGCGTGGACTACCAGTTTCACGACTTCAAGAAACAAGGGGTGCCCGCCCACCGCCTGCCCGACTGGATGGCGGCAGCAGGCTGGCAAAAACTGGTCAATCGGCAGGGGACCACATGGCGAAAGCTGGACGCGCAAACCCAGGCAGCTGTCACCAACGACGATAGCGCCAGCGCCCTGATGCAGGCCCAACCTAGCGTCATCAAACGCCCGGTGGTGGAGTGGCAGCACGGTGGCCAGGTGCACATTTCCGTGGGTTTTGCTCCCGACCAATGGCAGATGTGGTTAGGCCGGGCTGCAGGCACCTGAACGGGCGCGTGAATCAATCGCCCGGACCGGAGAAATTGCACAAATCTTTACGCAGATTTACGGCGGGCAGGCCCTGAATTGACCGTGCGGGCCTAAACTTTTCTGCAGTCTGGTGCGTTATGTACCGACCCGAAAGGAGTTTCTCCATGAAAAAGATCGTCATTTTTTCCGCCATGGCAGCCATCGCCACCATGGCCAGTGCCCAGGAACAGGGCCGCGTGCTCTCGGCCACCCCCATCGTCCAGCAGGTCGCGACGCCGCAGCAGGTGTGTGGCAACGAGACCGTCTACAGCGGTAACCGCACCACCGGAGCAGGCGCCGTGATGGGCGCGATTGCGGGTGGCGCAGCCGGCAACGCCATTGGCAAAGGCAGTGGCCGCGCCGCCGCCACAGCCATTGGCCTGATCGGTGGCGCCGTGATTGGCAACCAGATCGAAGGTGGCCAGCCGCAGTACCAGAACGTACAGCGCTGCACGACCGAGACGTATTACGAGAGTCGCACAGTGGGCTACGACGTGGTGTATGAATATGCAGGGCGCCAGTACACCACCCGCACCCAGAACGATCCAGGCCGCTGGATCCCGCTGAGCGTGCAGCCTGCAGGCCAGACCTATTCCACCCAGCCTGATCCTTACGCCTCACAAGGTGTGTACAGCCAGCCGGGCGTAGTGACCTCGACCTACCCTGCGCAACCGGTGTACCAGCAGCAGCCCACCTATGTGACGCCGCCGGTCACGGTGATCGAGTACGGCTACGACAGCCGTCCTTATTACCCGCACCACCGCAACCCGTACTGGCGCTAAGCCTCGGCATGCCAGCATCACCAAGAGCCCTTCGGGGCTCTTTTTTTTGGCGCCCAATGGCTGATGGGGATTTTTCAGAGGCCCGCTGTAGCGGCGCTCCCCGCCCCCTGCCCTAAAATCCTGGGTTTCCCTCTACCTTATCCAGCGCACCCATGACCACCGAGAAAATTGACGGCGTGTCCGTCACCACCCAGGCCAATGTGTACTTTGACGGCAAGTGCGTGAGCCACGGCATCACGTTTGCCGACGGCACCAAGAAGTCGGTGGGCGTGGTACTGCCCGCAACGCTGACCTTCAACACCGGCGCGCCCGAGATCATGGAATGCGTGGCCGGATCCTGCGAATACAAGCTGGACGGCACCGACGCCTGGGTCAAGTCTTCGGCGGGCGACAAGTTCAGCGTGCCCGGCAACTCGAAGTTCGACATCCGCGTGACCGAGGCCTACCACTACATCTGCCATTTCGGCTGATCGTTCGACTGCGCATTCGGCTGGAATTTGATTGATTTTGGCCTCTAGCGCTTATCTATCAAGCGCAAGCAGCTATCATTTTTGAGAAGCATTTCATGGCAACCATCCTCCAGAACCTCCCCCTCGGCCAGAAGGTCGGCATTGCATTCTCCGGCGGCCTGGACACCAGCGCAGCCCTGCACTGGATGAAGCTCAAGGGCGCCGTGCCCTACGCCTACACCGCCAACCTCGGCCAGCCCGACGAGCCCGACTACGAAGCCATTCCGCGCAAGGCCATGGAATACGGCGCCGAGAAGGCACGCCTCGTGGACTGTCGCACACAGCTGGCGCACGAAGGCATTGCGGCCCTGCAGGCTGGCGCCTTCCATATCAGCACCGGCGGCCTCACCTACTTCAACACCACGCCTCTGGGCCGCGCTGTGACCGGCACCATGCTGGTGGCGGCGATGAAGGAAGACGACGTCAACATCTGGGGCGACGGATCGACCTTCAAGGGCAACGACATCGAGCGCTTTTACCGCTACGGCCTGCTGACCAACCCCTCGCTCAAGATCTACAAGCCCTGGCTGGACCAGCTGTTCATCGACGAACTGGGCGGCCGCGCCGAGATGTCGGCGTTCATGACACAAGCCGGTTTTGGCTACAAGATGAGCGCCGAGAAGGCCTACAGCACCGACAGCAACATGCTGGGCGCGACGCACGAGGCCAAGGACCTGGAGTTCCTTTCCAGCGGCATCCGCATCGTGAACCCCATCATGGGCGTGGCATTCTGGAAGGAAGAAGTCGCCGTCAAGGCCGAGGAAGTGTCGGTCCGCTTTGAAGAAGGCCAGCCCGTCGCCCTGAACGGCGTGGAGTTCAACGACCCGGTGGAGCTGATCCTCGAAGCCAACCGCATTGGCGGCCGCCACGGCCTGGGCATGAGCGACCAGATCGAAAACCGCATCATCGAAGCCAAGAGCCGCGGCATCTACGAAGCCCCGGGCCTGGCGCTGCTGCACATCGCCTACGAGCGCCTGGTGACGGGCATCCACAACGAAGACACCATCGAGCAGTACCGCATGAATGGCCTCAAGCTGGGCCGCCTGCTGTACCAGGGCCGCTGGTTCGACCCCCAGGCCATCATGCTGCGCGAAACCGCCCAGCGCTGGGTGGCCCGCGCCGTGACCGGCACCGTGACGCTGGAACTGCGCCGTGGCAACGACTATTCGCTGCTGAACACCGAATCGCCCAACCTGACCTACGCGCCCGAACGCCTGTCGATGGAGAAGGTGGAAGACGCGCCTTTCAGCCCGCTGGACCGGATTGGCCAGCTGACCATGCGCAACCTGGACATCTCGGACACGCGCGACAAGCTGGGTGTGTATTCGCGCGCTGGCCTGCTGTCGCTGGGTGGCAACGCGGCACTGGCGCAGCTGGAAAACGACCGCAAATAAACCTTGGGCCCAGAATATGGGTCAAAAATGGCTCTAGCGCTTACCCATCAAGCGCTAGCAGCTACATATATATGAGCAAAGCCACCGGAAACGGTGGCTTTTTTCTTTGCGGGGAAGGTTGGCTGCTGGTCTAAACCACCACCGGCTCGGGCTCCAGCCGGATGCCAAAGCGCTCGTACACGCTGGTCTGGATGGCCTTGGCCAGGGTCATCACCTCGCCGCCCGTCACGCTGTCGGCGCCGTGCCCCCTGTTGACCAGCACCAAGGCCTGCTTTTCGTACACCCCCGCCTTGCCGATGGACTTGCCCTTCCAGCCGCAGGCATCAATCAGCCAGCCCGCCGCCAGCTTGATGCTGCCGTCGGGCATGGGGTAATGCACGATCTTGGGCTCGCGCGCGATGATGTCGGCGCACTGGTCGGGCGACACCGTGGGGTTCTTGAAGAAGCTGCCTGCGTTGCCCACCACGGCAGGGTCGGGCAGCTTGGCGCGGCGGATGTCGCAGATCCAGTCAAAAATCTGCTGGGCACTGGGGTGCTCCACGCCTGCCTCGGCGCGGCGGCGCTCCAGGTCGAGGTAGCCCAGCACGGGCTTCCAGGGCTTGGGCAGCCGAAACCGCACATGGGTGATGACCGCCCTGCCCGCCAGCCCCATGCCGCGGGGCAATCCGCTGCCGTCCAACGACTCAGAGGGCGCATGCTTGAAGACGGAATCACGGTAGCCAAAGCCGCATTGCGCAGCATCCAGGCTGAACGGCTGGCCGGTGGCCAGATCGACGGCATCGAGCGATTCAAACCGATCCTGCAGCTCCACGCCATAGGCACCGATGTTCTGCACGGGCGAGGCACCCACCGTGCCCGGGATGAGCGCCAGATTCTCCAGCCCCGGGAACCCGTGCGCCAGCGTCCAGGCCACAGCATCGTGCCAGACCTCACCCGCGCCCGCCTCCACGATCCAGGCCTTGGGGGTTTCCTTCACCAAGCGCAGTCCCTTGATTTCCATCTTGAGCACGACAGATTTCACATCGCCGGTCAGGATGATGTTGCTGCCACCGCCCAGCACAAACTTGGGTGCAGGGGCCAGGTCCGTATCGGCCAGAACGGCCTTCAGATCCGACACGGAGCGCACACGCACCAGGGTTTGGGCACGCGCAGCAATGCCAAAGGTGTTCCAGGGCTGCAAAGGGGCGTTTTTCTCGACTACCATTGGCCCGATTGTCGCACCCGCCCTTTCGGGCCTCTGCGATTTGTAGCTGTTTTCCCTGAGATTGAGAGCCATCCATGCCATCTTTTGACACCGTCTGTGAAGCCAACCTGGTTGAAGTGAAAAACGCCGTCGAGAACACCGCCAAGGAAATCGCCACCCGTTTCGACTTCAAGGGCACATCGGCCAGCATCGAGATCAAAGACAAGGACATCACGCTGATCGGCGACGCCGACTTTCAGCTCACCCAGATCGAGGATGTACTGCGCAACAAACTCACCAAGCGCAACGTGGACGTGCGTTTTCTGGACATGGGCGATGTGCAGAAGATAGGCGGCGACAAGGTCAAGCAGGTCATCAAGGTGCGCAACGGCATCGAGAGCGAGCTCGCCAAGAAGATCCAGAAGCTCATGAAGGAAAGCAAGCTCAAGGTGCAGGCAGCCATCCAGGAGGACAAGGTGCGCGTGACGGGTGCCAAGCGCGACGACCTGCAGGCGGCCATGGCGCTGATCCGCAAGGATGTAACGGACGTTCCCCTGTCGTTCGACAACTTCCGCGACTGAGATGGCGCACCCCCTGAGTCGCTTCGCGCCTTCCCCCTCCAGGGGGACGACGCCCTCGCTGCGGGGCGGCCCTGGCTTGGCGTCCCTCGCCTGGGCCGCGCCAGTTCCGAGGTACGAGGGAGGCGCACAGCGCCATCGACGAATGACGATCCACTCCTATGCCCTGGCCGCGCTGGTTGCTCTGTGCTTGGTTCCGTCCTGGGCTCATGCGCAGGCGGTGGCGCTGGCGGGCATGCTGGGCAGCAAGGCCTTGCTGGTGGTGGATGCCAACCCACCCAAGGCGGTGGGTGCTGGGGATGAGTACCAGGGCGTCAAGGTCGTTACCGTCACCAAAGAAGAAGCCACCATCGAAGTCAATGGCACGCGACGCGTGCTGCGGCTGGGCGAGGCCCCGGTGAGCGTTGGCGCCCGTGGCGGAAGCGGCAAGCGCGTCGTATTGATGGCCGACAGCCGTGGGCATTTCATCAACAGCGGCACCATCAACGGGCGTGTGATGCAGTACATGGTGGACACCGGTGCTTCCACCGTGGCCATCGGGCGGCAGGATGCTGAGCGCATGGGGCTCAACTACCAAAACGGCCAGCCCGTGCGCATGAACACGGCCAATGGTGTGGCGCAAGGGTGGCGCATGAAGCTGGACTCAGTGCGCATCGGCGATGTCGAGGTGTTCGGGGTCGAGGCCATCATCACCCCGCAGCCCATGCCCTACGTGCTGCTGGGCAACAGCTTTCTGACCGAGTTCCAGATGACACGCATCAACGACCAGATGGTGCTGGAAAAGCGCAACTGAGCCTGGCCGCTGCACACACCACCATGTCTGCCCACCACTCCACCGGCACCCCCCACCACGCCGAAGGCGAGTACGAGGACTTGCTGGGCCTGTGGTCAGACCTGGAATCAGCGCTGTCGGTGCTGCTGTCGCGACCTCTGCAGGTACAGGATTTTGCCGCCAAGGTGCGCCAGTTCGATAGCTGGATGCAGGACCTGGTGGCGCACGACATCGACGCTGCGCTGTACCTGATGTTCCAGCTGGCGTCCACATCCACCGTGGGCTATAGCGCCTCCCATGCGCTGGTGTGCGGCACCTTGTGCCACATCATGGCGCACGAACTGCAGCTGGCACCACGCGAGCGCGACAGCCTGGTGCGCGCGGCCCTCACCATGAACATCGGCATGACGGCCCTGCAGGATGAGCTGGCCGAACAGCGTGAACGCCCGACACCGGTCCAACAAGAGGCCATCAAGAGCCACCCGGAAGAAAGCATGATGCTGCTGGAGCGCCTGTTCATCAACGATGCGCTCTGGCTGGACGTGGTGGGACAACACCATGCCACCGTGGCCGACCGTGTGCCGCTGGCCAACCAGGACCCCGTGGACCGGCTCACACGCGTCCTGGGCACCATCGACCGCTATGCAGCCATGATCAGCCCACGCAAGTCCCGTGCAGGCCGCAGTGCCACCGACTCGGTACGCGCCATCGTCGGGCAGGAGATCGACCAGCGCGATGAGGTGAGCTACACCCTGGTGCGCTCCATCGGCCTTTGCCCGCCAGGGACTTTTGTGAAGCTCGACAACGGCGAGACCGCCATCGTGCTGCGCCGCAGCGAAAAAGCCAATCATCCGCTGGTCGCCAGCCTTCTGGACCGCACCGGCACCCACCACGCGCAGCCCAGCCTGTACCAGACGGCCACCGGAAAACCCCGCATCCAGTCCGCTCTGGCCCGATCGGCCGTGAGCCTGGAGCTCAACCACCGCACCATGGTGCGCCTGGGCCTCTATGCCGCCCAGCACAGCGCCGGGCTCCGGGGGCTGATTTCAGGGCCAGGTTCGCTGTAGAACCTGTCCGTAGAAGAAGCTGAGCAGACGGCACGTGCACCGCAGTCAGCGCGGCGTGCCTTCCCCCTGCGTTTACTTTGGCGACTTGCCTGCACCCTCGGCGTTCGGCTTGGCCTTTTTGCTGCCCAGTCGCGACTCCTTGCCTTCGATCAGGCGCTGGATGTTCTCCTTGTGGCGCCAGGCCAGCAACATGGCCATCACGATGATGGAGCCCGCAATCGTGCCCTCGGCATACCACACCACCCCATCCACCAGCAGGTAATACACCGGCGCAAAGGCGGCAGCCACCAGCGAGGCCAGGGACGAGTAGCGGAAGAAAAACGCGATGATGAGCCAGGTCGCAGCCGTGGCTAGCCCCAGCCAGACGCTGATGCCCAACAGCACGCCCAGCGCAGTGGCAACGCCCTTGCCCCCTTCAAATCGGAAGAACACAGGCCACAGGTGGCCCAGAAAAGCCGCCAGCCCCACCATGGCGACCGTGCCGTCGTCCAGCCCATAGGGCTGACCAAACCACATCACCAACGCCACAGGCAGCCAGCCTTTCATGGCGTCCAACAGCAGTGTGACGATGGCTGCCGCCTTGGAGCCCGAGCGCAGCACGTTGGTGGCGCCGGGGTTCTTGCTGCCATAGGTGCGCGGGTCGCTCAGCCCCATCACACGCGTCACGATGACGGCGAACGACAGCGAGCCCAGCAAGTAGGCGGCCACAGCGGCAAGGATGGGATACACGGCGGTCAAAGTAACTCCTCAAAAATCGGGGGACGGCGGACGGTCTGCCGTGGCGGCCTATTCTGCCAGCGCGCAGTGCACCGGTTTAGCACCCAGCAACTGCACGCACACCTGCGGATCGATCTGCACCAGAAAGCCCCGGCGCCCGCCATTAATGGCAATGCGCGGCAGCGCCAGGATGGTTTCTTCGATGTACACCGGCATGGCGCGCCGCGTGCCAAAGGGCGACGTGCCACCCACCAGGTAGCCGCTGTGGCGGTTGGCGACCTCCGGCGCGCACGGCTCGACCGACTTGGCGCCGATCTGGCGCGCGAGGTTTTTGGTGGAGACCTTGCGATTGCCATGCATCAGCACCAGCAAGGGCTTGGCATCCTGGTCCTGCATGACCAGGGTCTTGACCACCGTGAAGGGGTCGAGGCCTAGCACCTCGGCGCTGTGCATGGCGCCGCCGTGCTCCAGGTATTCGTAGGGGTGCTCAGTGAATGCCACCTTGTTCGCCTTGAGCAACTGGGTGGCTTGGGTCTCGGAGACGTGTTCTTTCTTGGCCATGGTGCGATCCGGGTAGGGAACGAATGGTATCCAGTTGCGCGCCCCCACTGCGAACGGCAGGCAGCCCGAATCAAGGCACCTCGATCACCCGCGCTGCTGTCGTCTTGCGCCGCCCCACCTTGCGCTTGCCGTACTGCTCAATGGCAGCCACCAGCGCCTGCGTGAACTGCTGCACCAGCGCCGACGGTGCCCGCCCTTCCACGGCCAGCACCTGCAAGCGTCGCTGCTGCAGTTGCACCTCGTCAAACGGCCGGGCCGCCAGCAGGCCCGCCTCCACCCAGCGCGCCGCCGTGAGGTAGCTGGCCAGCACCACGTCCTGCCCGCTCAGCAGCGGCAGCAGCGCCGATGAAAAATTGCTCTCCACCGCCGGCACATACCGCAGGCCCTGCACTGCACAGCTCAGGTCAAACAGCTGCCGCCCGGTCGTGTTGCCCGCACCCAGCAGCAGCGGATAGCGCACCACATCGGCCACGCTCACGCTGCGCTGGCGGGCCAGCGGGTGCTGCGCGGGCATGATGGCGTAGATCGGGGCAATGGCCGAATGCAGCACCTGCAAACCTTTCTCGGGCGCCACGCTGTACTTCAGCGCCAGATCAACGTCTCCGCGCTGCACCAGGGCCGACACTTCCTGCGGCACGTCCACCAGCAACTGCAGCTGCACCTGTGGGTGCGTCTGCCGGAACACCGACATCACCAGCGGCATGAAGCTCGCGGCAAAGCCTTCGGTGCAGGCCACCCGCACACGCAAAGCCTGATGGGCCGACAGCCCTTGCAGTTGCTCGACCAATTCTGTGGCCTGCGCATCGTGCGCCGTGGCATGGGCCAGCAGCCGGGTGCCCGCTTCGGTCAGCGCCATGCCACGTGCCTGGCGTTCGAACAGCGTCACGCCCAGGCTGTCTTCCAGCTTGCCCAACTGGCGGCTCACCGCCGATGCTGCCACGTACAGGCGCTGCGCCGCCTGATTGACAGAGCCGGTGCGCGCCACCTCCAGAAAGTAACGCAAGGGCAGGCTGAGCAGTGAAATGGGCATCGTGTACCTACTAACCAAAAGGCAACGCTCAGTTGCCAAATCTCTATCCAGAGCAATGGTAAACCGGCTCCCATCTTGCATGGTTTAAGGCTCCAATTCACCCATGGCTGTGGGTATCAGCGCGATCGCCTTTGCGGTAGTGCTACCAACACCCCACGCATCAACCTCTGGAGCCTGCATGAAAAGCCTTGTCCGAGTCTCTTTGCTGTCCGCCGTCCTGGCCACCTTCGCCAGCGCCAGCACCCTGTCCCTTGCCCAGACGACTGCGCCCTCGGAGGCGTGGCCCCAGCGAACTGTGCGCCTGGTCGCGCCCTTCCCACCCGGGGGCGGCACCGATGCCGTAGCCCGCGCGCTGGGCCAAAAGCTGTCCACACGCCTGGGCAAGCCCGTGGTCATCGACAACAAGCCCGGCGCCTCCACCATCATTGGCTCCGACAGCGTGGTCAAGGCCGAGCCCGACGGCTATACCCTGCTGGTGTCGGGCTCCACCAGCTACACCGTGAACGCTGCGCTGCGGCCCAAGCTGCCGTACGACCCGCTCAAGGATCTGGCGCCTGTGGCCATCGTTGCCCGCGCACCGCTGGTGATCGTGGTCAGCGCCAGCTCGCCCCACAAGGACTTCGCCGCCCTGCTGGCCGCCGCAAAGGCTGCGCCCAAAACTATCAACTACGCCACTTTCGGCTCCGGTTCGGCCCCCCACCTGGTCGGCGCACTGTTGGAGCAGGCCGCTGGCGTGCGCCTGCAGGACGTGCCCTACCGGGGCAGCGCACAGGCCATGATGGGATTGATCGGCGGTGAGATCCAGATGGCCATCGACACCGTGGCCAGTGCCGCACCGCATGTGCGCTCAGGCAAGCTGCGCGCACTGGCCATTGCAGGCAACGAGCGCGCCCGCGCCCTGCCCTCGATTCCTACTGTGCGGGAACTGAAGCTGCCAGACGCAGCCTTTGACGGCTGGTACGCCGTGGCAGCCCCGGCGCGCACGCCCGCGCCCATCTTGGACAAACTGGTGAAAGAAGTCGAGGCCGCCATGCGCGACGTCCAGCTGCAGGACCAGATCCGTGCCCAGGGCATGGAGCCCGTTTTTGTGGGCCCCAAGGCCATGCACGCCGCCATGGAAGACGAGATCGGGCGCTACCGCGCGCTGGCCCACCGCGCACAGATCGCGATGGAGTGACCCCAGCAAGGAGAAAACGATGAACCGAGAGCAACTGATCAACAACGTCCGCCACTACTTCGATGACGGCCGCTTTGCCGATGACCTGCGCCGACGCGTGGCCTGGCGCACCGAAAGCGACACCGGGCAAGTCCCCCCCACGCTGCGCACCTACCTGACCGACGAAATCGTGCCTTGGCTGGAGCCGCTGGGCTTTGACTGCCAGGTGCTCGACAACCCAGATTCCAAGGGTGGCCCGCTGTTGCTGGCCCGCCGGGTAGAAGACCCCGCCTTGCCCACCGTGATGACCTATGGCCACGGCGACGTGGTCAACGGCCAGGACAGCCAATGGCGCGAAGGTCTTTCGCCCTGGGAGCTGACCATTGAAGGTGACCGCTGGTATGGCCGGGGCACCGCCGACAACAAGGGCCAACACACCGTCAGCCTTGCCGCGCTAGCGCACACGCTGGAGGCACGCCAAGGCCGTCTGGGCTACAACGTGACACTGCTCATGGAGATGGGCGAAGAAGCCGGTTCACCCGGCCTGGCCGCATTCTGCGAACAGCACAGGGATGCGCTGAAAGCCGACCTCTTCGTGGCCAGCGACGGCCCCCGGGTGAACGCGGCGCGCCCCACGCTCTTTCTGGGTTCGCGCGGTGCGATCAACTTTTCGCTCGCGGTGCGCAGCCGCGACAAGGCCTACCACTCGGGCAACTGGGGCGGCGTGCTGGCCAACCCGGCTACGGTGCTCACGCACGCGCTGGCCACGTTGGTGGACGCCCAGGGCCGCATTCTGGTCGAGGGCTTGCTACCGCCTGCCGTGCCCGACAAGCTGCGCTCCGCACTGAAAGACGTGGTGATCGGCGCAGGTGTCGATGACCCTGCGCTCACGCCCGGATGGGGCGAACCCGGCCTCACGCCCGCCGAACAACTGGTGGGCTGGAATACGCTGGAAGTGCTGGCTCTGGGTGCGGGCAACGCCCAACGCCCGATCAATGCCATCCCTTCCCAAGCGGTGGCCCATTGCCAGCTGCGCTTTGTAGTGGGCACCGACTGGAAGAACGTGCAAGCCACGCTGCGCGAGCATTTGGACGCGCATGGTTTCAGCCAGGTGGAGATCACCATGGGCATGGTGTGCGGCGCCACCCGGCTCGACCTGCACAACCCATGGGTGGACTGGACGCTGGCGTCGCTACAAGCCAGCGCGGGGCAGCCTGCCACCTTGCTGCCCAACCTGGCGGGCTCTCTGCCCAACGACATCTTTGCGGACCAGCTGGGCCTGCCCACCCTTTGGGTGCCCCACTCGTACCCGGCGTGCGCGCAACATGCGCCCAACGAGCACCTGCTGGCACCTGTGGCCCGCGAAGGGCTGGCCGTGATGGCAGGGCTGTTTTGGGATCTGGGTGAGGCGCAGGGCACACCGTGGAAGGAAGGACGTATCACCGCCGTTGCATAGACACCAGCCGTTCTGACCGACGTAAAAAAGGGGCTGTTCAGCCCCTTTTTGCTATCTGTGCACAGTGATCACAATGCCGGGTCGCGCAGCTCCCAGCGGATGGCGTCGATCTCCTTCAACACCTCTGGCGACAGCGTGGTTCCCCACGCATTCAGGTCTTCATCCAACTGCGCCACCGACGTCACGCCGATGATGGTGCTGGCCACCTGCCACTTGGTGTAGCAGAACGCCAGCGCCATTTGCGTAGGCGTCATGCCATTGGCACGGGCCAGGGCGTTGTAGCGGCGCGATGCCGTGAGCGCCTCGGGGCGGCCCCAGCGCTGCTTGCGCACGGATTCATACGTGGCAATGCGTGCGCCCTGGGGTGCCGATGGGCCGGTGATGCCGCTCTCGTCGTACTTGCCCGTCAGCAAGCCAAAACCCAGCGGTGAGTAGGCGAGCAGCGACACGTTCAGGCGGTGGCAGGTTTCGTCCAGGCCGTTTTCCCAGGTGCGGTTGATCAGGCAATACGGGTTTTGCACCGTGGCCACGCGCGGCAGGCCGTGCTGCTCGGCCAGGCGCACGAATTCATGCACACCATAGGGCGTCTCGTTCGACAGGCCGATGTACCGCACCTTGCCCGCCTTCACCAGCCCCGACAAAGCTTCGAGCTGCTCGCGAATGGGGGTGGTGGAGGTTTCTTTGGAGGGGTCGTAGTACAGGTTGCCAAAGGCGGGCACATGGCGCTCGGGCCAGTGGATCTGGTAGAGGTCGATCACATCGGTCTGCAGGCGGCGCAGGCTGCCCTCGCACGAAGCAACGATATCGGCCGCAGCCATGCCCTTGCCCTCGCGCACCCAGGGCATGCCGCGCGAAGGGCCCGCTACCTTGGTGGCCACCACCAGTTTCTGGCGCGCACCGGGGTTCTTGGCAAACCAGTTGCCGATGATGGTTTCCGTAGCGCCAAAGGTCTCGGCCTTGGCGGGCACCGAGTACATTTCGGCCGTGTCGATGAAGTTCACACCCCTTGCCAGCGAGCGGCTGAGGATGTCGTGGGAATCAGATTCGTCGACCTGTTCACCAAAGGTCATGGTGCCCAGGCAGATAGGGGTGACGTGCAGGTCGCTCTGACCGAGTTGGATATTGTTCATGCGGACTCCGTTGGCAAGCCGCGCAGTTTACGGGTTGCCAGCAAAGTCTGCAGGCTTGGGCTTGTACACCCGCCTCGCAGGGTTTGCCACACACGACATGCGGAAAACCCTGCGGTGTTTTTCTACCGTTCCATCAGCCCGTTCGACGGCAGCGTTTCATCCAGCAGTTTGCGCGCTGTCTCCACCCCTGCCACTGGCAGGCCGTTGGGATCGAGCAACCCCACCTGCACAAGCACACTGGCCTGGTCCCAGTAGATATGCTCGTGGTAGAGCTTGTCGCCGCGAAACTTGACCACCGCCAGCAGCGGTATTTCCACCCGCCGGCCTGTGGGCGCGACGCCGGGCAGCATCCAGGGGATCTCGGTGGTATGGGTGAAACAAAACAGCATTTCATCCACCACCTGCGTGGCGCCCACCGTGCGCGAGATGGGGGTCAGACTGGTATCCGGTGGGTTGCTGTTGACAAAGTGACGGGTGTAGAAGTCGTGCAGATGCCGGTAGCCCACACCGCCCGTCATGGTGGGGATGTGGTTCACATAGGGCTCCGCCACCATGGTGGACATGGTGGCGTCAACATCGCGCGTAGCGAACTCATATTCGCAGTGTTTGTCCCACAGGGCCGAGAGGTCGTAGTGTGGCCCCATTGCGCGTCGCAAGGCAGCCACGCTGCGCTGGTGTGCCATCAGGGCCGACGGCTTGTGGAAGTGGTCGCCACCCACGCGTGCAAACGCATGGTCGGTGCCGGGGTAGATGTACAGCTCCACATTCTCGCGGCCAGAAAGGGCCTGCACGATGGCCTCGCGCGCGGGCGGAGGGCAAAAACCGTCAAGCTCAGCGATGTGCAGCACCAGGCGGCACTGGATATCAGCGGCTTCAGCCAGCGCAGCTTCTATGCCGACGCCGTAGTAGCCCACCGCCACGTCGGCATCGGTACGGCAGGCCGCCAGGTAGGCCAGCTTGCCGCCCAGGCAGAAGCCCAGCACACCCACCTTGCCGCCCTGCGTGCGGACCTCGGGGCGCGCACGCAGCGCCGAGATGGCTGTCTGCAGGTCCTGCACGCCCTTGGCTTCGTCAAAGCCCTGGTAGAGCGCAAATGCGCGCGGCATATCCTTCGCTGCATCGAGTTCAACCGTCGGCTCCTGGCGCCAGAAAAGATCGGGTACCAGCACCACATACCCTTCCTCTGCGTAGTAGTCGGCGACGTCACGCATGGTGCCGTTCACTCCAAAAATTTCCTGTGCAAGCACCAGCCCTGGTCCGCCGCCACTGGCGGGTGTGGCGAGGTAAGCGCGAAAGCTGCCGCTGCCGTCTGCGGCTTCGAGGGTGATCCATTGTCCTGGCATGTTCGGGATCCTTGTAGAGGGTATTAGTGGTTTCAAGAAGGTTCAGGAAGCCGCAGCCCCCGAGGTGGCTTGGGGCGCTGCCACAGCCACGGTGGCATTCTCATGCCGCGCCAACAGTTGCCGGGTGACCACCGCATAGTCCGACGGATCCACTGGCCCCAGCCACTGCTTGAAGCGGGTGAGCACACCAAGCGGCAGCCCCATGTCCTGCAGCAGTTCGTCAATGTTGTGCACCGAGAACGGGATGATGTTGGTGCCTTTGGAATGCTTGCCATCGGTGCGCTCCTCCATCCAGGCCAGGCGCCGGTCGATCTGCGCGTTCATCTGGTCCGGCCGCGGCAGCTGCAGCCCACCGCGCAGGTGGTTGGCCAGCCACAACGCACCGATCTCGCAGTTGAGCTGGCTGAAGAACGAGGAGTTGTAGCCGTTGAACGCCAGGCGCGGCATGGCGACAGGCAGGATGGACCGGTACAGCCGGAAATTGCCGCGCGCATCGGTGACACGCTGCAGCACACTGCTATCGAAGAACGGCACCTGCTGGTGCCAGCCCGTGCCGCAGACCACGATGTCGGCAGGCACCGTTTCACCGTTGCTCAGCACGGCCTGTCCGGGCTTCAGGGTCTGGATGCTCACGCCTTTGCGCACGCCCAATTCGCCAGCGGCCACCTTCTCGTAGAAACCGTCGGTCACCAGGCTCACGGTGCTGCGGGCGATGGTTTCGAGCGGCGTGCCCGGGTGCAGGCCGATCTCGCGGAGCTTGAGTTGGCGCGTGACCACCGATTCCACGCTGCCCAGCATGGAGTTGCGCACCGGCAGGCCCGGGCCGTGCAGGAATTTCTCGAAACCCTTGGGCTCGATGTACTTGAACAGCGCCTCGCCCATGCGCGTGAGCAGCAGGAACTTGAAGTTCAGCACGTTCATGAACTTCTTCGGGATCTTCCAGATGAGGTGGCGCGCGAGCACCGTGGTGCTGGCACTGTCGGCCGCGATGGCATTGGCCACATCGCACGACGACTTGCCGTAGCCCACCACCAGCACATGCTTGCCGCGCGCCTCGTTCGCGTCGTTGAACTGACTGGTATGGCACACGCGCCCGCCTGCAGCCACGAAGGCATCCGCGCCCGGGTACTGCGGCACGGCCGGCTCGCTGAAGATGCCGTTGCACACCACCAGGTAATCAAAGCGATACACCTCGGCCGGCAAGGCGCCGCCCTGCCCAGTCGCTGCGCGGCGCGCCTTCACGGTCCACACACCGGCCTCTTCATCGAGCACCGCGCTCTCCACCGTGGTGGACATGCGCAGGTACGGCACCAGGCCGAAGTGCTCGGCATATGACTGCAGGTAGGCCTGCACCTGCTGGCCCGAGGGCCACTCGGGGTAGCTGGCTGGCATCGGAAAGTCCGACAGCGCATAGGTGGTGCGCGGGTTCTGCGTGGTCAGGCCCGGGTAGCGGCGCGAGGCGGCCCACACGCCGCCCACGTCAGGCTCCTTCTCGAACACCGTCACCTCAAAGCCAAAGGCGCGCAGCACCTTGGCGGTGGAAAGGCCGGCGAAACCGGCACCGATGATGCCTACAGATCGGATGGTCATGGCTGCTCCTTCACGACATGAGTTTGGGGATGGCCGGCTCGTACGACTCGGGCCCCATGGCCGAGTAGCCGCCGTCGCACGCATAGTCGGCGCCGGTCACGAAGCTGGCCAGGTCCGAGCACAGGAAGAGCACCACGTTGGCCACCTCGGCCGGGTCGCCCACGCGGCGCAGCAGGTGGAAGGGCGCGGCCACGCGGTCGGTCTTGGCGCGGTCGCCCCCGGTGAGCTGGTCCATGATGGCTGACCAGGTCCAGCCGGGTGAGACGCTGTTCACGCGTACACCCTCGCCCGCCAGGTCCATGGCCATGCTGCGCGTGAGCTGCACCATGGCCGCCTTACCCACCGGGTAGAGCCAGCGCCCGGTCTGCGCCACGCCTGAGGAGATGCTGGTGAAGTTAACCACCGCCCCGCCCCCAGCCTGCTGGAAATGCGGGCGCACAGCCTTGAGCACCATCACCGCGCTGACCAGGTTGACGTTGAGAGAGGCCAGCCAGTCCGCGCGCGGCGACGCGATGCCGTCGTCCAGATAGGAACATGCCAGGTTCACCAGGTAGTTCACCCCGCCATGGCGCGCGGCGGCCAGGGCCACGCAGGCGGCCACCTGGGCGTCGTCGGTGATGTCGGTGCGGCTGAACAGCACCCCATCGCCCAACTCGTCCGCCAGGGCCTGTCCGGCCTCGGCATTGATGTCGGCCACCACCACCCGCACCCCAGCCTGGTGCAGTGCACGCACCACCCCGGCACCGATGAGGGTGGCGCCCCCGGTCACGATCGCGCTCTTGCCGCGCATGCCTTCAAATCCCTGGACCATGCTGACTCCTGTGGCTATTGCAATGACTGTTGCAGTGCAGCAGCGGTAACACGCCGTCACATCCGCCCCCATGCACCCGGTGCTAACGCTCTTGCGCAGCATCCGAGGCATGCACAAGAATAGAAAAGCAGCCCGCGCATCCGCATCCCGAAAGCGCAGGGCGTATCCCGCAAACGCATGTTTTCGCGCCCCTGCCGTGGCGTGTTTCGTGCTTGCCCAAGAACCAACACCCCACCGGCCAAACCGCATGCACACCGCCCAGCAGAACAGCACCGCGCACCCGCTACCGCTGGAGCGCTATCGGCTGTTCGACAGCCACGACCTTGACGAGGCGCGCGAGTTCGTGGGCCGCGTGTTCTGCCCGCATGACCTGGCCACACTGCGCCCTGGTGCGCAGCTTGACGCCTGCCACCACAGCGTGCCCCTGCACCGCGACGCAAGCCTGAACTACGTGCAGTACGGGCCGGCGGTGCGCATCGAGCCTGGCCACCTGGGCGGTTTCTACCTGCTGCAGATACCGTTGCGCGGTGGTGCCACGGTGCGCTGCGGCGGCCAGGCGGTGGAATCGCATGCGCTCATGGCCTCGCTGCCCTCGCCCACCGAGCCACTGTCCATGCGCTGGCACGAAGACAGCCCGCAGTTCATCGTCAAGATCGACCGCGAGGCCTTGCACGCCCGCCTGTCGGCCCTGCTGCAGGCGCCCATGCAGCAAGCGCTGGTGTTTGACCTGGGGGTGGACCTGGCCAACCCCGCGCTCATGGGCATGGCCAGCTTTATCGCCTACCTGCGCTCGGCGGTGGAGACCAATGCCTTCCTGCTGGGCCACCCGGTGCTGGCCGAGCAGGCCGAGAACCACCTGCTCACCAGCCTGCTACTCAGCACAGGACATAACTACTCAGCGGCACTGGCCTCGGGTGCATTCAATTCTGGCGCAGTGCCCACGGTGCTGCCGCGCGTGGTCAAGCGTGCGCAGGAGTACATGCACAGCCAGTTGGAACAACCCATCACCCTGGCCGATGTGTGCGCGCATGTGGGCGTCAGCGCCCGCTCGCTGCAGCAGACCTTTGCGCAATGCACGGGAAAAAGCCCCATGGCCTTCCTTCGGGATTTGCGGCTTGATGCCGCCCGCACAGCGCTGCAAAGCAAAGTTGCAGAACGGGCACCGCAGGTGTCGGACATCGCCGCGCGCTATGGATTTTTTCACCTCGGCCACTTTGCAGAAGGCTACCGCCGGCGCTTCGGCGAGACGCCCTCAGAGACACGCCAGCGTCTTGGCCCACCGCACTGATCTGCGCTCACCCCGGCTGTGCCACGAAGGCATCCGCAAAGAACCGGGTAAGCTGCAACCCGGCCACGGCCGTAAAGTCGCGCCGCGCGGCATTCACCATGGCGGGCGCACCGCAGGCATACACCTCATGCTGCGACAAATCGGGATGGTCTTGCAACACGGCCTGATGTACCCAGCCCCTACGCGCCGTCCAACCATCGGCTTCGGGGGAGTCTGACAGCACCGGCACATAGGTCAGACGTCCTTTCAATGCCTGTTCCCATTCCTTGCAGAGGTCATCCAGATACAGGTCCTGCCGCGCGCGGCCGCCCCAGGTTGGCATATCGAAACGTGCCACGCACCGAAGGAAACTGCGCCTTGGCAAAGGCCTTGATAAGAGCCTCCTTGTCGCTCACCTTGCCGCCCACGGCCTTCACAGCGGCGTCCATGGCGGCAATCACGTCATAAGCCTGAGCTGCGTAGATGGAAGGATAGCGGCCGCCGTATTCCTTGCGAAAGGCGGTCACAAAGGCCTTGTTGGGCGCGTTGTCCATGTCATGCGCCCAGTGTGTGGTGTTGAACAGGCCCAACATCGGTTCGCCCACCGCACCGATGATGTCTTCGTCGGCCGAAAAACCGCTGGTGACCAGCGTGATGTCCTTGGACAGGCCTGCGCCCACAAACTGCTTGATGAAGTTGATGCCCATGGCACCTGGCAAAAAGAAATACACCGCATCAGGCTTGGCCGCGCGCAGCTGGGCAAGCTCGGTGGCGTAGTCGATCTGCCCGACCTTGGTGTAGATCTCGTCGGCCACCGGGCCCTTGTACTTGCGCTTGAAGCCGGTGATGCTGTCCTTGCCCGCCGGGTAGTTGGGCGCCATCACCACCATGCGGCCAAATTTCTGATCGGCAGCAAACTGCCCAGCTGCCTCGTGGAACTGGTCATTCTGGTAGGCCGTGCCGAAGAAATACGCGTTGCACTGGGCGCCTGCGAGCTGGCTGGGACCGGCGTTGTTCGAGAGGTAAGGCACCTTGGCCGCGAACAGCGAAGGCGCCACCGCCAGCGCCACGTTCGACGCGATGGGGCCGGTGAAAAGGTCGATTTTCTCGCGCTGCACAAAGCGGTCCACCAGCTGCTTGGCCTGGTCGGGGCTGCCGGCCATGTCGGTTTGCACAAACTCGACCGGTTGGCCGCCCAGCTTGCCCCCGAGCTGCTTGATCGCCAGGGCAAAGCCGTCACGCGCCTCGGCACCGGGGCCTGCAAATGGGCCCGAGATATCGAGCGCCATGCCGACCTTGATGGGGCCGGACTGCGCAATCGCAGATACGCAAGTGCAGGCCGCGAAGGCCACCAGAGCCGTCAGGCGTGCCACAACGTGCACGCGAGAGGATGAGCGAAATGTGAGAGCCATCTTGAGTCCTTGTCTAACAACGTTCAAAAGAAAATCGGTGTGCACTACACGCCCACCTCGACCCGCCCCGCCACCACGCGCACCGGGAACGTGCGCACCGCTTCGGTGACCGGTGCCTTGCAGGGAGCGCCCGTGCGGATGTCGAAGGTGCCCTGATGCAAGGGGCATTCCACACAGCCGTCTTCCACGTAGCCATCGGACAACTTGGCGGCACCGTGGGTGCACAGGTCGTACAGGGCGTACAAGCCCTCTCCTTCGCGGAACACCGCCACGGGCAGTCCGCCCGCCACCACGGGCCAGACGGCGCCGTCCGGGAAGTCATCGGGTTCGCCCACGTCGTGCCAGGCGGCGCAGGTGTGCCCGGTGGTCTCAATGTCTGTGGTTGTTTGCATGGTGGATCTCAGATGGGGGTGGCCAACAAGGTGGGCACGCGCAAGGTGTCGTACACCACCCGCTTGCTGCGGTAGCGCCACTCGCCTTCGTGTTGCACCACCTCATCGAGGTAGGTGCCCGCCTGGTACACGCTGGAATCCCCGGCCTGGCCGGTGATCACCACGATGTAGCTCGACTGCGTGCGCACCATGCCGTCCTCCACACTGGTGATGACCAGGCCCGACGTGGCGTGGCGATAGGCATGGTCTTCAAAGATGTTGGCGTGGCGCAGGGAGAGCACACGGTCGCGCAACATGCCGGCGTTGCGGCAGTACACGATGGGCGCAGGAAAGCCCGCGTCGAAGTTCTCCTTGGGGATGATTTCGTAGCGGCAGTCCTCCACAAAAAAGCCAGGCCAGTCTTCAAGCCGGTTGGTGTCCAGCGCGCTCACATAGCGGTGCTGCAGCTCCAGCAGCTCGGTCCACAGTTGCAGTCGTTGTAGTTGTGTTGTCATCTCGGTGGTTCCTCAATAGCCCATCAGCTTCTGGTAGCCCACCCAGAAGCGGCGGATCAGGTTTTCGGTGATGACGGTGTCTTGCTGGTCTGGCGCTTCGCGCGCCATGGCGATGTAGGAGTGCTTGTCGCCATCGCGCACCGTGCCCCGCTGCACCAGCTCGGTGGCCTCGGTGTCTTCCATCGAGATATAGCCCGCAGGCCCCACCAGGTTGGCCTGCAGCAGGCGCAGCTCGCGCATCTCGGGCGTGTCGTCCTCGTAGCCAAAAAAATGAAACACCAGCTCGAAGTTGCTGGGCCCCTTGGGCAGCAACTGGCGCGCCACCAGCGTGTTGTGGATTTGCTGCACCACCAGCTGCGGAAAGATGGGCTGGATGTGGTTGGTGGTCATCTCATCGAACTCCTTGATCTGCCCCAGCAGCGTCGGGTCTTCGAGCGCAAAGCCTTCGTCCATCGAGCGGATGTTCTGCGCGCTGTAGGCCGCAGCGGTGTCCGTCTCCACCTCAGGCTTGGTCACGGTGATGATGCTGTGCAGGCCGTGGTTCGCATCCGGGATGGAGCGCGCCTTCATCCCCACGCGGAAGATGTTGAAGGTGGTGTGGAACAGGTGCAGCAGGCTGGCGTGGTAAGGGTCTTTGACGTTCTCGAAGTACAGCTTCCAGTTCGACTTGGAGTACTGCCGCGTGCAGCCCAGGTAGACGATGGGCTTGTGGAAGATGCGGTCGATCCATGGGCGCATCTCGGCGCCCAGGTAGTCAGGCAGTGGTGGGGTTTCGCCGCTGAAGGTGGCAAACAGCAGCCCCTTGTAGCTGTCCACGCGCAGCTTGTGCAGGTTGTGTTCTTCGGGCTTGAAGTCCTTGGGCATGCCCACCATGCCCTTTTGGCCCCGGCGAAACGGCACACCCTGCAGGTCGCCATTGGCCGCAAAGCTCCACTGGTGGTACACGCAGGTGTGGCTGGCGGCATTGCCGCGCTTTTCGCGGCACACCATGGCGCCACGGTGCGCGCAGCGGTTGACCCAGCACGAAAGGCCTTCAGGGGTGCGGGTGACCACCACGGGCGTATCGCCAATGAACGTGGATTTGAAGTCACCCACATTGGGGATCTCGGCCTCCAGGCCCAGAAAGCTCCACACGGGGCCACGGAAGATGCGCTCCTGCTCGCGGTCATAGACCTCTTGCGCGCTGAACACGCGGTACGGCACGTTGGAGCCATCAGGCTGCGGGAAAAACACCTGGCGCTGGGCCTTCAGCGAGGCGGGTGGTGCGACTTCAACAACGGGGATTTCAGACATGGGCAACACCTCTTGGATGGGGATACCTCCATGCTAAAAATCGAAGCACACTCGCGCTATCCAGTATCGGCACAGTGCGCGCAACGCCTGTCCGGTTCTTGCAAATCTGATGCAAGTTGTGCAACGCCGGAGCATGCGGCAGCCCCTGCGCCACGCAGGCGACTGCAGCAGTCGGGGTGGCCAGTGAAACTACGCGCCAGCCGTCTGGCTCGGCAGCTCGCCGAAGCGCTCGCGGTAGTAGCTCGAAAAGCGGCCCAAGTGGCCAAAGCCAAATTCCAGCGCGGTATCTGTCACGCAGTGGCCCGGCTGCTCCAGCAGCCGCGCACGCACGGCGTCCAGTCGGCGGTTGCGCAACAGCACCATGGGGGACTCGCCATGGTGGCGCTGGCACAGCATGTTCAGCCCGCGCACGCTCACGCCAGCGGCACGCGCCAGGTCTTCCAGCGCCACGGGGGCGCTGAGGCGGCTGCGCATGTAGTCATCCAGCCGCTCCAGGCGGCGCAGGTCGCCTGCGGCGGCGGCACTGGAAGGCAGTTCGATCTGTGGCACCGTAGGCTGCGTGGGTACCGGCATGCCCTGCGCACACGATGCAAGGAACAGCGCCACATTGCTCTCCATGTGATCCACCCAGCGCACATGGGCGGCGCTCTCCACCGTCTGCTGGCTCACGTGCAGCAGGGACTGCATCAGAAAATGCCACTGCTGCCCCTGCACCGAGGACAGCGCAACGATGGGGTGCACAAAACGGGTGTCGTTCTGCAGAGATTCGGGTGCCCAGGCCCGCAACAACTGGCACGGCACCTTGAGGATGAGCTGGCGCGCGCCTTGCTGCCAGCGCATGTGCAGGTCGCGGCGCGGCGCGATGAGCGCAGCGGCCCCCGCAGGCAGGCGGATCGGTACCCCATCCGACACCATCTCGGCCACGCCCGACAGCGACAGATGCACCAGGACAAAATCATCGAAAGGGCGCGGGCGGATTTCCACCTCTGCACCGTATTGCAGCATGAACATCTGCAACTGGCGGATGCGCACCTTGGACAACGCAGTGTCCACCGCACCACTGCACCATTTCAGGCCGTGGTCCGAAAACTCGCGGGCCACCAGATCATGGGAATCCACCCGCGCGTCCGAGGTGAACACCGGCCGCCGCTGCAGGGCGGACAGGTCCAGAGACAAGGCAGACGGGGACGCCATCGGATAAGACCTCTTCGTGGGAATAGGCGCAGCACATTCGACGATGCGCTGCTTGATGTGCGTCAAAACAGCAATTTCCATACCCAAGGGGTCTTATCCGTCTTTTGTCCGTTGCAGGCCCTTTGCCTGGAGGGGCACATCCCATCGCGCTCCCTGGCTTTCGCTGCCTCCGCCTCCCTCACTACCTTGAGCCACCTAGGCGACAGGCCCCGCCCCACGGCTGGCTGGCACCCGACGTAACATTGCCGCCACACCGGATGCGTGCTTTGCAGCCACCTGCGCAGCCCCACCCCACACTGACCGCCCTGCCCCTCTCTCCATGTACCAAGCCCTCAAGCCCTCCCGCAGCAGCACGCTGCCATTGCGCCACCTCGATTACCACGTCCGCCACTGGGGCCCTGAGCAGAGCCATCTGCCCACGCTGGTGCTGGTGCACGGCTGGATGGACGTGAGCGCCTCCTACCAGTTCACGGTGGACGCGCTGCAGCAAGAGCGGCGCATCATCGCGCCCGACTGGCGCGGCTTCGGGCTCACGTCCAGCGCGCAGGCCGACCATTACTTTTTTGCCGACTACCTGGCCGACCTGGACCTGCTGCTGGACCACTACGCGCCCGGCGAGGCTATCGACCTCGTTGGCCACAGCATGGGCGGCAACGTGGCCATGATGTACGCCGGTGTGCGGCCCGAACGCGTGCGCAAGCTGGTCAACCTCGAAGGCTTCGGCTTGCCCGCCACGCGGCCCGCGCAGGCGCCCACGCGCTATGCGCAATGGATCGACGAAATCAAGCAGCTGCACCAGGGCAACAAGGACCTCAAGACCTACGACAGCGCCGATGGCGTGGCGCGCCGCCTCATGAAGACCAACCCGCGCCTGTCGGAAGACAAGGCGCAA